>NZ_JBTIWT010000001.1:0-357133 GCF_054353775.1 Bacillus sp. 5w2 | reverse complement strand
GTCCTGTGGGCCCTGTGGGTCCTGTTGGTCCTGTGGGCCCTGTCGGTCCTGTGAGTCCTGTCGGTCCTGTTGGTCCTGTGGGCCCTATCGGTCCTGTGAGTCCTGTTGGTCCTGTTGGTCCTGTGGGCCCTGTCGGTCCTGTTGGTCCTGTGGGCCCTGTTGGTCCTGTGAGTCCTGTTGGTCCTACAGGACCTGTTGGGAAAGTAAAGGGAGGAATAGCTGGAAGTGTTGGCCCCACTAGATTAGGATTAAAGGCCGCAGCCTGAATTCCCTCCCATTTTTTTTTCTCATTTGGTTTATCGAACATATTATTACCTCCAAACAAAATAAACTCATTCCTTGGATGAGGAAACAGCTTTCACCTCTACATTAGTCTATGTAGAAGTGTGTCACCAATTTTCCTATATGTTATGGTAACCCTTTCATTCGGTTCATTTATTAAATGGACTAATAGAAAATATTTTCAGTAAATAGTAACTCATCATTATCATAAAAAACGGTCTGTTTATAATAAGACATGTATGGAATTTTTATAAATGTATAAAAAATACAGATAAACCCTCATTTTTTCAGTTCAATGTGTTTACTGATTCCAAAAAAGGTGATTTTTGTTTAACAAGAAGTAAAAGGGTTTCTACATATTAGTCATATATAATATGTAGAAACCCATATTTTTTATGGTTTTTACAATTTAGGTCTTGATAATACAAGGATTCCATTTTACCATATTATCAAGACTTTTTTGGGAGTGTCGTAGCTATATGAATGTCTTTATCATTGTACATACATATATGTACATACCGCTTCCTATAGGGGGCAGCCGAGATACGTATAAAAATGGGCCATAAGCTGTATTATATTTTCATTATTAGTTTTTCAACTAAAAATATCTACCACACGATTAAAAAAAGTCGATTACCTGTACCCTAAGGAATCGACGGTTCTGGTGTGAAAATTTCATGATAATTGCAATGAATCCATAAATTTTAAGCATACTGATACCATTACTCTAGACAGGGTACGTGATTGGTATACCAAAGGGGAATATATCCAAACAGAAGCATTGTCAGACTGATAATCCCGTTTTTTACGAAGTTGAATATCCAATGCATGCCCATCTTTATCTATGGCACGATATAAATAACACCACTTTCCTTTGATTTTTATATAGGTTTCGTCGAGTTTTCAAGATAATTGGACGTTTTTATTTCTCTTTTTCCAAATTTGATAGGTAAGGTTTCTATATTTATGAACCCAGCACTTACACCCAAAAACAAGATGAGTTTTAATCATATGGAGTTGTTCTAAAGCCAGCTGGATATGGATATATACTTTGATGTATATATTGTATAGGGTGGTATTGTATAGTTGGATGATAATAATGTATAGCTTCAGGACAACATTGTTGCATTGCATGCAACAATGCATGCTGCATTGCATGTATTGTCGGCTGTGCTGAATGAATTGAAATGCTCCCAGCCATTACTCTGTTGCTGTTAAGATAATAATTCATCACAATAATTCACCTCTTTTAAGATACTTAAATGAAATGTTATATATTATGTCTAAGTATAAAATAAGGTGTGTAACAATAAATTTAAGAAATCAATTAGGGATACAGACACATGTCCAGCAGGCTAACAGAGCAAGTTGTCCCCAAAATAATAAAAATAAGCTTTGGTACCGTAAAAGACAAGAAACTTTCATTCTGGGGTATTATAAAATTTTAGCTTGATGGCGATAGGTTCTCATTACATGTCCATTAACTTAAGAAACTTTAATACCCCGCAAGTATCAAAAAAATGTTATTTTTTCTAAACAAGCTAGATTAGAAAGGATGATATTTTCTTATGGATCGTTCAAGATGAACTACAAACATTTGCGGAAGAATTACAACGATATGTTCACCTATATTTTAGAAGAAATAACCTATTCTTGGTCCGTTGGAGAAGTAATTTTATCTTTATATGTATCAATATAAATATTTCCATTTGCTGCAAGTACAGCATATGTAACATCTTTGTAGCGAAGGTTACGTTTTTTTAGTTCACATTGTAACCCTAACTCTGTCTGATTGTTTTGCCTTAGGTTTTCTGTCATAACTTCTCCATCCATAATTAGCTCGATGGGGAGTTTAGACTCTTTTTTTATCGGTATATTCAAATCTTGTTTTGTGATATTACGATATTCAGGTTTTTTCAAAACAGATATCTTACCATTTGTTTCAACTATGACATAAAGAACTTCTTCAATGTTAAAAATACCATTCTCTCTTAATTGTTGGTTTAAATAATCTAGAGAATAGCGCATTTTCCGCATATTATTTTCTAGAATTTTCCCATTTTCCATAATGACTGTCGGATTTCCAGCAAATATTTTTCTGCCTATCCGACTTTTCATGGATATATAGCTAACCATTAGAATGATAAATACTAAAATAAGAAAAGCGATGACTGCATGATGAGTTTTTACATTTAAATTAAATGCCAAATTTGCAATAATACTTCCGATAGAGATAGCGCCAATAAAATCAAAGGTATTCATTTCAGCGATAATTTGCTTTCCTAATATTTTAGCTCCGATAAATAAAATCGAGAAAGATAACAGTGTTCTCAAAATAATCTCTATATGTTCAGACACAAGTAGCTCCTCCTTTAGGGATTGCGTGTTGTATTATAAAAATTTATATAAGGATAGTATGTATCATTGTAAAAAAAATTATTTTTAATAGCATTAAATAGTTCATGTAGATGAATTAATCTCTGTTCTGTTGCCAAGTTTCTCAAGAGATAAAAAGAAACATGAATGTAAGAGGAAATAGCGTGGTATCTATAGTTTTTCTTAACACCTCTATATAGGTGTTAAACTTAGATTTTGAAAAACTAAAAGTATATTATTGATGCATGTGGAAAATTGTTATTCAAAAATCCGACTCTATTCTTATGAGTCGGATTTTTAATTATTACTTACTTTAATTTTGAAAAATAATACAGAAACCAAACTGCATGATTTTGTTCATCTGCAGCCGTTCTTCGAAGGAGCTCTTTAATAAATACATCTGATGTTTCATCTGCAATGTCTAGATAAAAATCTACAGTTTTTTGCTCATCTTGTATAGCAAACTCTAACCCTTTTAAATACGTATCAGGACACCCTTCAATTATTTGTGGCTTAGGTTGTTGGCCAGTTAAATTAATATAGATCTGTACAAAATTTTGAAAATGCTTTATTTCATCATTACGAATCTCAAGAATTTGTTTTTGTTCTGTCTGATTTGAAGCCATGTTGGCTAGTTTAGCATAACAATTTATTGCACTAAATTCTCCATTTATAGCTTTTTCAATATCACTAATCAGTTTTGGATTTTGCCTATTCCAATCGTAAAAATCTGAATAATACATTGATATTCCCTCCTATTAGTCGCCATAACATTTTATGCAATTTGAACTAATGAGAGCATGTTGCAAACCAGTTAATATTTGAGAACCGTAAAAAATTATCATGAGCAAGATATACCTTTTCAATCTATCTATACTATGAATACTAAGTATTTATAGTATTATTATAGCTTCTACAAAAAAACAAAAAAGAGAAATATCAATCATTGTATACGTTATATCCACTCATAAATTTAACTATTGTTAACACCATACCTCTTCCACGTACTGCAGGAAAGCCGTTATATTCCATGATGTAATACCTCACTTTTGTTTTTTTAACTCCACTATAAAAGAATGTGTGTTCTTTTTGAGGTTTAAAAAGGGACCATTTTGTTAACATGAATATTCAAAAATAAGTTTTTCAAGTTAGAATATTCAAAAACTTGTTTATACAAACAAGTATGTCATGGTAACATTTAACAAAAGGGGGTAGAAGTAGATGAGTGTTGACATTATTTCTAAAGAAGAAATCACAAAATTATTAAACGACTGGTATCAAGCTATGATTTCACAACGTGTATTACAGTCTCAGAAAATAAAAGAAGATATTGCAAATAAAATCAATAATATTAAGGAAGACCAAACAATATTAGTCTACTACGCTTTATTGAATGCACGGTATAACCTGCTAATTCGGGATATGGATAGTACAAAAGATATTCTGGACAAAATCGAGCCTTTACCAGAGTCTACAGAAATATTTTTAGAGTACTATCATCATTTATTTAAAGCAATTTACGCTATTAATACAGCAAATCATAGTGAAGCAAGAATGCAATTTGAAAAAGCTGAAACGTTTTTAGAGTACATGCATGATGAAATTGAAAAAGCTGAATTTAATTATTGGCTTGCAGTCCATTACTATCACGTATTAAAACCGATCCTAGCAGTTCAATTTGCTACAAAGGCGAATGAAGTATTTTCAATTAGTCCAGGGTATGAATTAAAAACTGCAGCATGCCTAAATACTTTAGGGATGGCACACATTCGACTAAATGAATTCGAATGTGCAGAGGAATATTTACTTTCAGCACTAGGTACCTTCCAAAAATCTAATGATGAACTTCTTATTAAACGGGTTAAGCATAATTTAGGACTTTTATACGCAAGTCAAAACATGCCAGAGTTAGCAATTAAACACTTAGAGGATTCATTAGAAAATAACGCTAAAACTATGTTTCTTTTAGCAAGAGAACATTTTAAGTTAGGTTATAGTCATATCGCTAATGAATATATTGAGAATGGCTATAAGATTAGCGACTTATGTTATCGTCATCATTTCCGAATTTTAAAAGCAGTACATAACTATGTACGGCAAGAAGAATTAGAAAATGTGGTCATAGAAGGTATTTCGTATTTTGAAAAAGAAGAATTATATGATTGGGTAAAAGAATATGCTTCTCTTTTAGGTGAAATATTCTATGGTTCAGAAAATCACAGAAAAGCAAGCAAGTATTTGCACATCGCTTTAGATGCAGACAAAAAGAGCATAGAAAGAAGGGCGCTAAAATGAAAAAAGCAATCTTATTAATGATGATGTTATCCGCTGTTTTTACTTTTGGTCTTACTAATGTAAAAGACATACCACAAAACGAAGCAATTGAAGTGTTTATGGATCATGGAGAACATATTTAAAACCTAAGGAAGAGGGCGCTTATAGTGTCCTCTTTTTAATATCTATTATTTATATGATGAGGTTGCAGGTACGTCTTTCGGTTATTGTTTGATAAACGTAAGATGTTTCTAAAAATGTGTATACAAAGGTGTGATTTTGTACTGTATATGTTCACATATTTGCTCACATTTTGTTCACGTACTATATAAAAAAATATGAAAATCTATAAAAATAATTATTTCAATAAAATTTGTTCTAGATATTAAAAAGTGCCAAACCCCTTGTGGTATAAGGGGTTTGGCACTTTTGTGTTTTTTATATTTTATCAAATAAACAATCCTAAAATTGTTCATTCTTCTCCCAAGATTCTACAATATAATGTGCAATCGTCGGGTTGAATCCTTTCCCAACTAAAAACATAATTGCAGCAACTTCTGTTAAAGCGTGTTTGTGTGATGTGTGTTTTGCCTCATTTAAACCGTAATCTACCCAAGGTTTTACGAAATCTAGTACAGGTTTCTTTAAAGGTAAAAACTGTGTACCGACAACTTGTTGAATTTGTTGTTGTGTCGGTTCTGTAATTGGTCCAGGTGGTAAGATTTGTGGTTGTGTAATATCGAATGTTGGTCCAGGAGGTAAAATTTGAGGTTGCGTTGGATCAATTGTTGGTGGTTTAGGTGGTGAGACACGTGCGTCGTAGTTTGGTTGATACATTTGTTGTTGATATTGCGGTTGTTGTGGCTGAGTTGGGTATGGGTTTTGTTGGTATTGTTGTTCTTGATTTTGTGGTGCTACATATGGATTATGTTGATATTGTTGTCCCTGATTTTGCGGCGCTGCATATGGATTTTGTGGATAATCACCTTCTTGGTATTGCGGTGTTGCGTATGGATTTTGTTCATATTGTTGCTCTTGTTCTTCATATTGTTCTGTATACCTTTGTTCTTGTTCCTGAGGGTAAAATGGTTGTTGTGGGTAGGGCGGTTGATTATTATAGAACATACTTATTCCTCCTTCATGATGATGCCTACCACCTAGTGTATGGGCGGACAAGAAAATATGTGATGAAAAAATGCGGGCGTGTTACAATAAGTAACTGGGTGAAGATAAAATGACAAAACAAGAAAAGATTCAAAAAACAATTACTTTTGTAAAACATATTTTAGAAAAAGATGCGAGTGGGCATGATTGGTATCATATTGAGCGCGTACATAAACTGGCGATTTCTTTATCCGAGCAAGAAGGGGGAAATCGTTTTATAATTGAAATGGCAGCATTACTTCACGATGTGGCAGATGAGAAGCTAAATGAGAGTGAAGAAGCAGGAATGAAAAAAGTTTCTGATTGGTTAGAAGAGTTACATGTGGAAGAAGAGGAAAGCAAACATGTTCTTCATATCATCGCCAACATGTCTTATAAGGGTGGTCATGGTGGCAAAGTGAAGTCACTTGAAGGGGAGATTGTTCAAGATGCGGATCGCTTAGATGCTCTTGGAGCAATTGGAATAGCTCGCACATTTGCGTATGGTGGAGCAAAAGGGAGATTAATGTATGATCCAACTATTCCTCCGCGTGAAGTGATGACGAAAGATGAATATAGAAAAAATAACGATCCATCTTTAAATCATTTTTATGAAAAACTTTTGAAACTAAAAGACTTAATGAACACGAACGCAGCAAAACAAGAGGCTGAAGTTCGTCATCGTTATATGGAACAGTTTATTGAACAATTTATGAAAGAGTGGAATGCACAAATATGAAAATGTTAACTGTGGAAAACTTATCGAAATCATACGGAGAAAAACCGTTATTTGATGGATTATCATGTAGTATTACAGAAGGACAACGTGTCGGAATTATTGGTGTAAACGGTACTGGTAAATCGACATTATTAAAAATTATTGCAGGGTTAGAAATTCCTGATACAGGTGATATGACGCATTCACGTGGGTATACAATTAGTTATTTATCACAGCAACCAGAGTTTGATGAAAAGCTTACTGTATTAGAGCAAGTGTTCCATGGTGATACACCTTTAATTCGTCTTCTTCGTGATTATGAACAATCGTTATTAAATATCGAAAAAGATCCAAGTAATGAAAAAGTACAGGAACAATTATTTGCAGTGCAGCAACGTATGGATGCGATGAGTGCATGGGAAGCAAATGCGAATGCAAAATCGTTATTAACGAAATTAGGAATTACAGATTTCACTGCAATTGTTGGGAATTTATCTGGTGGACAGAAAAAACGTATCGCAATGGCACAATGTTTTATTGAAACACCTGATCTATTAATTTTAGACGAGCCTACGAACCATCTGGACCATGAGACAGTGGAATGGTTAGAAGAATATTTAGCAAGATATACAGGTGCTGTATTACTTGTAACCCATGATCGTTATTTCTTAGATCGTGTAACGAATCGTATTTTCGAATTAGATAATGGAAAGCTATATAGTTATGAAGGAAACTATAGCACGTTTTTAGAAGCGAAAGCTTTGCGTGAGGAGCAAGAAATTGCGCAAGAATCAAAACGTCAAAACTTATATCGTCGTGAACTAGCGTGGATCCGCCGTGGTGCAAAAGCCCGTTCTACGAAACAAAAGGCGCGTATTCAGCGTTTTGATGAGCTTAAGGGACAAGAAGGCCCAGCTGCAAAACAGTCAGTTGATATTGCACTAAGTGGAAGTCGTCTAGGAAAGAAAGTACTTGAGTTAAAAGATGTAACGAAAAAATTTGGCGATAAGACGGTACTACATAATTTTAATCATATTGTGAAACCAGGCGATCGTATCGGAATTATTGGGGCAAATGGAAGCGGGAAATCTTCTCTATTAAATATGCTTGCAGGCAAGTTAGCTCCTGATAGTGGTGAAGTTGAAGTAGGACAAACTGTAAAAGTTGCTTATTATACGCAAGAAAATGAAGAGATGAATTTAAATCAGCGTATGATTGAATACATTAAAGAGATTGCAGAAGTTATTCATACGACAGACGGAAAAGTAATTGGTGCATCTCAAATGCTAGAACGTTTCTTATTCCCGACGCATTCACATGGCACACCGCTTGGTAAACTATCTGGTGGCGAGAGAAGACGTTTATACTTATTACGTATATTAATGGGAGAACCGAACGTACTATTACTGGATGAGCCTACGAATGATTTAGATACACAAACATTAACAGTGTTAGAAGATTATTTAGAAGATTTTCCAGGTGTCGTTTTAACTGTATCGCATGATCGTTACTTCTTAGATAAAGTAGTAGATGAGTTGTTCATCTTTGCAGGAGAAGGAGAAGTGCGCGAATTTCTAGGTAGTTATACGGATTATTTAGAAATGGAAAAAACGAGAGAACTTATTGAGAAAGCGGAAGTGCAGAAAGAGAAAAAAGTGGTAGAAGAAGCTCCGAAACAACAACGTAAACGTAAACTTTCATACAATGAGCAGCGTGAATGGGAAACAATTGAAGATACAATTGCCGAACTAGAAGAGAAAATTGAGTCAATTGGAGAAGAACTTGCGAAAGTTGGATCTGACTTCACAAAGGCACAAGAATTATCTGAAGCACAGCAGAAAACAGAAGAAGAGCTAGAAAAAACGATGGAAAGATGGAGTGAACTATCAGACATCGTTGAAGGATTAAAATAAAAACAAGCTGCATATATTGAAAAGTAAAGAGAAAAACTTTACACTATTGGTAGAACCTATTTTAGGAGGGAAAAAATGAGAACATCTAATCCAATGTTGAAAAAAGAGGCATTCCGTAAAGAGGGAGCAAGCGCTTCTACGATGACGATTGGCGGAACAGTAGGCAAAACGTTTATTATGCTTATCTTGCTACTTGCAACGTCTGTCTATTCATACATACAAATGATGCAGGGGACGATGAAGATGCCTGTATTAATTGGTGCTTTAATCGTTGCGGCAATCATCGCATTTGCGTCTATGTTCTTCCCGCGTATTTCACCTTTTGGTGCACCAATCTATGCAGCGGTAGAAGGGGTTGTATTAGGTAGTATTTCAGCGGTTTATACAATGAAATTTGGCGATTCTATCGTTTTAAATGCTGTATTACTAACAATCTCAATTCTATTTGCAATGTTAGTGTTATATGCAACACGCGTAGTAAAGGTAACGGATAAATTCCGTACAGGCGTGATGGCAGCAACACTTGGAATTATGGTTATGTATTTAGTCGTATTTCTATTAAACATGTTTGGTGTGACTGTTCCATACATTCACCAAGGCGGTACAATCGGTATTATTATTAGTGCAGTTGTTATTGTAGTTGCTGCATTAAACTTATTACTAGATTTCGATTTAATCGAAAATGGTGTACGTAGTCAAGCTCCGAAATATATGGAGTGGTACACTGCGATGGGACTAATGCTTACATTAGTTTGGTTATACTTAGAAATTCTTCGTTTTGTTTCTTACTTTACGAAAAATGACTAATAAAAAAATCCTGCATGAAAAATGCAGGATTTTTTTATTTTCAAAGATTTTGATCAGTGGGGCTCTTACTGCCCGTTAATGCGGGATAAATTGAGGGTATGGTATAATATGGATGGTGATAGTTTGAATTGAAGGGGATGGCATATGATGAAAGAGAAGAAAGGGATTATGAAAAAACTATTTTCTAAAAGTTTTTTCATAGAACTAGATGAAGCTTTAACATATCCGTCAGCAGAAGTTATTACTTCAGCAATAGAAGGATATGCGGCTGAATGTAATGAAAAACTAAAATTTGAGAGTAAAGTTAAACCGATTACTTTTTACTTAGAAAATGTAATGTACCGCGTTGAAATAAAGATGGCTCGCGGTGGATATTACATATCATGTAGTGAAGTATAAATTTTGAAACCTTACATGTTTAAAATATGTAAGGTTTCTTTTTTGTTTTTATAAGATATAAAATAATATTTTTCACTTTAAAATATATTATTTTACGTTTTTTACCCTTCAAACCTTTTTCTTTACAATGAAGAAAAATATGTGAGGTGGTATAACTTATGATGAATCGAGTTGTATTAATCGGTAGATTGACAAAGGAGCCAGAATTATACTACACAAAGCAAGGCGTCGCTTATGCACGAGTATGTGTTGCGGTGAATAGAGGTTTTCGAAATAGTTTAGGTGAGCAACAAGTAGATTTTATTAATTGTGTCGTTTGGCGAAGAGCGGCTGAGAATGTAACTGAATATTGTACGAAGGGGTCTCTTGTTGGAATTACCGGGCGTATTCATACGAGTAATTACGAGGATGAACAAGGTAAGAGAATATATAAAACGGAAGTTGTAATTGAGAGCATTACATTTTTGGAGAGAAGGCGGGAGGGCGCATCGTAATAAGAGGGGACTTTAAACAATGGGTTTTGGGCAATTAGGTTGAAAGATAAAGTGTGAGGATGGAAAGAAATCAGCAAAATAAAGCATCCGAGTAGGTTTAGAAAGGTGGAACATGTTACAATACACCTAAGAACATGCAATAAAGGAGAGTTTTTTACGTGAAGATTAAAGCAATTGAACCGACGCCAAGTCCAAATACAATGAAAGTTATTTTGAATGAAGTATTACCATCAGGAGCGCGTAATAATTATACAAATGAAAATAAAGAGCAAGCACCAATGCAAGTGCAAGAAATTTTGAAAATTGAAGGCATAAAAGGTGTATATCATGTAGCCGACTTTTTAGCGGTGGAGCGAAATGCAAAGTATGACTGGAAAGTTTTATTACAACAAGTTCGTGCTGTTTTCGGCGAAGAAGTAGTGGAAGAAAGTGAAGAACAACAACTTGCTCATTTTGGAGAAGTGAAAGTGTTTGTTCAAATGTTCTTTACAATTCCAATGCAAGTGAAGTTAACAGATGGAACATCGGAAGAACGTGTTGGTTTACCAGATCGTTTTAAAGAATCAATTATGAAAGTACAAATGTCTGCACCAAACGTTGTAAAAGAACGTAAATGGGTGGAACAAAGTACACGTTACGGTAATTTTGAAGAAATCGGGAAAGAAGTAGTAGAAGAGATTGTTGCTGCTTATTCAGAAGAACGTGTAAATGAAACAGTTAAAGAATTATTAAACCAGGCAGGTGCTGTTGAAGTAACGATTCAAAAGCGTGAGCCATATAAAGTAACAGAAGAGATGATGAAAGATGCTGACTGGAAAAACCGTTTTGCGGCATTAGAACAAATGGATCCTACTGAAGAAGATATGCCAGTGTTGAAGATGGCGTTAGATGATGAAAAAGTTTCGATCCGCCGTTTAGCAACAGCGTATTTAGGTATGGTAAAAGGTGATGGAGTATTGCCGTTATTATATAAAGCGTTATTAGATCGTTCAGTAAGTGTTCGCCGTACAGCGGGCGATTGCTTATCAGACGTAGGTGATCCAGCAGCGATGTTCGTTATGATTAAATCTCTGAAAGATTCAAGTAAATTAGTACGCTGGCGTGCAGCGATGTTCTTATTTGAACTTGGAGATGAAAGTGCGATTCCGGCATTAAAAGCAGCGCAAGATGATCCAGAGTTTGAAGTAGCAATGCAAGCTCGTCTAGCATTAGAGCGTATTGAGGGCGGAGAAGAAGCAAAAGGTTCTGTATGGAAACAAATGACGGAGTCTCGTAAAGGGGAATAATGTATGATTGTTTTCTATGATAGTTGGTGTCCGATGTGTACGGCGGTTGCAGAACGTACGAAAAAATTAGATAAAAAGGGTAAGATGAACTTTGTTTCATTTCGAGATGAAGATGTAGTTGAGAAGTATGAACTTTCTCAAGAACTACAAAGGAAGATGGAACAAAGGTTGTATATTTTAAAAAATAATAAATGGTATGACGGAATTCATAGCATACATGTATTAGCAAAGACCGTTCCATCTTATTGGTTTGCCGTTCCTTTTATAAAGCTATCTATTGTACTTGGATTTGGAAGTAAAGTATACGATTATATCGCTAACAATAGAAAACTTGTTCCAGTTGGACATTGCCGTGAAGGGGTATGTGAAATCCCTACAAAAAAATGAAATCATCGTTATCTTTCTTTTGCACCTATTAATAGAGCGTGATATGATGAATTTGGAATGAAAGTTGAAGGAGAGATTACAAGATGTCAAATGCTTATGAAGAATACATGCGTCAAATGGTAATCCCAATGCGTCAAGAATTAGTGCGTTCTGGGTTTGAAGAGTTAACTACAGAAGAAGCTGTAACAGAATTTATGGAAAACGCATCAGGTACAACTTTAGTAGTTGTAAACTCGGTTTGTGGTTGTGCAGCTGGTTTAGCACGTCCTTCAGCAGGTCAAGCAGTTGTTCGTGCTGAAAAACAACCTGATCATCTTGTAACTGTATTCGCAGGTCAAGATAAAGATGCGACTGCAAAAATGCGTGAATACTTCGGAGAAATTCCTCCATCTTCACCATCTATGGCATTATTAAAAGGAAAAGAAGTTGTTCACTTCATTCACCGTCATGAAATTGAAGGTGCAACTATGGACGAAATTATTACGAACTTAGAACAAGCTTTCGAAAAGAATTGCTAAAGAAGGGGGAGAGTATATCTCCCTCTTTTCTTTATATAGAGGTGAAACAATGATCGTAACAACAGCAGGAAGAACCAGCAAAGAAATGACAGATTATGCAAATAAGGTAGCAGCAGAATTAAATCGTTCTTTCGTTAAACGTAATGAAATTCCAGTACAAAAACTGCATGAGCAGTATGAACAAGATGTACTTGTCGTAGGCAAAAACCGATTAGCCATTTATCCAAAAGGAACGGAAGAGTCGTTTTTCTTTCATCCAAACTCAGCGATGTTTCGTGTGAAAAGGTTAATGCGAGGAGAACACGATCCATTTGTACAAGCTGCTAAATTAGAGAGCGGAATGACAGTGCTAGATTGTACGCTCGGTATGGCATCAGATAGTATTGTAGCTAGTTATATTGTTGGTGAAAGTGGAAAAGTAACAGGACTTGAAGGCAATGAATATATGGCTTACATCATGGGAAATGGTTTGAAAACATGGTCTTCATCCGTTTCTGAAATTGATGAAGCAATGCAACGAATCAATGTAAAGCAAACGGAGCATTACTCATTTTTAAAACAATGTGAAGATAATAGTTATGATGTCGTGTACCTTGATCCAATGTTTGAAGAAACTGTTATAGAATCAGATGGAATAAAAGGATTAAAACACTTCGCTTTGTATCATGATATTACTGACGAAACAATTGCGGAAGCGAAGCGTGTGGCGAGAAAGCGTGTCGTTTTGAAAGATCATTTCCGTAGTTCTAGATTTGAAAAACACAATTTTCACGTATACAAAAGAAAAAGTGCGAAGTTTCACTTTGGTGTAATTGACCCTTGCTAATTGTTTGAAAAGATGTATAATAAGCAATAATTAATTAAATATACTATCTGTGATGAAGAGAGTAGTCTTTTTTAGAAGGAAAGCGAGCTAGGGATGGTGTGAGCCTAGTGCGGAAGAAAAAGATGAAGCGCACTTCGGAGATGCTTCTTGAATGAATAGTAGAGTAAGCCGAGGCCCCCTGTCCTCGTTATAAACGGGAAAGTGGTTCGTAATGAACAACAAGGGTGGTACCACGGGTTAAAACTCGTCTCTTTTTTAGAGACGAGTTTTTTGTGTTTTAAAAAATAAGGAGGTTGTAATATGGATTACAAAACGCAGTTTGCGGAAAGTTTATTCAATATTTTCACGAATGGATTAACGCAAAAACAAATTTTAGATTTAATTGAAACACCGAAACAAGATGAATTCGGAGATGCAGCGTTTCCATGTTTTTCACTTGCGAAGCAATATAAAAAATCACCAGCTATTATCGCAAAGGAAGTTGCGGAGAAATTAAGTGATCCATTTTTTACGAAAGTAGAGGCTGTTGGTCCTTACGTAAATGTATTTTTTAATCGTGAAACTGTAAGTGATGCAGTATTAAAAACGATTTTAGCGGAGAAAGAAGAGTACGGTCAAAATCACTTAGGATGTGAAAAGACTGTAGTTATCGATTATTCCTCTCCTAATATCGCGAAGCCTTTTTCAATGGGGCATTTACGTTCTACAATGATTGGAAATTCACTGAAACATATCGCTGAAAAATGCGGCTATGAAGTTGTAGGAATTAATTATATTGGGGATTGGGGAACACAGTTTGGAAAGTTAATTACTGCTTATAAAAAATGGGGAAATGAAGCAGTAGTTAAAGAGGATCCAATCCGTGAATTATTTAAGTTATATGTTCAATTCCATGAAGAGGTAAAAGACGACGAAGAACTAGAATCAGAAGGGCGCGCTTGGTTTAAGAAATTAGAAGAAGGTGATGAAGAGGCAGTTGAGCTTTGGAATTGGTTCCGTCACGAATCCTTAAAAGAATTTTCTCGTATTTATGAACTTCTTGGTGTTGAATTTACTAATTTTCAAGGAGAAGCTTTTTATAATAATTTAATGGAAGATTTTATTGAAATTTTAGAAGAACATGATTTGCTTGAAGAGTCAGAAGGCGCGTTAGTCGTTAATTTAGAAGAAGAGGGAATGCCGCCTTGCTTAATTAGAAAATCAGATGGTGCGACGATTTACGCAACGCGTGACTTAACGGCAGCGTTATATCGTCAAAATACATTTGGGTTTGATAAAGCGTTATATGTAGTTGGCCCAGAACAAAGTTTACACTTCAATCAATTTTTCACTGTATTAAAAAAGCTTGGCTACACTTGGGTTGACGGCATGGAACATGTACCGTTTGGGTTCATTTTAAAAGATGGTAAGAAAATGTCGACCCGTAAAGGAAAAGTTATTTTACTCGAAGAAGTACTTGAGGAAGCAATCGAACTTGCAAAACAAAATATTGAAGAGAAAAATCCAAACTTAAAACAAAAAGAAGATGTAGCAAAGCAAGTTGGTGTAGGGGCAGTTATCTTCCACGATTTAAAAAATGAGCGTATGCATAATATTGAATTCTCATTAGAAAACATGCTGAAATTTGAAGGTGAAACAGGGCCGTATGTACAGTACACACATGCACGTGCTTGCTCTATTTTAAGAAAAGAAAGTGTAGAATTTGAAACGTGTACGTTTGCATTGAAAGATGATTATAGCTGGAGCGTTGTAAAATTACTTAATAAATTCCCACAAGTAATTGAAGCGGCCTTCAACAAAAATGAGCCATCTATTATTTCAAAATACGTATTAGATGTAGCACAATCGTTCAATAAATATTACAGAAATGTACGTATATTGGAAGAGAGTGAAGAGAAAGACAGCAGACTTGCATTAGTGTATGCTGTGACAGTTGTATTAAAAGAGGGGTTACGTTTACTTGGGGTGGATGCTCCTGAGGAGATGTAAAATAGTAGTAAACTGGCAAACCGGTTTTGGTATGAACCTGGTTTGTTTTTTTATTTGGATATATAATTCTTTTGCAAAATCAATTAAAATCTTTTTAGAGAGGGTGATTCATATTGATCCGAACTTTTATTTTACAAATTCCTTGTCATAGAAGATCAGAAAGAAGTTTCCTTAAACTACAAAAGTACATACCTTTATGTGCGCGTTGTACAGGCATGCTTATCGGTATTTTACTGTTTCCAATTTATTTTTATATGACACCTTCATTTCTTATAGCAATCATACTATCCTTTTCTGCTCAAATTCCGTTACTTATTGATGGATTCACCCAAAAGTGGAAATGGAGAAGCAGCACAAATTTGCTAAGAGTAACTACCGGTGTATTAAGCGGTATGGGATTACTCATTTCATCTAGCATTATATGGATTCTTTCTTAAAGCATATATTAATGGAGGTATTTACATAAATGTTCTGGGTTTACTTAATCCTAATTTTTATTTCAGGCGGAAGTGGAATAGGTTTTATAATTCAAAACAAGTATACAGAAGCAATAATAGCTTTTGTTATTTGCGCACTACTGATTGGGCTACTGTATTATTATCTTAAAAGAAACAAAAGAAAGAGAAAATCAGATTGTGGCGATGTAGACTGTACGGATTGTTTAGATTGTGATTGTACTAATTAAACTTCTAATCATCTACCTTTCTTCTAAATCAAAAGCTAGCGTATCTTTAAAAATACACTAGCTTTTTTGCTTTGAAATTTTAAGAATGGTGTAGGAATACGGCTATTGTATAGAGAACTTTAGTTTTGTATATAAAAGGAGGCGTTAAACTTGGAAACGTACGATTGGAATAGTAAATTAACATATTTAAAAAACACGAGAGATCTATATTACAATGATGATTATGTAAGCTTTTTAATAAATACTGTGTGGAAGGTTACTAAGCCAGTACATATCGTTGATTATGGTTGTGGATATGGTTATTTAGGCTTAATATTAATGCCTTTACTTCCAGAAGGGTCAAAGTATACAGGCATTGATAGTGGAGAAACATTACTAACTGAAGCGAGAGAGTTGTTTCGTTTCCTTCCGTATGATTCAGAATTTCTTGAAGGAGATGCTACAGAAATTGAATTGAACGATAAATACGATATAGCAATCTGTCATGCTTTTTTGTTACATATGAGTTCACCAAAAATGATGCTAGAAAAGATGATACAGTCAATTAAGGATGGTGGTAAAATAATCTGTTTTGAACCACATTGGATATCAAATATGTCTTCATACTCTTTAGATGGAGAGAACCAATCGGAAATTATTAGGTTAGGCGTTTTGCAGAAGTTATTTGAAAGTGACACGCAGAGAAGTGGACAAGATGGAAATATTGGTATGAAAATACCGATGTATTTAAGTGAATTAGGTGTGAAAAATATTGAGTGTAGAGTGAGCGATAAAGTGAACTTTTTAGACTCTAATATACATCACAATGATAAAAACGATTTGTATCATTCATTAAAAGAAGAGGGGATAGCGGGCAATCCAGGAGATAAACAGCAATTTATAGAACGTTTAATGGTTAGAGGGTTAACATATGAGGATGCGTTAGCTCAATATGAAGCTGAACTACGATTTTTTAAAGCATTTCATTTACATTCCTCTTTAGTATACGCTCCGAATATGAAAATTACATTTGGTGACAAAGTATGTTAAAAGGTAGCGATATTTCGAGGGATATCGTTTATTTTGGAAATCGCTGATATATTTGAATTATCGCCGATATAATTTCATGTACTGATTTTAACTTTCGAAAGATAAGATCCACATGTTACGTTATTCCATATAATTAAATAAAATATGGAGAAAAACAATCATTTTTACTATATTTTGTTATAAATTCGAATAATATTAAATAATACTATCCATTATAGGAGATTTTAGTTGAATACATACTATATGATGTGTAGAATCTAAGCAAGTAGCAGTACAAATAAATATTCGAGGTGAATACATGCTAGATTTTAAGCAGTTAGATGCTTGTTTGAAAGACAAGAGATTTGTAGATGGATTACAGGAAATAAATAAAGAAATTTCATATATAAAAGAAACGAATACTTTATCTTATGTGAAAAAGTGGCTTGCTAATATTTCTTCACATGAGGAGTTTGATATATTAATTCGCCTTACTGATGAAGGGCTTATGCACCAATACAGTTCATTCCTCATTCGCTACGCCTACAAAAAATTCCCAAATATGAGAACGCTCTCTTTATATTGTGATGAGTTAATTGATGAGCGGAAAATACTTGAAGTAGAACAGTTGTTAAAAGAATCATTAGAAGAGGTAAATAAAGAAGAAATAGAAGCTGATCTTTTAGCGAAAACGTATTTTACGTTAGTACGATGTCTGTTGGAAATGAAACGAAATGAAGAAGCACTAATCTATATGCAAAAGGCAGAGGAGTACAGTGCACGTGCCGTATTTGATAAATGGGGCTACGTCTATATGCATACAGGTGAATGGGAGAAAGCAGAAGAACAATTTATAGCTGGCATGCAGCATAAAGATTGTGAAGAGTTATCGACCTATTTATTATCACAGTTATATGCGAATCAAGGAGAACAAAAACGTGCATTACAGCTAATCGATGATGCAATTGTAAAGTTCCCGCAAGTACCATATTTTCATTTTGAAAAGGTAAAATATTTATTAGATTTAGAGAAGTATGAGGAGATGTTAGCGGTAATAGATAACATAAACAATCAGCTTCCTTATCATGCGTATAAAACTTATTTTGTACATTTACATGCAGAAGCACTTTACAAAATGAATAAACTTATAGATTTACAACAGTTATTAAAAGAAGAAAAAAGTTTAAAAGAGTCTTTATATCATAATTTAGAAAAAAATCCAGATGGAAAAAAGGTTCACTTACCGATAGTTCCAATTGTACAAAAGGATAATTACTGTGTTCCGACAAGTTTAGAAATGATGTTGCAGTTATGGGGAGAAAAACGTACGCAAGATGAAATAGCAGAGTTTATTTTTGATATGACAGGATCGAAGTTTTCAGATACTGTTTCTTATTTAGAAGAATTAGGTTATGAATATCGTTATTTTAAAGGGAATGAGGAAAATTATAAGAGACTACTGGATGAAGGGATTCCTGTTTTATTAAGTATAGACATTGAGCATGCTTCACATGTGCAAGTATTATCTGGATATGATGATACGTTACAAGCTTTTTATGTTCAAGACCCGAACTTTATAGAACCAGTTATTGTGGAATATAGTAAGCTACAAGAAAAATATCGTTATACAGGCTGTTTAGCGATTACGTTTGTTCCGAAAGAAAAGAAGGAAAAACTATCATTTTTAAATGAAGAAGAGAATCATTATTTTAAATCTGTTTTTTCTCTTACGGATCATTTAGATGAACATGATAAAGAGGGGATTCATAACTTAATACAATTTTTAAAAGAGACGAGTGATAATCCGAATACGTGGCTATATACGGTTAAGCATTTAGATGTGGAAGTAGATAACGAGTTTATTTTATCTTGTATTGAAAAGTTAACGGAGAGGTTTCCGAACTCAGATTTTGTTAAATTGCATGGTGCGCAGTGTTTTATTCGCCTTCAAGAATTAGAAAAAGCTGGGCAAATGCTCGCGAGTGTTGAGAAGAAAAATAATCGTGCTTTATATCATTTAATAAACGGAAGATATGCTTTTGAACAGGAAAGTTATATAGAGGCGATTTCCAGTTTTCGTTACTCCTTACAATTAGACGCAGATCAGCCGATTGCTTGGAGTTTTCTCGCTTTATCATATATGTATATCGATCAATTGGAAAAGGCGTTGCAGTTTTCTCAAGTAGCTTTAGAGCGTAGTCCTGAAAGATTCACTTTAACGAATCACGGGTTAATATTGATAGATTTAGAAAGATATGAAGAAGCGTATGAAATCTTTAATGATTTGTTAAGAGAGTATAAAAATGAGGCACATGTATGGTATGAGCGAGCGAGATGTGCGCATCATTTAGGGAAATTATATTTAGCGGTAAAAGGGCTTAAAATAGCGATTCATTTGGATAGTAATGCATCTTACATTTATACGAAACTTTCGGAAATATACGAATCTGATTTGGAGGATGAGGAAAGTACGAAAGAAATTTTATTAAAGGGTATTGAGAATTGTGACGATAAAGCACCTCTATACGTAAAATTGGGTGACTATCATTTTCAAAATGATAGTCTGGAAGAAGCAGAAACATTGTATAAGCGTGCTTTAGAAGAAAATCATGATGACGTTTATTCTCACTTCGGACTTACGCAAGTTTATATGGCGAAAGAACAATACAAGGAAGCAAAAGAATATATTCTCGGTATTGAAAAACAAATTGAAAAGAGCCAAGATTTTCTTATGAATGCGGGAATGGTTTTATGGGATGCTGAGGTTGAACTTGGTGGAAATGAAGAAGGGTTTAAAGTAGCATTGTCTAAGTTAGAGAGTGGTATAAAGCAGAGTGAATACAATGTAGCAAGTGCGTTAGATGAATATGTGAACCGAATTAAAGGAACGGTATTTGTACAAAGAGGTATAGCATTCTTAAGAACTTTACACAAAGAAAGAAATGAAGTAAGTGAATACGGTTGTTATACAGGTATTTTATATGAATCTATTGGACAGTACGGACAAGCAATGAAAAGATATAATAAGGCAATAGAACAAAAGGAAACGGCATTACCTTATTACCGAATTGGTGAAACACTTATGGCATTAGGGCAATTGACAGAAGCAAAGCAAGCGTATGAAACTTGTTTAGAGCTTGATGGGAATTTCGTCGGTGTACATTTACAGCTTGCGGAAATATACGAAAAAGAAGAAAACCGTTCTAAAGAACAAAGTCATATGGTTCAGGCGATGAAAGAAGAGCCGTTGCATATTAATATGGAATATTTGGCACAGATTTCAGTAGAAATGAATCTTCAGGAAGAATTGTTGACTGAACTAGAACAATTAGCGGACGAAGTACCTGAAATATGGCGATTAGATGCGATCGCATATGTGTATGGAGCAATGGATGAAATAGATAAAGAACAGGCATGGATTGAAGAGGCGCTACAATTAGATGGTGAGCATACAGAAGTTCTAAATCATTATGCAAAAGTGTTAGTGAAAAAAAGAAATGCAAAAGCAATTGAAATTGCAATGAAAGTGATACAAAAAGATGTAAATAATGAACGTATATTTGATGTATATGTAAAAGCGATAGAGCAACATAAGAAATTGTCTAACATACGAGATTTTCTTCATACATTAAAAGTGAAAAAGGCAGAAAGAAGTATGGCATTTATGTATGCTGCATCTGCAGTTACGGAAAGATGGATTGAACGTCAACAAAAGGAACAGCCGAAGAAATCCATAATTACGAGAGCTTTTTATCATATGAAAAACCGTGCAAAAGAAATTTCGATTATTACTACAATCATTGATTTATATGAACTTTCGTTAAAGTTAAATCCGAAAAATAGTATGGCAGCGCAGCGATTTGCACTATTTTACGAGAATGTGACGATGTATAAAGAGGCGATAGACGTATTGCAAACATCGTTAGAAAGTAAATGGGATTATGATGTAGCGAAGCAACTTGTAAATCTTTTCATAGCGTGTGAGGAAGAAGATATGTTACGGGATGCTTCGGAATTAACGAAGCAGATGGTTCGAGAGTTACCAGATGATTATGATACACTTCTTTTACAAGCACAAGTATTCTTTAAAATAGGTGAAGAAAGAAAAGCAGAGAAGATTACCTTACAATTAACGGAGCAAACACCGTTTGTAAGTAGAGCGTTCCTTGCTTTAGGAGAAATATATCAAAGTCAAGAAAGGTTTGAAGAGGCAATTCATGTGTTAGAAAATGCTTCTATACATCATCCAAATGAAACAGCAATTCTTCTTTCTTTAGCATCTTCATATCATGGTTCCGGCCAAACACTAAAGGCAGAAAAAATAACAAATGAAGTATTAATAATTGATGCGAGTGATTTGTTAGCAAGATATGATCGTGCTTGTTATTTAGCGCGGTTAAACAGAAATGAAGAGGCGAAGGAAGAACTTGAAATTGTCCTTCGTGAGGATGAGTCGGGATTTTTTGCTGAACTTATCGAGGATAAAGAAAATTTAGCAGCATTGCGAGAATTTGAAAAGTAATTGTATAAGAAAAGCGAAAAAGGGTATAAATAAAAATATATTTCGAATTAGTTGACAATTCATTGCCCAATGGCATAGAATAGCTTTTAACAAAGTATACAAATCTGAAGACGAGAAAGAGTAAAATAATGAACTGTTCCCCAGAGAGCCGGTATGTTGCTGAAAACCGGTGTGCAGACGTTATTTGAAAATCATCTCCGAGGAGCCGAGGCTGAAATAAGTAAGCCCGGACGGGTGTCTACCGTTACAAAGAACACGTATGATAGTACGTTGCTAAGTGCTATTAGTGAAGAGCTAATAGAATTAGGGTGGTATCGCGGGTAAGCCCGTCCCTACTTTATAGGGACGGGTTTTTTGTGTGCTTTTTTAAAAAATTCAAAGGAGTGATTGTACATGAAAAAAGTAGATGTAAAAGAGTCAGCTGTAGGGAGAGAAACACGTATTCGTAAGCAGTGGAACGAGCAAAGTATTTTCGAGCAATCAATTCAGAATCGAGAAGGCGCACAGTCTTTCGTATTTTATGAAGGACCACCAACGGCGAACGGTTTACCACACGTCGGGCATGCACTTGGACGGACAATTAAAGATGTAGTAGCAAGATATAAAACGATGGCTGGTTATAAAGTTTTAAGAAAAGCGGGATGGGATACACACGGTTTACCTGTAGAATTAGGTGTTGAGAAACAACTCGGTATTTCAGGTAAACATGAAATCGAAGAGTATGGCATTGAACCGTTTATTCAAAAGTGTAAAGAGAGTATATTCACATATGAGAAGCAGTGGCGTGAATTCACTGAAAGCATCGGTTATTGGGTAGATATGGATGATCCATACGTTACGTTAGAGAATCCATATATCGAAAGTGTATGGCATATTTTAGGGACGATTCATGAAAAAGGACTATTGTATAAAGGGCACAGAGTTTCTCCATATTGCCCAAGCTGTCAAACATCTCTTAGTTCACACGAAGTTGCACAAGGGTATAAAACAGTAAAAGATTTAAGTGCAACAGTTAAATTTAAAGTGAAAGATAGTGAAAATGAATATTTCCTAGGTTGGACAACAACACCTTGGACACTTCCGGCAAATGTTGCGCTCGCTGTACATCCAAATTTGGAATACGTGAAAGCGAAACAAGAAGGTCATGTATACATTGTTGCGAAAGAACGTGTACAAGATGTATTAAAAGAAAACTATGAAGTACTATCTGTTCATAAAGGAGAAGAATTAGTAAATACATCTTATACAGCACCATTTCCAATGAAAGAAGTTACAAATGGCTACCACGTTATCGCGGCAGATTTCGTAACGGCAGATAGTGGTACAGGACTCGTTCATATTGCTCCAGCATATGGGGAGGACGATTATAGAGTCGTTCAAAGTGAAGGATTGTCATTCTTACATGTTGTAGATGAAAAAGGTGAGTATACAGAAGCAGTACCATTTTTAAAAGGGAAATTTGTAAAAGATTGTGATGTGGATATCGTTCGTTATTTAGCGAAGGAAGGTTTACTATATCATAAAGAAAAGTATGAGCATAGCTACCCACATTGCTGGCGCTGTGATTCACCACTCCTTTATTATGCAGGAGAGAGTTGGTTAATCCGAACAACTGCAATTAAGGATACATTTTTACAAAATAACGATTCTGTTACTTGGTATCCAGATCATATGAAACATGGACGCTTTGGTAAGTTTTTAGAAAACATGGTGGACTGGAACATTAGCCGAAATAGATATTGGGGAACACCATTAAATGTATGGGAATGTGAAAGTTGTGATCATCAATTCGCACCGAAAAGCATTGCTGATTTAAGAAAGCATAGTACGAAAGAAACACCTGAAGATTTAGAATTGCATAAGCCGTATGTAGATGAAGTGCAAGTTTGTTGCGAAAAATGCGGAAGTACAATGAATCGTACACCAGAAGTGATTGATGTTTGGTTTGATAGTGGTTCCATGCCGTTTGCGCAATATCATTATCCATTTGAAAATAAAGAGTTATTTGAAGAACAGTTTCCAGCGGATGTTATTGCAGAAGGAATTGATCAAACACGCGGATGGTTTTATAGTTTATTAGCAGTATCAGCACTATACACAGGAAAAGTGCCTTATAAACGAGTGTTATCACTAGGGCATGTTCTAGATGAAGAAGGACAGAAGATGTCTAAAAGTAAAGGGAATGCACTAGATCCAGTTGATTTAGTAAATCAGTTTGGTGCAGATGCTTTAAGATGGGCGCTACTCGTTGACAGTGCTCCGTGGAATGCGAAGCGTTTTTCTGAAAGAACAGTACTGGAAGCAAAATCTAAATTTATAGATACATTAGTCAATGTGTATAGTTTCTACGTTTTATATGCAAATTTAGATGAGTATAAACCGAATGAAACATATGATGTAAAGCGGACGAAATTGGATGAATGGGTATTATCAAGGCTGCATAGCACAACGAAAAAAGTAAGAACAGCACTTGATGATTATCAATTTACGAATGCAGCTCGTGAAATCGCGGCGCTTGTAGATGAAGTAAGTAACTGGTACGTAAGGCGATCACGTAATCGTTTCTGGGAATCTGGTATGAATGCTGAAAAAGCAGCTGCGTATGAGACACTTCATGAAGTGCTTGTGACAATTAGTAAATTGATTGCACCATTTACACCGTTTGTCGCTGAAGATATTCATTTAAATTTAACTGGAAGTAGCGTTCATTTAGAGGATTATCCAGTTGTAAATGAATCACTACTTCAGCCGAAATTAGAAGCAGAAATGGATGCAGTTTTACAAGTTGTTGAACTTGGAAGAAGTAACCGTAATCAGCATTCTTTAAAAGTAAAACAGCCGTTAGCGGAACTTGTATTACTTGAGCATAATGAAAATGATATGGATTGGGAATCTTATCGTGATATCGTTATGGATGAGTTAAATGTGAAGGCGTTCCATGTTGAACTCGATGAAACGAAATACACGTCATATCAATTGAAGTTGAATTTTAAAACAGCTGGGCCGAAGTTTGGAAAAAATGTGAATGCAGTAAATGGCTGGCTAAAACAATTATCACAAGAAGAAGTGCAAAACTTTGTATCTACGGAAAGAGCAGTTTACGAAGTAGCACCAGGAGAAGAAGTAGTTGTAACAGCTGAAGATGTATTAGTAGAGAAATTTGCGAAATCAGGATTCTCTAATACAACTAACGGAAAATATACAGTTATGTTAGATACGAATGTAACGGAAGGATTGTTACAAGAAGGAGTAGCGCGTGAATTCATTCGCGCTGTTCAAGAATATCGCAAGCAGTTGAATTTACCAGTTAATTTACGAGTTGATGTTATTCTTGATACTGAGGAAGAACTACAGCGAACGTTAACGAATCATAAAGATTTATTGGAAGAAAACTTACTCGTTAAACAATTTACATTTGATCATTTAACGAATGCAGATGATGAACTTTCTTTAGGCGAGACAAAAGTCCGAATTAAATTAAGCGCAGCTCATTAAAGAAAAAGGAAGTTGGATTGATTCCAACTTCCTTTTTGTATGATGTGAATTTATCCGGCTAATTTCCTCATAATCCATTCGATAGGACCTCTAGAAAATTTCTTTCTCCATAAAACACTAATTAAAATGCTGAAACTGAAAAATGCAATAGCAAATAATAAAACGAATAGTAATGATTGATGTTCCATTCTATTTAATAGAATTAATGTCCCGATACCGATAAATACATGACTTACATAATGAGTTAATGTTAATTGGCCTGTTTGTATAATAGAAGTAACAAACCAATTCATTTCATATTTTTCAGCAATATAGAGGCAAATGATTAATGTAGCAATAGCGGATCCTGTAGCAGATAAAATATATAATACATTTGGTAAGATGGGTCCTGTATTAAACAAAAATGTGGCTGCCTCTTTGCCGATGTATGGAATAAAGAAGTATGTAAGCCCTTTTGATAAAATTTCTGTCAGTATTGTGGTTGTAATACCGAGTAAGAGTAATCCTTTTCTAATTTTTTTATTATGAAGATCTAGCCTGCCAATTATCATACCGATTAAGAAGAACGAAAACCAAGGGAAAATAGGGTGATAACCATTAAAGAATAAATTGCGAAGAAAACCTTGTATTGTCCAGAAGTCTACATAGTTTATAAATGGAGTTGGACCTTCCCAGCCTTCGAAGGGATTGAAAGTAAGCTGAAGATATTGTGCGATTAATAAAATAATGATAGAAAGAAAAAGTAATAGTTTTTTACGTACTGTAATGAGGAATGCAGCGACGAAAAGATAAACACCGTAGTAGTGTAATATATCCCCAGTCCACTCCATTATATAGAGTAGTAATCCTAAAATAAATAAGAATAGTGACCGTTTCCATATGATCTTTCGGCTATTAGAAATTTTTATTTTTTCATTGCTAGCAACAGCTGACCTAGTCATTAAAGTTATACCGATGCCTGCAAGTATAACAAACAAGGCAGAAGCTCTACCTTCAAAAAGTGACATGAAGGTTATTAAAAATGGAGGACCATTTCCTTCTGCACCTGTTATCACCATGAAATTAACAAGTAACATACCAAACATCGCCCAAGCTCTAGCAAAATCTAAGCCGATAATGCGCTTTTTTGTATTCACTTCAATCCCTTCTTTCAAAAATGCTATTTATAGCTTCAATCCAAATTTGTTTATAATCTATATTTACATCAATCATCATAAAATTCCCGATATTATCAAGCACTAGTGCTAACATATGAGCTTTTGAAATTAGATTTTCTTTTTCAATTAATTGAAGTTCATTTGCTTTTATTAGGAGTACTTCAAAGCCGTTTAAATATTCTGTTTGCACAGTAAGTAATCGATCTTTGTACATATTGTTTCTTGAAGATAGTAATACATATTCTTGCAACACACGATTAAAATAAGGGTCGTTTCGCTGTTCATCAATTATTTTAAGGCCAATTGCAATACATTTTTCAATAAAATTTGTTTTCGTAAACTCTTCCGTATGAAAATACAAAGAGAACTGCATAGCTTTACATAATTCAGTAAACATACATTCAATTAAGGCATCTTTAGATTTAAAGTAGTAATATATAGAGGGTTTTGCGATACCAACTTCCTCAGCAATCATCGTATAAGTTGTTTTAGCAATACCATACTTTGCAAAAAGGCGATAACTTGCTTCCATTATTGAAGAGAGTGTTTCTTCACTTTTACTCATAATCGATCCTCCTAAAAAAAGGTTATTTAAATTGTATCATTCATAATCGGTTTTTTCAACCTACCGTTAGGTAAAAAACAACCTATTTTTTTCACAGTCATATGAAAAATTTCATGGGTAAGGAATGAATTAAGAAATTTATTTCTAAAGTATTGTTTTTACTTTACACATAAATATTGAGAAAATTTCACTCACCCTAAATGGAAAGGTAATAGAATTGTTTAGAGAGAATTACTCGTAGATTCAATTTTTATCCCCCCATTTTGTGGGGAATGATTGCCTAGTGGTAATGGGATAAGGTTGAGCTACTTTATTAGGGGGAGTGGTTCTATGTTTAATAAAAAAATGGTGGCAATGGCAATGACAGTACCGTTAGTAATGGGGACAATTTCTACGGTTTCGGCATTGGAAAAACAGCAGCAAGTAAAGCTAGAGGCTTATTCGCCACAGAAAAAAGCAACTGAATATTTAAAAGAAAATGCTGCGCAGTATGGATTGAAAACAGACCTTTCAGACTTGCAATATATTTCTACAACAGAAACGTCAGTAGCTTCATATGTTAGGTTCCAACAAGTTGTGAATGGTGCACCTGTATTTTCAAAACAAATTACAGTTACTCTTAACGGAGAGGGAAAGGGAGTACTTGCTGTTTCTGATTATCAATCGGTCAAAGGTGTGAAGGAAGTAACGACAAAAATTAGTGAAAAAGATGCAATACAAAAATCAATGGCGTATGTTGGAGAAGCAAGTGAGCAAAACTTATGGGCTCCTACAGAGAAAGAATTCGGATATATTGTTGAAGAGGGAATTGCTCGTCCAGTATATAAAGTGGTAGTCCATTCTAATAATCCATTTGGTGCATGGGAAACATTTATTGACGCAGAAAATGGAAAATTAATTAAAAAGGTTGATATAAACCGAAAAGCTGAAGGGTCAGGAAAAGTATTTTTACCTAATCCGGTCGTATCTAGTGGTAGTAAAACAGGATTAAAAGATAATAATGATGCGGATTCAACAGCACTAACGAATCAATTGAAAACTGTTACGTTAAAAGGTTTAGATGGGACAGGGTTTTTAATTGGAGAGTATGTAACGATTTCTTCAAAAGCAAAAACGAAATCTACAAACTTACAATTTAACTATACACGTGCAAATGATAGCTTTGAAGATGTGATGTCGTATTATCATATCGACACATTGCAACGTTACATTCAAAGTCTAGGGTTTAAAAATATTAATAATCGTTCCATCAAAGTAAATGTGAATGGAACGACAGCTGATAACTCATTCTATTCACCGTCAACGAAAGCTTTAACTTTCGGTACTGGCGGAGTAGATGATGCAGAAGATGCTGGTATTATCGCACATGAATACGGGCATTCGATTCAAGATAACCAAGTTCCTGGCTTTGGTAGTTCAGCAGAAGGCGGAGCGATGGGAGAAGGATTTGGCGACTTCTTAGGTGCTACGTATGAAGATGCAGTATCGACTACAGGATATGGAAAAGCATGTGTTGGAGAATGGGATGCGACTGCTTATTCTAGTTCAGATCCAACGTGCTTACGCCGATTAGATACGAATAAAGTGTATCCAAGAGATATAACGAATGAAGTACACGATGATGGGGAAATTTGGGCACAAGGCCAATACGAAATGGCACAAGCTTTTGGCCGTGATGTAGCAACGAAAATTATTTTACAATCACATTGGTCATTAACACCTAACTCTAAATTCAGTGATGGTGCAAAAGCGATTAAGCAAGCGGATGCTCTTTTATATGGCGGACAACATGCTGCTGATATCGATCGTATTTGGACAGCGAGAGGAATTAGTACGAATTAATATAAAAAGTCGTGGCATTTTATAAGCCACGACTTTTTACATTTGCTTAAGTACTGGTACTAGTAAAATAAGCTATATGGATGATAATGTGAATTTATCCGCATCCGTTTATTTTTTCTCGTCTTTAAAAACAAAATGCTCTTTAAATTTTCTAGACTCAACTTTTTGACCGTTTCTCATGGAGCGGAAAGGGTGTTCTTGCCAAGTAATGATTACATCAACCTCATTTGCTTTTGTAGAAACAGGGAAATTAGCATGTTTAAATCCGGTTTTCCCGCTTGCGAGACGACTTTCTTTTCGTGAAAAGAGTTCGTGTTTTGTTTTCGTATTTGGTTCATTACGAAAGACTTCGACTTGTACGTTATATACTTCACTGTTTCCAACATTTTTTACTGAAAATTGATAGGTTTGAAATTCATCTTTTTTAGCTTGAAGCATATTTTTGCTTATTTTTTTGGGTTCATCAATATTCACTTGCCATTGATCAGAGTTTTGGGAGATTGGTAAAGATTTTGGTGAATAGGCGTACGTTTCATTTACTACAATTAGGCATAACAAAAGAAGAAAGAAACTAATCGCTTTTTTCATATAAACACCTCGCTGTAAAATTTTTATTAATATGCGTAATTAAAATAGATAATATGTAATTAAATGGAAATAAGGTGATACTTTGATTCAAATGAATTTGAAAAAACTTGAAGAAGTAGTAAATGGAGAAGGACTAAAAGAATCGTTTTATCATATAGAAATACATGGTGTCTGTATAGATTCCAAAAACATTAAAGAAGGAAATTTATTCGTTCCAATCATTAGGGTGAAAGATGGGCATGAGTATGTGAAAGAGGCAATGGATAATGGAGCTATCGCTTCCTTATGGAAAAAGTCTTACGGTACTCCGCCAAAAGGGATTCCAATTATATTTGTAGATGACACTTTGTTTGCTTTGCAACAATTGGCACAATTTTATCGAAGAGAGATAAATGTAAAAGTAATCGGTATTACAGGTAGTAATGGAAAGACAACAGTGAAAGATATAATAGGAGGCGTTTTAAGTTCAACTTATAGAGTGCATAAAACGAAGGGTAATTTAAACAGTCAAATTGGTTTACCACTAACGATTTTAGAAGTGAAACAAGATACAGAGTTTTTAATACTTGAAATGGGAATGAGTGAAAAAGGACAAATTCGAAATCTATCACGAATAGCACAGCCAGATGTAGCAATCATTACAATGATTGGACAGTCTCATTTAGAAACGCTTGGATCTGGAGAAGAGATTGCGAAGGCTAAATTGGAAATTGTAGAAGGATTAAAAGACGATGGACTGTTTTTATATAATGGTGATGAGCCATTGCTTTCCCGAAATAATAATATGCTAGATATAAAATGTAAATCGTTTGGTGAAAAAGACACAAACGATTTGTATCCCAATAATGTACAATTAGATGAATATGGTGTTCACTTTAAATTAAATGGTTCAACAAAAGTGCAGTATGATGTTCCTTTACATGGAAAGCATAATATTTTAAATGCGATCATTGGAATAGCTGTAGGACGATTTTATAATGTCTCTACGGAAAAAATACAAGAATCGATGCAGCAAATAAATATTACTAATATGCGTTTTCAGTTTCTAACTGCTAAAACAGGTTTCACCATTATTAACGATGCATGGAATGCTAGTCCTTCTTCCATGAAGGCTGCAATTGAGACGTTAGTGAAATTAAATGCCTATGAGAAAAAAATTATAGTGATTGGGGATATGTTGGAGTTAGGGAAGAAAGCTGAAACATATCATAGAGAAATTGGTAAAATGTTAAATGAAGAGAGCATTCAATATGTATTTACGTATGGGGAGTTAGCTGAAACTGTAGTGGAAGAAGCAAGAAAGAACTATCATACAGGAAAAGTACAGTCATTTGATAATAAAGCCAAAATAGCAGAGGAAGTCTTAAAAGTTATAACAAAAAAGGATGTCGTATTATTAAAAGGCTCACGTGGAATGGCTTTAGAGGAGATTGTACAAAACTGGATGTGAAAAATTTAAATATATTTAAAAATTACTTGCATTTTATAAAGTGAAGAGATAGAATACTCTGTAAATATAAAAAGTGATGATCAGGAAAAGTACATGATGCAAAGGTCTACAGAGAGCAATCGGTTGCTGGGAAGATTGCGATACCGCATAATGGAAAGACACCTGTGAGTGTTGCTTTGAACGTGATAATTAGTAAAAGCAAACGGTACCTACCGTTATCAGGGCTAAGATGGTCATTATGACAATTTGGGTGGTACCGCGGAAAAATCCGTCCCTATTTATAGGGGCGGATTTTTGTATTCTTTGAAAGGAGGTGAGTGACCGTGGATGATGACGATGACAACAATAACGTAAATAAATATAAAATTACTGGAGGGAAATGTAATGAATTCAATAATGAAGCGTTCACTCACAAAAGAATGTACGGAGCAAAGCGGAAAGGTTGTATTACTTCAAGGGTGGGTAAAAAAGATTCGTCATCTAGGTAATGTTAGTTTTTTATTATTACGGGATAGAACAGGAGTAATTCAATGTGTATTAGAAAACGAGTTAGCTGGATATAAAGTAGATGTCGAAAGTGTCGTGCAAGTAGTTGGTGAAATTGTGGAGACTTCGAAAACAGAATTAGGGGTTGAAGTGCTTGCTCAAGAAGTGAAAATATTAAATGGCGCAGAACAACTTCCATTTGAAATAAATAAAAAGAAGTTACAAGTTGGCTTAGATCAACTACTGAATGAGCGGGTATTATCATTAAGGCATGAGAGAACCGCGGCGATATTTAAAGTGAAATCTACGCTCGTTCAGAGTTTTAGTGAATTTCTTATAGGAAACGATTTCACACGTATATTTACTCCGAAAATTGTTTCGCAAGGGGCAGAAGGAGGAGCGAATGTTTTTAAGCTTCCATACTTCCAAAAAGAAGCTTATTTAGCGCAATCACCACAGTTTTATAAACAAATGATGGTAGCTGGAGGGTTAGAACGTGTTTTTGAAGTTGCACCTGTTTACAGAGCGGAACATCATAATTCTTCTCGTCATTTAAATGAATATATATCATTAGATGTAGAGCTTGGGTTTATTCGTGATTTTCATGAAGTGATGCAATTAGAAACGGATGTTTTACGATATATGTTTCAACAAGTAGCAAAAAACTGTGAAAAAGAACTACAACTATTACAAATAGAAGTACCTGACATTACTGAAATACCGAAAATCACATTGTTAGAGGCGCAAGAAATTTTGAAAAGTAAGTACCGGAAAGAGTCTCCAATTGGGGATTTAGATACAGAAGGTGAAAAGTTACTAGGGAAATATGTGAAGGAAACATATAATAGTGAATTTGTTTTCATTACACATTATCCGAAAGAAGCGAGACCGATGTATACGATGCCGAATAACGAGAATTCAGCAATTACTGATTCGTTCGACTTACTATATAAAGGATTAGAAATAACATCAGGGGCACAGCGAATTCATCATTATGATATGTTACTTGCCTCTTTTAAAGAAAAAGGATTACATCCACATACATTTCAATCTTATTTAAATACATTCCGATATGGTTGTCCTCCGCATGGCGGTTTTGGAATTGGATTAGAGAGAGTTGTATACAAACTATTAGAATTAACAAATGTACGAGAGGCGAGTGCTTTTCCAAGGGACTGTACAAGACTTATCCCTTAATAATAGGGGGAGGAAATGTATCCGTTGTACTATTTCATATTACAACGGATTTTTATTTCTTCGTTAATATAATTCCGCACTTTCTCATCAAATTTTAATATATCCCTTGACAGTTACAAATATAACAGATATACTTCATATTAATTTCAAAAGAAAATATATTCTAAATATTAAAATGTGTTGAATAGGAGTAGTAAGGTCGTATATTTGTACAGAGAGCTATGGGTTGGTGTGACATAGTCAAATGACATCCTGAACTCGCCTAGGAGCAGTAAGGTGGAACGGAATCACATTCTTAGTAAATCTTAACGGTTAACCTTCGATATTAGGTTTGTAATCAAACGATTACTACTAAGGTGGATTCATAATGGAATCAATAAGGGTGGTACCGCGTTAAGTAAATGGCTTAGCGTCTCTTTATATAAAGAGATGCTGAGCCATTTTTTATTTTATAGAAAAAGAAATGGAGGGTTTATTTGGATTGGTTTATAAAATTTAATTATTTATATAAAATGATTTAATTAGGAGGAAAATAAGATGAAACAGACGGAGCAATGGACTTCGAAATTAGGTTTTATAATGGCTGCAGCAGGATCAGCAATTGGACTAGGTGCAATATGGAAGTTTCCTTATATCGCCGGGAAGAGCGGGGGAGGAGCATTCTTTTTAATCTTTATATTATTTACTGTATTAATTGGACTACCACTACTTATAGCTGAATTTATGATTGGACGCAGTACACAGAAACAAGCAGTTGGAGCATTTAAAAGTATCGCACCAAATTCAGGATGGCATTGGATTGGACGTCTTGGGGTTGGGACTTGTTTTATATTACTTTCATTTTATAGTGTTGTAGGTGGATGGGTACTAATTTATTTATTCAGAGGAGTAACTGGACAACTTATAACTCCGGGACAAAATTACGGTTCGTTATTTACTGAAACAATTGGAAATCCCGCTTGGGCGATTATGGGGCATTTTGCTTTTATGTTCATTACGATTTGGGTTGTATCAAAGGGTGTACAAAATGGAATTGAAAAAGCAAGTAAATATATGCTACCAGCATTGTTCGTTTTATTTGTCGCTCTTATTATTCGCTCGTTAACACTTGATAATGCAATGCAAGGTGTGAAGTTTTTCTTACAACCAGATTTCTCAAAGATTACTTCAGAAAGTATTTTGTTCGCAATGGGCCAATCATTCTTTGCGATTAGCATAGGAATTTCGATTATGGTTACGTATAGTTCGTATTTAAATAAAAAAGAAAGTTTACCAAAATCAGCAATAACAATTGTTGGATTGAATTTATTTGTTTCACTATTTGCAGGTCTTGCTATTTTTCCGGCCGTATTTTCATTAGGAATGGAGCCAACAGAAGGGCCTGGATTACTATTTATCGTATTACCATCAGTATTTAGTCAAATTCCATTCGGTGGGTTTTTCTTAACAGTATTTCTCGCACTATTTACATTTGCGACATTAACATCAGCATTTTCTCTATTAGAGACAGTTGTTTCAGCATTAGCAAATGGTGAACAAGAAAGAAGAACGAAATTATCATGGATGATCGGTTTCAGCATTTTCTTAGTGGGTATACCATCCGCACTATCATTTGGAGTATGGAGTGATATTACGATTTTTGGAAAAAATATTTTTGATGCAGTAGACTTTTTATCTAGTAATATATTAATGCCACTCGGAGCGCTATTTATTAGTATTTTCGTTTCATTCAAAATGGAAAAAAAGGTGCAAGAAGCAGAGTTTTTTGTAGGTGGAAATTATGGAAAGAAAGTATTTACTTGTTGGGCGTTTTTACTTCGATTTGTAGCGCCACTTGCAATAATCATCGTCTTTTTAAATGTAATAGGAATTATTTAATGTCAAATGTTATAATATTCAGTAAAAAAATGAGGTGATGATTATAAAGGCGAATTTGATAGAAGCAGGGAAATACATGAATATTAGAGGGAAAAAGCTATACGTTGAAACGCATGGAAATCCTAAAGATAAACCAGTCTTATTCTTGCATGGTGGACCGGGAGAAAGTTGCTATGATTTTTCATTTCATCAAGCGGAACGTTTAAAAGATTCTTTATATGTAATTATGATTGATCAAAGAGGTGTTTGTCGCTCAGAAGAAATTACTGAGGACGAAGCTTTTGGATTAAATGATTTGATTGAAGACTGTGAGGAACTAAAAAAAGTATTACACATTGAGAAGTGGTCTGTAATTGGACATTCTTTCGGTGGATATGTAGCATTGTTATATGCGTCGATATATCCAAGTTCAATACAGAGAATAATATTTGAAGGGCCAACTTTTGATTTTGCATTAACAAGTAAAGCTTTGTTACAAAAGACAGGGCATTTATTAAAAAAATATGGAAAAGAAGAAGTAGCAGAAGAGTCCCTTGCTTATTCTTCTAGCAATGCTAGTTCAGAAGAGTTGCTAGAAGCTTATATAAGACTAAGTGATAAATTAGAAGAAAAAAGAATGGAGATTTACAATTATAAGGAAGATGTGACAGACGATCGTTTATATAGTGATGAAGAGTGGGAAGTATTTTCAAATCGCTCTCAAATTCATTTTGATAGATTAAAATTAGAAGGAGCATTTCATACTTCATTTTTACCAAAAATAAAAGATGTACAAAATCCAATGTTATTAATTGTAGGAAAACATGATGCAGTAACGTGTGAAAAACAAATTGAAACATTTAATAAAGATGCTCAAAATGGGAAGTGTATCACATTCGAAGAGAGTGGCCATACACCACATTATGAGGAAGCTGATCGATTTGCTGAAACAGTCATTCATTTTTTGAACTAAAAAAGAAGGAGCGCTTCGTATAATGCGAAGCGCTCTATTTTAAATTTCTGGATGAGTGATTGTAATATTAGGCCATTTATCTTGCCAATTTTTTTTATTAACTCTATTTTTGTACATATGTATTCGTTCTTTCGATTCAAGAAAATGAGCTGTCGGTTTCACTTGTAATGAGAGCACATCTTCAATCCCGCATGGGGCCGTTAATATGACGTTGTTTAGTTCGTCAAGCGTAACTCCTAAAGCAGTTGCTGTTTCAGGAAATTTAGAAATAGCATCAACAGAAGAAGAATACGGTGGCATATTATTTACTACATGCATACGAGCTTGATTTTTTACCGACCAAGGGATAGTAGCATCAATATTTATTAATTTCGTTTCTAATGATTGTTCGTATATCTCGTCTTTATGTAGACTATCATAATAAATCACATCAACATCAGGCATAGCCGTTCTAGCTTCGTAATTATGTAAAGTATCCCAAATTTTAGAACGAACAAATCCGGCACAAATCCACCAATCAGGTAGTTCTAGTGATTTGGCCATTTGTAATACATTCATCATCCATTCGTCGTTTTCTATTAAGCGAACGATATCTTGCTCTGTTTGTATCTTCATTGATAAATCCACCTTTCTAGTAAATTAATGCATCAGTTCAATAATCCATAAAATCCAGTAAGCACCTGGTACGAACAACAGTTGTGCGAGTAAAGTACCGAGAAGTCTAGATATCATTAGCCAGCCATACATTTTACTCATAGATTCAGCGCCATTTTCTGATTGTAAAGCGCGTTCTGTCAAAAGTGCTATACGTGGATCGAGTAACACTGTTAATAAAATTGTAGCAAAACCATTCACAAGGCCAGAAGCTGTACTTGCATTTGTTGCGTAATCTGGATTTAGAAAAGAGGCATAAAGGGCAGAAAGAACCCCTGCTGTATAAATTGCAGTAGCAAACATGTTAATAAGCATAATACGCTTTGGGATACCACCAATGCGTAGTCTATGAATCATTTCTAACTTTGGAAACCGTACATATCTTTTTGTGTACTTTAATTTTTGAATGTTATTCGTTTTCATCATTCGAATGAAAGAACCGTCTGTTTCAAAGTTTTGAATGACGTATCCAAATAGTTTGGTCAAAGTTGGATATAGTAAAATCGCAAGTAATGTACCGATAGAAGCAGATAATAGTACAAGTCGTATAATATGCTCTAAATTAATAGAAGAATCTAATTTTGCTTCATCGACAATTCCACCGATTAAAAAGGCTTGTAGTAAGTTTGATGTTCTTGAAATAAGTAATACCATCCCTACAACAGATAAAGCAACGGCAATCTTTTTCAAACGAACTCCTGCTAATCGAATACTATAAGAACTTGTTTCGACTGCGTGAATTATAATTGTAAAGGCCATTATAAGAATTAACGTAATTGACATTTGTTTCACCAGTTTCTATTAAAATAATTATAACTTTTTTACTTTACCATATGTATCTTTTTTTGTAACTGAAAGTATGTGACATAGGAAAAGTAATTTTTCAGAAAAAAAGATAATTATATGGCTATGGTAGTGAAACGGAATTGACTGAAGTTGGTGCGACTCATATAGTAAAGGATGTAAAAGAACTACATCATTTTTGTTTAGAAAATAGTTTGATAAAGCAGTAAACATAGAGACTAAAAATCCCTTTATAACGTATGACGATGAAATCGTTTCTGTTTAAAGGGATTTTTCTTATGTAATCGAATATGTATAATTAGACATTTTTAGCATGAAAAATTTGTATGAATAAGAGGAGGGATGTCAGAATCAAAAGATTAGTAGTAGAAGTTTATCTATAAAAATTTGAATTTTCTGTTTAAAGGAGGGGGTATAATTGGAGCTAGTTATTATATTATTAGCACTTAGTTTACTTATGTTTGTAGCATATAGAGGGTTTTCTGTTATTTTATTTGCACCGATTTTTGCATTATTTGCAGTATTTTTGACAGAGCCTAGTTTTGTGTTACCTTTCTTTTCGAATATTTTTATGGAGAAAATGGTAGGTTTTATTAAACTATATTTTCCTGTGTTTTTACTTGGAGCAATATTTGGGAAAGTAGTAGAAATGTCAGGGATTGCAGACTCTATTGCAAAGACAATTATAGAGTTAGTTGGTGAAAAACGTACGATATTAGCGATTGTGTTAATGGGAGCTATTTTAACGTATAGTGGTGTTAGTGTGTATGTAGTAGTATTTGCTGTATATCCGTTCGCAGCTAAGTTGTTTCGACAAGCGAATATTCCAAAGCGTTTAATCCCTGGAACAATCGTTCTTGGAGCAGTAACGTTTACAATGGATGCGCTACCTGGATCACCACAAATTCAAAACGTAATACCTACAACATTTTTCAAAACGGACATTTATGCTGCACCAATACTTGGTATTGTAGGAGCAATTTTTGTACTTACGTTAGGGTTACTATATTTAGAGAGTAGACGTAAGAAGGCAAAAGAAGCAGGTGAAGGATATTTTGGTTTTAACGATGGGAATACTGAAATGGCAGCTTCTTTACAAGTAGAACAAAAAGATATGCCGTTACTTAAAAGTATTGAAATTACAAGAGCACAGCAAGTGATTGCTTTTATACCACTTATTTTAGTTGGTGTAATGAATAAAGTTTTTACTATTATGATACCGAAGTGGTATCCGAACGGTTTTGATTTTTCGGCCATTGGTATGAAGGCTTTTGGAAAAGTAGAATTAAGTGCAGTAGTTGGTATTTGGTCAGTAGAATTGGCACTTATTATAGGTATAGTAACAACGTTATTATTATATTGGAAACGAGTAGTAACAGGATTTCAAGCTGGGTTGAATACAAGTATTGGTGGAGCGCTACTTGCAACGATGAATACAGGAGCTGAGTTTGGATTCGGTGGTGTCATCGCAGCACTTCCAGGATTTGCGATTATGAGAGATGGCATCTCTGCCACATTCACAAATCCTCTAGTGAATGGAGCAGTCACGACGAATATTTTAGCCGGTATTACAGGCTCTGCATCAGGAGGAATGGGAATCGTTTTAAGTGCAATGGGAGATAAGTTTATTGCAGCAGCCAATCAATTTGATATTCCATTAGAAGTTATGCACCGTATCGTATCAATGGCATCAGGAGGAATGGATACATTACCACATAACGGGGCTATTATTACTATTCTTACAGTAACAGGATTAACACATAAACAGTCATATAAAGATATATTTGCTATTACAATTTTGAAAACGGTTGCTGTATTTTTAGTTATCGCATTCTATACAGTAACAGGAATTTATTAAAAATAGGAACTATATGAATCGTAAAGATTTATATAGTTGATATTTTATAAACTAAAACGTTAAGTAGGGTAAGAAGGGGTGGAGTACTTGCAAGAAGTTGCTGAGTTTCGTATGCCGAAGTCTGTATTATATGGAAGAAATTCGCTTGAAAAGCTGGGGGAACAATCCAAGAAGTGTGGAAAAAGAGCGTTCATAGTTACTGATACAATTATGGAGGATTTAGGATATGTTGAGAGGTGTATACAACAACTAAATGAGAAAGGTATTACTGTTATTACATATAATAAAGTAAATGCTGAGCCTACAAATATACACGTGTTAGAAGCGTTATCTCTTTGTAAAGAAGAAAAGTGTGATTTTATTATCGGTATTGGTGGTGGAAGTTGTATTGACGCTGCGAAAGCAGTTGCGGTGTTATATACAAATGGTGGAGAAGTGGAAGATTATGTCCAAAAGGATATGGAAATAGACAATGATCCGCTACCACTTATTGCAATTCCGACAACTTCTGGAACTGGATCAGAAGTTACAAGTGTAGCAGTAATTACGAATAAGCGAACAGATGTAAAAATGATGATGAAGCATCCAAGTTTTACCCCGCAACTAGCAATTATTGACCCAATTTTAACACGTTCGGTACCACCACATATTACAGCAGCAACAGGGATAGATGCATTATGTCATGCAGTTGAAGCATATATTTCTAAAGCTTCACAATCACTTACAGATGTACTTGCTCTTTCAGCAATTGAAAGTATTATGAAATATTTACGTATTGCATATGAAGATGGAGATAATATGGAGGCAAGAGAAGCGATGATGATTGCTTCCTTACAAGCTGGAATCGCGTTTTCAAATGCATCTGTTACGTTAGTTCATGGAATGTCAAGGCCAGTAGGAGCGTTATTTCATGTACCACATGGTATATCGAATGCAATACTATTACCTACAGTTTTAGAATATACAAAAGGTAGTGCAGTAAAAAGACTAGCAGACATAGGACGTTGTTTGAATGAAGATTTGTATTCCTATTGTGATGAAGAAGTAGCCGACTACACACTGGGAGAAATAAAAAAACTTTGTTTTGATCTTCGGATTCCAAATTTAAAAGAATATGGAATTGGTGAGGTTGAATTTGAAAAAGCTATTTCTAAAATGGCATCAGATGCAATTGAAAGTGGAAGTCCAGCAAATAATCCACGTGTGCCATCATATGATGAAATTAAACAGTTGTATCGAGAATGTTTTCATTATCAATATGAAGATTTTACAAAAACATTCAAAAAATAATTTCAGAATATTCTTATAAAATTTCCTTGGAAATAGTTAAAGCAGGACTTTACATTTATAAACGTAAAGTCTTGCTTTATTATGTATAATGTACATAATAAAATGTTGTGATTGGCTTGAAAAAATAGTATAAGGTTGGTGTTATTTAATGAAAACAATAGGTTTAATTGGTGGTATGAGTTGGGAATCAACTTCTGAATATTATCGAATCATAAATGAAGAAATAAAAGAGAGATTAGGAGGATTACATTCAGCAAAATGTATGATTCATAGTGTGGACTTTGAAGAGATTGAACGATTCCAGTCTAATGGGGATTGGAATGGAGCAGGAGAAGTATTAGGGAATGCGGCATATTCGTTACAGAGGGGCGGAGCAGATTTTATAATTATTTGCACAAATACAATGCATAAAGTAGTTGAGAAAATAAAGGAGAATATTCATATTCCAGTCTTACATATTGCTGATGCAACTGCGAAAGAGATTAAAAGGAAAGATATTCAAACGGTTGGTTTACTTGGAACAAAATATACAATGGAGCAAGATTTCTATAAGTTACGCATAGAGGAAAATCATATAGAAGTAATGGTTCCATCAAAAAAGGATAGGGATAAGATAAACGAAGTAATATATACAGAATTGTGTTTAGGAAAGATAACACCTCAATCTAGAGAATATTATAAAAGAGTTATAGAAGAGCTAGTACAAGAAGGGGCACAAGGAATTATATTAGGTTGTACAGAAATAGGATTATTAATAAAGCAGGAAGACGTATCAGTTCCGATATTCGACACAACTCATATACATGCAGTTGAAGCAGTTCATTTTGCTTTACAAAATAGATTATAATTATATTATGTAACCTAGTTCGCGTGTGTGGAAAACATTCAGAAAATATTTTATAATGTAAGTGGTTACATTTAAGGGGGAATGCGTATGTTTTCAGTTCAACCAATCGCATTTGTACATAATGAAAGAAAGGAAATAAAAGATGATGAGTGGGGAGATGTAAGATCCTATATTACTTTAACGGAAATGTATACAGAGGAAAGTATACAAGGGATTGAAGAATTTTCTCATATTGAAGTAGTTTTTTATTTTCACAAAGTAATTGATGAACAAATTCAATATGTTGCTAGACATCCTAGAAATAATCATGATTATCCTAAAGTAGGGATTTTTGCACAGCGTGGGAAAAACCGTCCGAATCGCATAGGAGCAACAATTGTAAAGGTAATCAAAAGAGAAGGAAAATCAATTATTGTTGAAGGGTTAGATGCTATTGATGGCACCCCTATATTGGATATAAAGCCGATAATGAAAGAATTTATGCCGAAAGAAGAAATTCTACAGCCTAAATGGGCAACGGATATAATGAGACAGTATTGGAAGGGGAATGGAGTAAAATGAGAATATATGAGGCAACAATTGCAGATTTAGATGGACTAGCATCAGTTTTTAATAACTATCGTATGTTTTATAGACAAGATTCTGATATAGAAGGAGCAAAAGTATTTTTGCGAAATCGAATGGAGAGAAAAGAATCCGTTATTTTCGTGGCAGTTGAAGACGGGGAATATATTGGATTCACACAATTATATCCATCATTTTCTTCTATTTCGATGAAAGAATTATGGATATTAAATGATCTGTTTGTACAAGCCACTAAGCGCGGAGCAGGAACAGGTAAAAAATTATTAGAAGCTGCTAAAGAATTTGCATTAGAAAATGGTGCAAAAGGTGTAAAATTACAAACGGAGATTGATAATTTATCAGCACAGCGATTATACGCTGAAAATGGTTATTTGAGAGATAATCGTTATTTCCATTATGAATTAACGTTTTAAAAAAATATAAGATTAAAAAAGACGTTTTCATTGTGAAAACGTCTTTTTTAATTTGTATTATAGTTGATTTAAAACCCAATTTGTAGCATCTTCAAAGTTTTCTGCAATGTAGTTTGGTTCAATATGTGCCCATTTGTCTCGGTACGTATGTAAAGCATCATATCCAGCGCCTGTTCGTACTAAAATCGTTGTTGCATTCACTTTTGCTCCTGCAACGATATCGGTCCAGCGATCACCAATTACAGCGCACTTTGTTAAATCAATCCCGTGTTTTTCAGCTGCTTGGAGCAGCATACCTGTACTTGGTTTACGGCATTCACAACCATCACCGTGTTTGTGAGGACATACGTAAATATCATCAAAGCCGAAACCTTTTAATTCTTGTGCAAAATCAGCTACAGTTGCTATCCCATCCGCGATACCTGGCTGATTTGTGAAAGAGAAAATTTTTATATTTCGAGATTTTAGTTTTTGCAGGGCTGCTTTTGTAAAAGGAAATAATGTAAAAGATCCGGGGTAATGTATTGTAGTGTCACCGCCAATTGTACCGTCACGATCAATAAAAATTGCTTCGATGTTTGTCATAGTTATAGTCCTTTCCATTAAAAAGTAGTTTAAAAATGTTTTACAAATCGATATCCATTTACTTCATATCCTAATTTTTTGTAAAAAGGATGTGCTTCTAATCTTTTTGTTCCACTGACTAGCCATGTGCCAATGCAATCATGTGTCTTTGCTAATTGCTCCGCATAATCCATTAACACTTGTCCAATGCCTTTCCTCCGTATTGTAGAATCAACACTAATAATTGAAATTTCTCCATAACGAGTTACATCTTCTAAATTTTCACGTATACGAAACCCAAGTAATCCAAATATAGTCTTTTCTTCCTCATAAACATATAAGAAATCAAACGGACTCATTTGTACGAATTGCAATCGGTTGTTCATATCTTCATAGGAAATAGAGGAACCCTTTAATTCTGATGTTAAAGAACAAAGTGCATCTATATCGCCTATCGTAGCTTCACGAATTTGAACAGACATATTATTCACTCCAATAAAATATAATCAAACATTAAATATTCTGTTAAAAAGTATTTATTCCTGCAACGAAAATAAATATTTTATAATGATATATAGATAGTTATATGTTATTCTTTTCCTTGATTGTATTGGAAATGGAAAGAAGGGGAATGTATGTTAGAAGTGAATATCCGCTCTGCCGGATATGATATAGGGGAAAAGACAATTCATGATATTGCCTTTTCAATTGAAAAAGGTGAATTAGTTGCACTTATTGGTGCGAATGGAGCTGGGAAGAGTACGACGATTAAAACGATGCTCGGTTTACTTGTAAATATAAATGGTGAAATATCATTCGGTGAAAAGAAAAATCCTTATGCATACGTGCCGGAACATCCGACATATTATGATTATTTGACGCTCTGGGAACATATTGAATTATTAATGGCTACTCGCGACAACGAAGTAGGAAGCTGGGAAAGGAAAGCGGAAGAGTTATTACATATATTTCGAATGGATAAACATAAACATGAGTATTTATCAAAGTTTTCAAAAGGTATGAAACAAAAATCGATGCTCATTTTGGCATTTTTAACTGAACCGGATTTTTATATCATTGATGAACCTTTTATCGGTTTAGATCCAGTAGCTACGAAAGAGTTTTTAAGTTATTTATATAAAGAAAAAGAACGCGGGGCAGGGATCTTACTTTGTACGCACGTATTAGATACAGCTGAAAGAATTTGTGAGAGATTTTTACTCATTTCACAAGGTACATTAGTCGCAGATGGACATTTAGAAGCAATCCAAACGTTAGCGGAAATGCCAGGGAGTTCATTATTAGACTGCTTTGATGTAATTGTAAGGCGTGAACAACATGATTAAACAACAATTTTATAAAAGATTGCGCCATGAACTGGGGCGTAAATGGAAGTCCATACGTTCTATAACGGATTGGACAGTTGCGCTATATATTATTATTCCGGCACTTATATTTATGGGGATTTATTATCGTTCACTATGGATGGAGGAACTATCGATAGGAGAGACAGTTTATTTCGGGTTAGGCCTACTCGCATTTTATGTGATTACATATGCAAGAGGAGTTCGCTCATTTTTTGAACAAGCGGATAGTTTATTTTTAATTTCGTATCCCGCTAACATGCAAAAGTTAATCCAGTATGGTATGACATATACGTTTATTCGAATAGCGATAACGAATGTAGTGGTAGTAGTTGCTATGTTACCAGTGTTGCTGAAAAGTATTGGAGTAACGATGGTACAAGTCGTATTATTTTGGCTATTCTTTACTGTATTTCGATTTATGTTGTCGTTATTAACGAGATTTATTCATGTACGTGTGGGGAAACGATGGCTACTATGGATTATAAAAAATGTAATGTTTTCTATAAGTCTATCCTTTTTTGGAGTGAGTCTATTTTTTATTTATAAAAATCCATTTTATTCTATACTATGTATCGGTCTAGCAGTTTTTCTAATTATCGTATTGATAAATGAAAAATTAAATTATAAAAATTGCTTTTTTAAAGAAGTTGAGAAAGAGAAAGAAGAAAGTATGCGCTGGACGAGTGGAATTATGCAAGTTGGTGGTCATGCGGCTAAACCGAGTAGTTCGAATAAAAAACCGTGGATGTTTCCGCGGTCTAAAAAGTTTTTAGGGAAGAAAAAGGATTCTCGTATTGTCGAATCCTTTTTAAAAGAATTTTTCCGTACAAGTAGTGCACGAATATTTTATATTCAAATTGTATGTATAAGCACTGTAAGTATTATTATGAGTCCGAGGTGGATTGCAGCTATTATTCTAGTATTTGCTTTAGTTGCAATTTCTCGTTATGCGCGCGATTATTGGAATGAATTTACGAAAAAAATGTTTCTTCATTTATATTGTGATGAAGGGAAATTACTATTGTTAAGATGGAAAGCAGATCGCTATTTATTATTTCCGGTACTACTTTTATATGGAATAGTTATATTTTCTCATTTTTATTTATTACCAGCTGTAATTGCCGGGATTATTTTTATAGTATGGATTGGTTGGATTGTATTTTTACCATAGAAAAAGAGCCGAAAAACTGCTCTTTTTCTAATCTGTCACACATTGATAAATAAAATATACTAAAACGAGTATGCTTGCGGCGGAATACATGAAATCTAAAGTCATCTGGTTGCCTCCTCATTGTGGTTGTATTTATATTGTATGAAATCTTACAATTTCATATTCAAGTGAAAAATATGTGAACGTTAACAAAATTGTAAAGTGCAAAAATTACAATCATTTTGTATAATAGAAGAAACAACCGTTATATAAAATATAATGAGTGAAAGGGGAGGGAACATAAATGCCAAATTGGTTTAGAAAAACCTTAGTCGCATTAATTACCGTATTTACATTTGGTTTAGTGACGCCTCCTTCCATATTGCTTGATAATGCCAAAGCTGCGGACAAGCCTACGAGCACAGCTGGGCAACAAAATTTGGAGAGTACGTCCTATACATATGAAGAAACGAATGACAGGTTAACCACCGATACTTTTATTACTTATGCAATGCAGGAAGCAGAGAAGCAGTCAATGCAAAAGTTTGGTACTAAAATTGGTCCAGTAATTGAAGATGAGTTTAAAGATGTAATATTACCGAAAATCGAAGAGGCAATTGCTGAACTGGCAAATGATGTACCAGAGGAGTCGTTACAATCATTAGCGATTTCTCAAAGACCGGCTGGTGGAAATAATGAAAAGATTTTTCACGTTTATGATACGAAATCAGGAAATGATTTACTTCGATTTCATGTAAGAAGAGATCATCCACCGCAAGATGGTTATTATTTTAATTTCCATTATCATCGTTTTGATGATGGATACAATGGGCATCATGAATTAGGAAATATTTATTGGAATACGAATGTGCCGCCGAAATGGCTTTCTTAAAAAGAACAAGAGAAAATCTTGTTCTTTTTTTATGTTGATAGAAGGGTAAGACGAATATGTTGTTGAATAAAATAGGTTTAGGAAAAAGAAGCAAAGGGAGTATGGGAATGCAAAAATATATTGTTTTTGACTTTGATGGCACATTAGTAGATTCACAAAATATATTTGTACCAATTTATAATCAACTTGCTGAAAAGCACGGATATAAAATGGTAAGGGATGAAGAAATTGAGTATTTACGTAAATTAACGATGCCAGAGAGATGTAAACAACTCGATGTACCACTGTATAAATTACCGATATTAGCGCTGGAGTTTTATAAATTGTATCAACCCGCCATAAAAGATCTTATATTGTTCCATGGGATGAAGGAAGTATTAGATGAACTGCATAAAAAAGGCTATGGAATTGCAGTTATTTCATCAAACTCGGAAGAGCATATTCGGGCATTTTTACACAATAATGATATAGAAAATATACAAGAAGTGTATTGTTCTAAAAATTTGTTCGGTAAAGATAAAATGATAAAAAGGTTTTTAAAATCGAAAAAAATAACAGAGAAAGATATGTTATATGTCGGTGATGAACAGCGAGACGTAGCAGCGTGTAAAAAGGCAGGGGTGAACGTAATTTGGGTATCTTGGGGATATGATGTCATTGAAACAGTGAAAAAAGATGCACCTGATTTTATGGTTCATACGCCGATGGAAATTGTGCAAGTAGTACAAGGGGCGTATTCTTAATATGAAGACACTTCGAGCAGGTATTCATCATATTGAATTTTGGGTAGCAAATTTAGAGGCATCCATTTCTTTTTACGATATGTTGTTTTCCATAATTGGATGGAGAAAGTTGAATGAAGTATCATATAGTACAGGAGAAAGCGAAATATATTTTAAAGAAGTAGACGAGGAAATCGTAAGGACGTTAGGGCCTAGACATATTTGTTACCAAGCTATTAAAAGAGAAGTGGTGGATGAGGTAGCGGAGTTTCTTTCTAGTGCGAAAGTGAAAGTAATACGTGGTCCGATTGAAATGAATCATTATTCAGATGAGTACTATACGATTGATTTTTATGATCCGAATGGGTTTATTATAGAAGTAGCGTATACACCAAATGTAGAAATGTAAGGGGAATATACATGGAGACAATTACAGCAGGGCAAAACAATATACAAATAGTAAAAGATGCAGTGAATATTGAAGAAATTTCCAAAGGGTTCTCACCTGATAAGAAGTATGTAATTACGAATGCGAATAATGAAAAATATTTATTGCGGACAGGCGATATAAAAGAGTATGAAAGAAAGAAAATAGAGTTTCAAATTTTAAATGAAATGCAAAAACGTAGTGTGCAAGCACAAAAACCAATTGAAATGGGTTTGTTGGTAGAAGAAGGTTTATGCTATGGCATTTTTTCATATTTAGAAGGGGAAGATGCGAAGAAGCTATTGCCTACGTATTCACCAAAAGAACAATATGAAATTGGTATAGAGGCAGGAAAAGATTTAGCAAAAATGCATACATATGAAGCTCCTAATGTTATACTTCCATGGTATGAAAGAGCCATGAAAAAACATCAAAAATATGTAGAGGCATACAAAACATGCGGAATAAAAATAAAAATAAAAAATGATGATAAAATCATTAAGTTTATAGATGAAAATGAAATATATTTACAAAACCGCCCAAATCGATTTCAACACGATGATTTTCATTTAGAAAATATAATTGTACGGGATGGAAAATATGTAGGAGTGGTTGATTTTAATGGCTACGATTGGGGCGATCCACTTCATGATTTCGTAAAAATTGCGCTATTTGCAAGGGACATTAGTATTCCGTATTCAATCGGACAAATAGAAGGATACTTTAATGGGAGAATACCAGAGGAGTTTTGGAAACTATATGCAGTATACGTTGGAATGACAGTTTTCTCTTCAGTTGTTTGGTCTTTACGAGCAGCACCGCATATGTTAGATGATACGTTAGAGCGTCTTACTATAGTTTTAGAGGATCATAAAGATTTTGAGCTATTAAAGCCAATTTGGTTTCAACCAGAAAAGATTAATATGAAATAGAAAAGGTAGGTGTGGTTCGCACCTACCTTTATTTTTTACCATTCTTCTTTTTGAAGCAGTTGTAATGCTAAATTTAAATCTACATCTTCTTGTATATGTCTCGGAGTCCACGGGATATGTATATGCGGTTGTATACCAATTCCGGACATTCCTTCGCCTTTATCTATAATAGAAAGCCCTGTAGTAGGATCGTCCCATCCTTTCTTATCTATACAACCTGAATAATCGTGATGAGTAATTGAAACAACTTCTTTAAAAATTTCTGCGTACAAGGCTTTTCCTCCTAATAATTTAATTAGTTGAATAATAGAATTCTGTATCTTTTACGTATTATCCTTTATTTGGATGTGAATTTTAATGAAAAATAGAGGGAAGTGTTATCATCCCTCTATTAAAAATTTATTTCATTTTTTTAAATGCAAGTGGCTGAGTACTTAGCGTAGCTGGCACATGTAACTGAAGGAATGGAAATTCACCACTCACACTCATTTCATAAGCGAATAATAAACTCATTTTCATTTGAAATAAGTCAACTTTTGCAGAGAAGACATCGTAATGATGATGCGCTAATGGAATGTCCATCTCCATAAATTGTACAAATAATAAATCATCTCGCTTGTATACTTGTAATGTTCCGTATGCAGGATGTTCGAAAGTACCAGTATAATCCTCTAATTGGTGAGAAGGTGTGGTCCCCTTAATTTTTTCAGGAATGGATTGAGTTGCTTCTTTCATCATTTCTTTCATTTTTTCGGTATCTTCTACAGCACGTTTATGCCAATCAATAGATTCTAATTCAAGTAGTTCATCATAAATTTGATTAGCGAGATAAGTAGGCAGTAATGTGCCTCCAGCATTCGTTAAAATGACAAGGCCTATGTTTTCTGTTGGTATGAATGAAACAAGCGCTGAAAATCCATCAATATTACCGCCATGATGAATCACCTTATTACCACGATAAGCGCTAATAAACCAACCAAGACCGTAACTATTTAATGGAGATTCAGGAAGTGATAAAACTGGTTGATCTGGAATTGAATTGTGCGGTGTATACATTTGTTGTAATAATTCAGGAGAAATTAATTCATGATCTCCAAACTTTCCTTTGTTTAAGTGAAGAAGGACCCAATTGGCCATATCTTCAATTGTAGAATTAATACAACCAGCAGCGCCGACTGTATCGATGTTACGGAATGGAACTTCTTTTATTTCACCGTCATTTTCGATGTAAGGTAAAGCATAATCATCTGTATTTTGTGAATCTGTAACAGAGAAGTTTGTATGTCTCATATTTAAAGGTTCTAAAATATGTTCTGTAGCGTATTGCTCCCATGTTTGATTTGTAATGTTTTCTACAATATAGCTAATTGTTGCATACATTAAGTTGTTATATAGAAATGCTGTGCGGAACGGTGCATCAAGTGATAAATGTTTTATTTTTTCTACTATATCTTTTCGGGTTAAAGAAGAGCTGTACCAAAGAGCATCATGGCGACTGACCCCAGTACGGTGAGAAGCTAAATCTCGTCCTGTAGTTTGTGAAGAAGCAAGTAGTTCAGATAAAGCGAAGTTAGGTATATAAGACTGGACTGGAGTATCCCAATTAAACTTTTTTTGCTGTGCTAACAAACTTAATGAAAGTGTGCCAAAAGCTTTCGTTGAGGAACCGATTGCAAACCGAGTACTCGGTGTAACAGCCTCTTTCGTCTCTAGATTGCGATAGCCAAATCCTTCTGAAATAATAACTTCGCCGTCTTTTATAACAGCCACAGCAGCACCGGGAACATTTAAATCTTTCATCATTTTTTCAACCGTTGTTTGTAAAGAAGCCATAACAGGAGTTTCAATTTTAGACATACTTCTAACCTCCAAATATAATTTTTGTTCTACCGCACTATACTTTCGGTAATAGAAAATGAAACCCTTTTTAATTATGGAAAGTTAATAATTTTGTAAGGATGAATGAAATTATTATTTATTTAGAATTTTATTTTCATTATAATTAATTTAAATTAAGATTTAGAAAAGATGGTGAAGCAGTGTGCTAACAATAAAGAAATTGCTTTGTGATAATAAAAATAATCCGATAGGTATAGATTCGAAAGTTGTTAAAATTAGTTGGCAACTCGAGTCGGGTAACCGAAATGTAAAACAACTTGCGTATCAATTGCAGGTTGCGAAGGATAGAGAGTTTAAAACTATAGTATTTGATTCGCAGAAAGTAGAAACAGATCAAAGTTTATATATACCAATCAATTCGTTTTCATATAGTAAGGAAACACGCTATTTTTACCGAGTGAAGGCATGGGATAATCATGAAGAAGAGTCGCCATGGTCAGAAGTAGCATTTTGGGAGACTGGATTACAAGGGAAAGACAATTGGTGTGGAAACTGGATTGCTGCGAAAAAAGAGCGAACGCAGGTTATGTCTTTTCATAAAAGCTTTTCTATTAAAAAATTAGTTAAAAAAGCACGTTTATATATCACAAGTTTAGGATTATACGAGGCTTCTATAAATGGAGAGCGTATTGGAGATTGTTATTTTACCCCGGGATGGACAAGTTATGATAAGAGGGTATTGTATCAAACGTATGATATAACGCATGTATTAAAGATTGGGCAAAATGATATTTCTGCAATGGTAGGAAATGGCTGGTATAAAGGGCCGATTACAATGCATCATGTACGTAATTATTACGGGAGAAGGCGAGCAATAATTGCTCAATTACATGTAACGTATGAAGATGGAACGAAAGAAAAAATTGTAACAGATGAAACATGGAAGGTAACCCCAAGCCCCATATTGTATTCGGAAATTTATGGAGGAGAAGTTTATGACGCTAGGCTAGAAAAAAGTGGTCAAGAGCTAGAAGATGTTGAAGTAATTGAGCACTCTAAACAAATAATTGTTGCGCAAGAAAACGAATCGATTCGTAAAATGAAAATTATAAAACCTATCTCTATTTCAAACCTACCTAATCACGAATGGCTCATTGATATGGGACAAAATATGGTAGGCTGGGTGCGTTTTACAGTCCGTCATGTTTATATTGGACAAAAAATAGAATTACATCATGCTGAAATATTAAATAAAGACGGTAGTTTTTATAATGGAAATCTCCGAAAGGCAAAACAAAAAATAGTGTATATAGCAAAAGGAGAAGAGGAGGAAACGTTTGAACCTCATTTTACCTATCAAGGTTTTAGATATGTGAAAATAAGTGGATTAACTCAGTCACCTCAAATAGCAGATTTTGAAGGGATTGTATTACATACGGATATGGAAAAAGTAACTGAATTTGAAACGTCCAATCCATTAATCAATCAACTTCACCATAATGTAGAATGGTCTCAAAGAGGGAACTTCTTTGATGTGCCAACAGATTGTCCGCAGCGAGATGATAGACTTGGTTGGACCGGAGATGCACAAATGTTTATTGGGACCGCTACACAAATTATGAATGTCCAATTGTTCTTTAAAAAATGGCTTCAAGATTTATCGCTAGACCAAAATAAAAACGGAGCTGTGCCTTTAGTTATACCAGATGCGTTTGGGAAAAGAGTGGATTTTGATCTGGATACTTCTGGAGGCTGGGGTGATGCAACAATTATTTGTCCATGGGTTCACTATCTGCATTATGGAGATGTATCGATTTTAAAAGAACAATATGAAAGCATGAAAAAATATATAGATTACATACGTTCACAAGGTGAGAATGAGTATATATGGGATACAGGTTACCATTTAGGAGATTGGCTTGCATTAGATACGAAACCAGATGTATTTGAAGGCGGAACAGACAAATATTTTATTGCGACGGCTTTTTATGCGTATTCTACATCGCTTTTACGAAGAATTGCTGAGATTTTAGGTGAAAATACAGATGCTAAGTTTTATGCAGAGTTACATGGAAATATTGTTCAAGCGTTTCAAAATGAATTCGTTACACCGAATGGAAGGTTAATTTCAAATACCCAAACAGCCCATATTTTAGTACTGCTTTTTGAACTAGTGAAAGATAATGTGAAGGAGAAAGTATTTAATCGGTTAATTGAGCTTTTAAAAGAAAGTAAAAATCATTTAACTACTGGTTTTATAGGAACACCGTATTTAAATTTAATATTAAGCAAGTTTAACCGCCATGACCTTGCTTGTAAGCTTCTATTTCATGAAGATTATCCATCATGGTTATACCAAGTGAAAAAAGGGGCCACAACGATTTGGGAACACTGGGATGGCGTGAAAGAGGATGGAACACTTTGGAATGATAGTATGAATTCTTACAATCATTACGCATATGGCTCTATCGTTGACTGGATATATCGTTATATTGTTGGATTAGAAGTGGATGAAACAAAGCCTGCATATAAACATTCTTATGTACAACCGCATTTTGATTCGAATTTAGAATGGATTAGAGTAAAACGTGAGACAGCTTATGGAGAAATTAAGATTGAGTGGTGTGTAGAAAATGAACAAGCCTTTCTACAGATTTCTGTACCACCAAATACAAGCGCTACATTGCGGATAGACGAAACGAATTGGAAAGCAGAACATAACATTGAAAAGGATTTAGGATCAGGCGATTATAAATTTACCTTTTGTAAAAATATAAAGGGGTAGAATTCTGTTAATATAGAAATATTTTTTATTGATTAGGATGATTAAATTTACTATTTTTCATGTTATGATAAATTTCATACACGATTGAAAGAAGGTTTTACTACATATGAAACATGCTGAAAATGAATACTTAAATTTATGCCGTCACGTAATGGAGCACGGTACGAAGAAAGAAGATCGTACAGGGACAGGCACTGTATCTGTATTTGGATATCAAATGCGTTTTGATCTAAGTAAAGGTTTTCCTTTATTAACGACAAAGAGAGTGCCGTTTCGTCTTGTAGCAAGTGAACTGCTTTGGTTTATGAAAGGTGATACAAATATTCGTTATTTATTGCAGCATAATAATAACATTTGGAATGAATGGGCATTTAAGAGCTGGGTAGAAAGTGACGAGTATACTGGTCCTGACATGACAGATTTCGGTCTTCGCTCACAACAAGATGAGGAATTTAAAGTACAGTACGATGAGCAAATGGAATTATTTAAAAAGAGCGTTCTAGAAGATGATGATTTCTCAAATAAATATGGTTATTTAGGAGACGTATACGGTAAGCAGTGGCGTGCTTGGAAAACGACAGCTGGTGAGACACTTGATCAATTAACAGATGTAATTGAAATGATTAAGAAAACGCCAGATTCACGTCGCCTAATTGTTTCTGCTTGGAACCCTGAAGATGTACCAAGTATGGCATTACCACCTTGTCATACGCTATTCCAATTTTATGTAGCGGATGGCAAACTTTCTTGTCAGCTATATCAAAGAAGTGGAGATATATTCCTTGGAATTCCATTTAACATTGCAAGTTACTCACTACTAACACATTTAATTGCACATGAATGCGGACTTGAAGTGGGAGAATTTGTTCATACAATTGGAGATGCACACATTTATACGAATCATTTTGAGCAAGTAGAAAAGCAATTGGCACGTGAACCACGTCCATTCCCGAAACTTACATTAAATCCAGATGTGAAATCTGTGTTTGATTTTGAAATGGAAGATTTAACGATTGAAGGATATGATCCACACCCAGCAATTAAAGCACCAGTTGCAGTGTAATTGTAGAGGAGATGAAAAGATGATAGTTTCATTTATGGTCGCAATGGACGAGAATAGAGTAATTGGTAAAGATAATAATTTACCTTGGCGTTTACCAAGTGAATTACAATACGTAAAGAAAACAACGATGGGTCATCCGCTTATTATGGGAAGAAAGAACTATGAAGCGATTGGTAGACCACTGCCTGGAAGACGTAATATTATTGTAACTCGCAATGAAGGGTATCAAGTTGAAGGTTGTGAAGTTGCTCATTCTGTAGAAGAAGTGTTTGAGCTATGCAAAAATGAAGAAGAGATCTTTATTTTTGGCGGGGCGCAAATTTATGATCTCTTTTTACCTTATGTAGACAAGTTATATATAACAAAAATCCATCATGCATTTGAAGGAGATACATTCTTCCCAGAAATGGATATGACAAATTGGAAAGAAGTTTTTGTTGAAAAAGGTTTAACGGATGAAAAGAATCCGTATACGTACTATTATCATGTATATGAGAAGCAACAATAATAATAAGGATTGATGTGGTATTCACATCAATCTTTTTATTTGTATTCATTAATATAAGTTTATAGATGATGTTCAATAGTGCTATAATGAAATCTAGCATGTAAAAATGCTAAAATTTTCAAAAGTATTCCTATAGAAAGAGGAGGAGAATCGATTGAGAAAGATATGGGGGATTCTTTTTCTTTGCTTAACGTTCATGTTAGTTGGATGCGGTAAAGAAGAAAAACCACAAGAAGCGTTTGATACATATACAAAAGCATGGAATAAACAAAAATTTGCAGATATGTATGATCAATTATCAGAAAAGGCAAAAAAAGATATTTCAAAGAAAGAATTCACTGAGAAATATGAAAAGATTTATTCTGGTATTGAAGTGAAAGATTTAAAAGTAGAAACAGGGGAAGTAAAAGAAGATAAAAAAGATGAAGGTCCTGTTCCTTTTAAAGTAAGCATGGATACAGTTGGTGGTAAAATTACTTTTGGCCATGAAGCAAAAATGGTGAAAGAAAAAGATGGAGATAAAGAATCTTGGAAAATAGATTGGACTCCTGATTTTATATTCCCAGGTATGACGAAAGATAGTAAAGTGCGTATGCAAACGACGCAACCAAAACGTGGTGAAATATATGACCGTAACGGTAAATATCTTGCGGTAAATGGTAAAGCTTCTGAAATTGGATTGATTCCTGAAGAACTAGGGGATACAGCTCCGCAAACGAAAGAAACGGTTGCGAAGTTGCTAAATATGTCTGTTGAGGAAATTGATCAAAAACTAGCAGCTAAATGGGTAAAACCAAATTACCTTGTACCAATGGGAATATTGCCTGAAGGGGCAACGCAAAATACGTACATTGATTTACCGGGTGTTGCAACAAAACCAGTAAATGTTCGTTCATATCCATTAGGAGAAGCAGCAGCACATCTTACTGGTTATATCGGAAAAGTGAATGCTGAAGATTTAAAAACGCTACAAAAGAAAGGCTATCAAGCGGATGATCCAGTAGGTAAAGCAGGTTTGGAGCAAGTACTGGAAGAAAAGCTGCGCGGTAAAAAAGGTGGCCGTGTCTTTTTAGAAGATGCACAAGGAAAAGAAATTAAAAATTTAGCAAAAACAGATGCTGTTGATGGGGAAAATGTAACTTTAACAATTGATAGTGCTGTTCAAGACGAAATTTATAATGAAATGAAAAATGAGGTAGGCTCAAGTGCAGCAATCAATCCAAAGACAGGAGAAACACTTGCACTTGTAAGCACGCCAGCTTATAACCCAAATACTCTCACAAGAGGAGCGTCAAAAGCGCAACGTGATGCGGTAAATAATGATCCAAAAAAACCAATGACGAATCGTTTTACACAATTATCGGTTCCAGGTTCTGTATTTAAACCAATTACAGCTGCAATCGGTCTTGAAACGAAAACAATTGATCCGAAAGAAGAGTTGAAAATTGAAGGATTGAAATGGACGAAAGATTCTTCTTGGGGTAATTATTATGTAACGCGTGTAAAAGATGCAAACCCGATTGATTTTGATAAGGCAATGAAATACTCGGATAATATTTATTTCGCACAAGAAGCTTTGAAAATAGGGAAAGATAAATTTATGAGTGAAGCGAAAAAATTCGGATTCGATGAGAAACTGCCAATTGAATATGGATTCCCTGCTTCTAAAATCGCAAATGATGGTATTAAAAATGATATTCAAATGGCAGATACAGGATACGGACAAGGCCAAGTGTTAATGACACCTCTTCATTTAGCGTTAACGTATGCGCCGATTGTAAACGATGGAACGATTCCATCACCGTATATCATTAAAACAGATAAACAACCAAAAGCTTGGAAAGAGAATGTGATTTCTAAAGGAAATCAAGATATATTGAAAACTGCTATGACGAAAGTAATTAATGATCCAGATGGTACTGGGAAAATTGCTAAAATTGATGGCATGACACTTGCTGGAAAAACAGGTACAGCGGAATTAAAAGTATCCAAAGAGGCCGAAGGAAAAGAACTAGGCTGGTTCGCTGCATTTGATTTAAATTCACCAAATATGGTCATTACAATGATGATTGAAGATGTAAAAGGTAGAGGCGGAAGTAATATTCCAGCTGAAAAAGTAAAACATGTATTTCAAAAATAATATGTAATAAAAGGCTAGCTCTATAATTTGTAGAGCTAGCCTTTTTATACGAAAGAATTCTTAATATCTGTATACTAAATTTTAAGGAAACAAAATAAATCATTAACTTACGAAAAAAAAGTAGCTATTTTTTATTGACATCGAACACAACTTTTTGTATTATACTTACATAAGGTAAGTTATTTACTTTCAAATTATAAATCTCAAATTAAAGATAAAGTGTAGAAAAGGGAGAGAATACAATGACAAAAGTACTATTTATTACAGCAAATCCAAATTCAGCAGAAGGTTCTTTCGGAATGGCAGTAGGGGAAGCTTTCATCGAAGCTTATAAAAACGAACATCCACAAGACGAAGTTGTAACAATTGATTTATTCAACACTACAGTACCAGCAATCGATGCAGATGTATTCGCTGCTTGGGGTAAATTTGCAGCAGGTGAAGGCTTTGAAACTTTAACTGAAGCTCAACAACAAAAAGTTGCAGCAATGAACACAAACTTAGAAACATTTATGCATGCAGATCGTTATGTATTCGTAACTCCAATGTGGAATTTTAGCTACCCACCAGTAGTAAAAGCATACTTAGATAACGTAGCAATCGCAGGTAAAACATTCAAATACACTGAAAATGGTCCAGTTGGCTTATTAGAAGGTAAAAAAGCACTTCACATTCAAGCAACAGGTGGCGTATATTCTGAAGGAGCATACGCAGCTGTAGACTTCGGACGCAATCACTTAAAAACTGTATTAGGATTTGTCGGTGTAAATGATACTGAATATATTGCAGTTGAAGGTATGAATGCAAACCCTGAAAAAGCACAAGAAATTAAAGAAGCAGCAATTGCTAATGCTCGTGAATTAGCAAAACGTTTCTAATATAGAATACTTAAAAATGTCCAAACACTTGCTGTTTGGACATTTTTTCTTCTTTTTCCTTCGTTTGTCTAGTATAATGAAGGTCGGAATGATAATAGGTGGGGGTTCTGTATGATTCAAACGTTTTTTAAAATCTTTTATTTAATTTTAATCGTAATTGCGATTACACCGAGAATGTGGCGTCTGAAAAAACAAGTAAATACGATGTCGCCACAAGAGAAAGATAATGCTGTGTATAAAACGACAAATTGGTTTGGTAAGAAAATGGTACGTGTAGCTGGTTCCACAGTAGAGGTAAAGGGACTTGAAAATGTTCCGAAAGACAAGCCAGTACTAGTTGTAAGTAATCATCAAAGTAATATGGATATCCCTGTTTTACTAGGTTATTTAAATAAACCAATTGGATTCGTTTCAAAGGCAGAGATTAAAAAGTTCCCGGTTGTACCAACTTGGATGGAACTTATGAATTGTGTATTTATGGATCGTAGCGATCGTCGTCAATCACTTCAAGCGATTAAAGATGGTATTGAACTATTGAAGAATGGGCATTCTATCGTAATTTTCCCTGAAGGAACGAGAAGTAAGGGTGGCGAAATTGGAGAGTTTAAGGCTGGGAGTTTTCACCTTGCTGTAAAATCTGGTGTAGCAATCTTACCTGTAACATTAGATGGGACATATAAAATGTTTGAAGCGAATGGAAACCGTATGAAGCCAGCTCGTGCAACAGTAATAATTTCTAAACCGATTACACCTGAAGAGTATGCGAATATGGATATTAAAGAATTAACGAAGCATACACAGGATGTTATCGCATCGCAATTACATAAGTAATAAAAAAAGGTTTCAGCTTACATTAAGCTGAAACCTTTTTTATTATGCCGTAGGTAAGACGTAAAAGAGTACGCAGAAGAACATCATCGCACTACCACCTAATACGAAAAGATGCCAAATGGCATGATTGAAAGGTAACTTTTCCCAAAGGAAGAATATAGCCCCTACAGAATATAAAATTCCGCCTGCTAAAAGTAGTGAAAAACCATGTCCAGTTAGGTTTTCATAAAGTGGTTTAATAGCAACGATAATGAGCCATCCCATTATGATATAACATAACGTTGATGCCTTGATAAAACGACGTACAAAGAAAATTTTGAAGATGATCCCCCCGATTGCTAGTGTCCATATAATTGCGAGTAACGTCCAGCCTAATGGTCCACGAAGCGTAATAAGTAAAAAAGGAGTATATGTGCCAGCGATTAATAAATAAATAGCTGAGTGATCTAGTATAGTAAATAATTTTTCTACTTTTGGATGGTGAATGCTATGTAGCAATGTTGAAAACAAGTACAGTAAGAACATGCTTACACCATAAACCGTAAATGCAACTACAGCAGATGCGGTACCATGCTTAGAGGCGTGAATAATCAATATAATTAAGGCAGGGATGCTTAAAATGGCACCGATACCATGTGTAATTGCATTTGCAATTTCTTCTTTTACAAATTGCGTCATTCGTGTCATTTTTTTAGTCATAATGCAAATCCTTTCTACTATCATAAAGTGAAACTTTAATCAGTGGCGGGTTCATCCTCGACTGATTATTAGTTGAGCCCCCACGTAACTTCTTTGCTTGCACTGAATTTTGAGGTGGTGGTTCTTACTGCCCGTTAAAACGGGATAAAATAATATGTCGTTTCCCTTACCATATCATACACAAGGGCAATAGAAAATGAAATTTGTATAATTGATTATATTTTTTAATTTTTTTGACAAAAGGCAATGGATTTGTTGACGTTTTCAAACTTTTTTGACAAAATAAAATTATGTAATAGTAGGACAAGGAATCTACTAATAAAGGGGATGGAGAAATGTTTTCAAATATTGGCTTTCCAGGGTTAATTTTAATTTTAGTAGCTGTACTCATTTTATTTGGGCCTAAAAAATTACCGGAGATCGGAAAGGCTTTAGGGGAAACGTTAAAAGAGTTTAAAAAATCAACGAAAGAATTGACAGATGACGCATTTCAAGAGAAGGAAAAGAAGGAAAAAATGTAATGGATTTTCCTTGTAATGGATAAATAAAGTGTGGTGAACGAGATGGAAGACCAAGAAATGAGCGTAGTAGAACATATTGTTGAGCTTCGTAAACGAGTAATATATACAGTCTTATCATTTGTACTATTTTTAATTATTGGATTTACTTTTACGAAGGATATATATTTTTGGCTCGTAAAAGATTTGCCGATGAAGTTAACAGTTCTGGGACCTAGTGATGTATTGTGGATTTTTTTCTCGATTGCTACAGTATTTGCTATCGTTTGTACAATTCCTTTTGCTGCTATACAAATTTGGTTATTTGTAAAACCGGGCTTACATCCAAATGAACAAAAGATGACAGTGATGTATATACCGGTATTGTCCATATTATTTATTGCTGGTTTATGTTTTGGATATTTCGTTGTAATGCCGTTTTTATTTCATTTTTTAACTACGATAGGTAACGAAATGTTTAATACGATGTTTACGACAGAAAAGTATTTTCATTTTGTTCTTAATTTAACAGTTCCATTTGCTGTGATTTTTGAATTACCTGTAGTTGTAATGTTTTTAACAAGTATTGGATTGTTGACGGCGGGATTTCTAATAAAAATAAGAAGATATGCTTATGTAGCATTAATTATCATCGCATCGTGTATATCACCGCCTGATTTTTTATCACACAGTTTAGTAGCTGTACCACTTATTTGTATTTATGAAATTAGTATCGCTCTATCAAAGGTTGTTAGTAAGCGCAAAAAGAAAAGAGAAGAAATTCAGTCGAAAAGTGCCTCGTTATAAAGGCACTTTTTTTATTTATTTGTTATACTCTAGCTATAAACGTATACAATATATAGAAGAAAAAAATTATAGAATCTCCAAAATTTAGACAAACTTTGCGCTTTTATAAGTTTATACTGAATGTATTAAGTAATTTACGGATAACGAGATTCCTGTCTTAACGGATATTTAAGATGGGGGATGGATTAGGTGGAGATGAATTGAAGATACATCTTCTAACTATAAGGATTAAAGGGATTGTCTAAGGATACTACTGTTGTATTCATAGGAGTCTCCACTTTAAACACGTGTTACAGCGTAAAGTAGAGAAAGTTCAAAATCCAATGAAAAAGAGGATTGATATTGTGATTACGAAAAGTTTTTATTTCACTCATTCAACAGGGGATTGTATTAAAATATTTGAAATCCCTGTCCTACAGGCGCAGCATCCATTATCGTTTCTAATTCAGTCTCGTCTTCAATTATTTATTGCAAAAATTCAAAAACAAAAACACCCAAGATTTTCATATTCTTTCCGTGAATATTTACAAAATTGTTTGAAGTGGAATGATTATCTAAATGTATATAAAACAAATACTCTTGAAAAAAATGCATGATATAGAGTAGAGACAGGGTTAGGATCTCTGTCTTTTTCATTTTAGGTATAAAAATATAATTAATTTGGTGAAATTTGTTCGAAATTGTTGAAAGCACAGGGAATGCTAGTATAATAACAAGGAGAGCGTATTGGAAAGGGAAGAATATAATATGCAAAAAATTAAAATTGTAACAGATTCAACGGCAGATTTATCACAAGAGGTAATTGAGAAGTATGACATTCATGTTCTACCATTATCAATCTCTGTAAATGGACAAACATATTTAGATCGCGTTGATCTACAACCTGATGAATTTATTGAAGAAATGATTAAATCAGAGGAACTACCAAAAACATCACAACCAGCAATGGGTACATTTGTAGAAATGTATGACAAGTTAGGCGAAGATGGAAGTGAAGTGCTTTCTATTCATATGACAAGTGGAATGAGTGGTACTGTGGCAACCGCCAATAGTGCTGCATCGATGACCGATACAAAAGTAACAGTTGTTGATTCTCAATTTATTACACATGCTTTAGCTTATCAAGTAATTGAAGCTGCGAAAATGGCAAATGAAGGACGCTCACTAGAAGAAATTTTAAAACGTGTAGATGAAGTGAGAAAGAATACTCGTTTATATGTAGTCGTAGATACATTAGAAAACTTAGTGAAGGGTGGGCGTATTGGTAAAGGAAAAGCGTTTATCGGTTCGCTGCTTAATATAAAGCCAATTGCTAGCCTTGAAGATGGTGTTTATAACCCTGTAACGAAAGTGCGTAGCCAAGGCCAAATTGTAAAAACGTTAGCTAAGTTATTTGAGGAAGATACAGCTGGAAAAGTTGTAAAAGCTGTGGCAATTCCACATGCGAAAGCAATTCCTTTAGCTGAAAGTGTAAAAGCGGCGGTTGAAAAAGTGAGTGGGTTTGCTCAATCAGAAATTTTCTATACAACGCCTATTATTAGTACTCATACAGGTCCGGGTGCAATTGGATTTATGTATTTAGCAGAGTAATAAAAAAGCTACTTGGAATTTATTTCAAGTAGCTTTTTTATTACTCTATTTGTGGGCTAATAATCAGTGGAGGATGAAGCCACCACTGATTAAAGTTTCACTTTATGTGAAGAGAAAGTAAGAAATAAGAAGGGCTATACAGGCACTCCCGCTAATGATATAGCGAGTCTGTAAATATTCATTCATAGAAAACACCCACTGATTAAAGTTTCACTTTATGATTTTCTATATTATATGTTAGATATAGAAAATAAGTAGTTACGTTATACATGTAAACTTTCAATTTTTTTATTCAATTGCTTATCATTTGTTACGCTATTATAAGTGAAAGTTTGACCTAAAAAGAGTACATGCAGTTGTTCCCACGGTAACATACGTAAATTCCAATTATTTCGAAGCCTTGTTACTGCCTCGCGAGGTGTTTCATCGGCGAGTGCAAAAGCCCCGTAATGCATTGGTATAAAATGCGTAGCGTTTAAATCTAAATATGCTTGCACTGCTTCTTCAGGTGAAACGTGAGATATTTTCATAAACCATTCTGGTTCATAAGCGCCAATTGGCATAAGAGCAATATCAATTGAAAAGCGTTTGCCAATTTCTTTGAAACCTTGGAAGTAGCCACTGTCACCACAAAAATAAGTAGTTTCCGAAGTCGTTTCATTATGAATAATCCATCCACCCCAGTGAGATGTATTCATATCAAATAAGGATCTTCTCGTCCAGTGCTGGGCAGGTACGAAGTGAAAGGAAACATCATTAATTGTTGTATTTCCCCACCAATTATACTCTTCTACGTGAGTAAATTTTTTGCGAGTAAATAATTTTTTTAGTCCAATAGGTACAAGGTATAGAACATCATCATGTAGCTGGCGAAGCGTTGAAAAATCTAAATGATCATAATGACCGTGTGAAATGAGGACAATATCAATTTTAGGTAATTCTTGTATAGAAAGACCTGGTTCAGTAAGTCTTGGAACTAATTTTAATTTAGTAGCCCATACTGGATCTGTTAATATATTTAGCCCATTCGTTTGGATAAGGAATGTGGAATGACCAATCCAAGTTACAGTCGTCTTTTCAAAGTTGTTTTGTAGGAATTTACTTTGTTTAACAGGTGATTGTTCTACTAAAAAAGAAAAATCCTTTTTATTTTGTTTTCGTTCTTTACGCCAACGTAAAAAGGAACGAATTGATTTTTTTGTGCTCACATTATCCATGTTTTCATAACGTTTTGTCATGAACATCACCTCATTTAAAATCGTTGTAATTGTATTGTACCGAAATGTTGTTAAGGAATACAGTGTATAACATGGATGAATGTTTAAGGAATTGTTAAAAAACAGGGGGATGTATTTACAAAAGTAACAATAAAATTAGTTTCGCAACTTCTATTTAGAGAAATAATAGTAAAAAAATATATTTTGTCTAGTAATTGGCTTGAAATAAAGAAGTTACATACGTAAATTCGTACGATTTCGTGAACAAATGTAGTAAACAATTTTCTCGTAGTGTTAACTTTTGTTATGATAAACGTAACCTATTTAAATTTAGGATAGAGAAAAGAGGTTTATAAATGAAGCGTTATCAAAAAATAATTGGTCTTATGGTTGTATTTTGTCTCTTTGTACTTGCTGGATGTAGTGAATCAGGTTCAAAGCTTCGTAAACCATTAAATTGGGATTTAGAAACTTTCCAATTTACAAATCAAGATGGAAAGCAATTTGGTACAAAAGATTTAAAAGGGAAAGTTTGGGTTGCAGATTTTATGTTCACAAATTGCCAAACCGTTTGTCCGCCAATGACTGCTAATATGGCAAAACTGCAAAAGATGGCAAAAGAAGAGAAATTAGATGTTCAGTTTGTTTCTTTTAGTGTAGATCCAGACCTTGATAAGCCAGAAAATCTGAAGGCTTTCATTCAAAAGTTCACAGAGGATACTAGTAACTGGAATTTATTAACGGGTTATTCGTTAGAAGATATTACAAAGTTTTCAAAAGATAATTTCCAATCACTTGTAGATAAACCTGAGAATGGTCAAGTTATGCATGGTACATCATTTTATTTAATTGATCAAAACGGAAAAGTAATGAAAAAGTATAGCGGCATTAGTAATACGCCATACGAAGATATTATACGTGATATGAAGCGATTAGTGGATTAAAAATAAGGGTGCATAGCACCCTTATTTTTTTTGCATTAGTCTATGGATAAAATGTCATGTTGTTGTGGAAGTTTTGGTGCGCGAATTTCTAATACACCGTTTTGATAAGAAGCTTTCGCTGCTTTTTTATTAATTGAATACGGTAACTTAATTAATCTTGATGCTTCTGAAATGGAACGTTCTCGGCGATAATAGTTATGGGATGTTTGTTCTTCTTCCTCTTCAAGTATCTCTTCTTTTACAGAGACTTTTAAGTATTCACTTTGTATTTCAATTTGGATTTGTTCTTTTTGTATACCTGGTAGTTCAGCTGTAACAACGAGTTCTTCACCAACTTCATATAAATCTACAGGGAATGTTAATAAACGGTTTCCTTTTTGGAAAAAATGATTTAAATCAGCGATTACATTGCGAAGTGGTGTTTGCTCGAAGAAATCATCAATTTGCTTTAAGTAATTACGAACCGGTGGGCGAGAAGAATCTTTTTTTTCTTCACTCATGGTATTCCCTCCTAGAAATCAATTTGCAATATCATATGACAAAAGCGGAGAAAGGTGAGTGCCTAGTTTTCATGTTTTCATAAAAAAATGTTAAAAATGTGAAATGGAGTGATTTTTTTATAGTTTTTGGTCGCCATATTCAGTTGATTATGCTAGTATAAATAGGGTTGATATAGTAGTATAGAGACAGAATGAAAACTGAAAGAGGGTAAGAAGTATGTGTGGTTTTGTAGGATGTTTATGTGAAAACCCTAGAGAGTTTTCAGAAACAGAAAAACATCAATTTGAAAATATGAACACGATGATTTTCCACAGAGGTCCAGATGACGAAGGATATTTTCGTGATGAACATGTACAATTTGGCTTCCGCCGTTTAAGTATCATTGACTTAGAGGCAGGACATCAGCCGCTAACTTATGAAAATGATCGATATGTAATTATTTTTAATGGTGAAATTTACAACTATGTAGAATTACGTGAAATGTTACTTGAAAAAGGTGCAACGTTTGCAACGCAATCTGATACAGAAGTTATCATTGCTTTATATGCACATATGAAAGAAAAATGTGTAGACTATCTTCGTGGTATGTTTGCATTTATGATTTGGGATCGTGAAGAGAAGAAACTTTTCGGTGCACGTGACCACTTCGGTATTAAACCTTTATACATCGCACAACAAGGTGATACTACATTCTTCGCATCTGAGAAGAAAAGTATTATGCATGTGATGGAAGATAAAGGCGTTAACCCAACGTCACTACAACATTACTTTACTTACCAATATGGTCCAGAGCCAGAAACATTAACAATTGATGTTAATAAAATCGAGCCAGGTCATTATTTCGTAAAAGAAATCGGTAAAGAGATGGAAATTCATCGCTACTGGAAACCTTATTTCAATGCTTCAAGCGCAACGAAAGAGGAGCATATCCAAGCAATTCGTGATGTGTTATATGATTCAGTAAAAGTGCATATGCGCAGTGATGTACCAGTAGGTTCATTCTTATCTGGTGGTATCGATTCATCTATCATCGCTTCTATCGCAAGAGAAATGAATCCAAATCTTTTAACATTCTCTGTTGGTTTTGAGCAACGTGGTTTCAGTGAAGTCGATGTTGCGAAAGAAACTGCTGAGAAATTAGGCGTTAAAAACCATAACGTATTCATTTCAGCGAAAGAGTTTATGGATGAGTTCCCAAAAATCATTTGGCATATGGATGATCCTTTAGCAGATCCAGCAGCTGTACCATTGTACTTCGTTGCAAAAGAAGCACGTAAGCATGTAACAGTTGTTCTTTCAGGTGAAGGTGCAGACGAGCTATTTGGTGGTTATAACATTTACCGTGAGCCAAACTCACTAAAAATGTTCTCTTACATTCCTAGCCCAGGTAAGAGCGTTCTAAAAGCATTAAGTGGTGCTCTTAAAGAAGGCTTTAAAGGAAAGAGCTTCCTAGAGCGTGGATGTACGCCAATTGAAGAGCGTTACTATGGAAACGCGAAAATCTTCCGTGAAGAAGAGAAAGCAGAATTAATGAAGTATTACAATGAAAGTGTTAACTATATGGATATCACGAAACCATTGTATAACGAAATTAAAGATTATGATGATGTAAGTAAAATGCAGTACATTGACATGTTCACATGGTTACGCGGTGACATTTTATTAAAAGCTGATAAAATGACAATGGCAAACTCATTAGAACTTCGTGTACCGTTCTTAGATAAAGAAGTATTCGATGTTGCATCTAAAATTCCAACTGAATTTAAGATTGCTAACGGAACTACGAAAGCTATTTTACGTGAAGCAGCACGCGGAATCGTTCCGGATCACGTATTAGATCGTAAAAAACTTGGATTCCCAGTACCAATTCGTCACTGGTTAAAAGACGAAATGCATGATTGGGCTATCAATATTATAAACGAGAGTAAAACAGAGCATTTAATCGACAAACAGTATGTATTAAACTTACTGGAAGCACATTGTGCAGATAAAGGCGATTATAGCCGTAAAATTTGGACTGTACTTGCGTTTATGGTATGGCATCAAATTTATGTTGAGCATAAATACGATACGAATAAGTTCCACGAAGAAACGAAACGTGCGTATAGCTTAGTTTAATAAGAAAAACCTTAAGATCGCATATGGTCTTAAGGTTTTTTTCATAAATGGAACGCATTATTGATACAATAATAGTAAAAGGATGGACAACATATGATTACGTTTGAGAAAGTTACTGTAGAAAATGAAAGCGTTGTTAAAGAAATGTTTCGCTCACATAGTTTAAGTGAGGAACAGGTACAGTATTGTGTGAAAGTCGATGATACATATATTGGTGTAATAGATTATCGTGTTCAAGAGGAGAGTGCGATTTTATCTCAGCTAATTATTCACTTTGATTATCAAAGTTATGGTTATGGAACAAATACGTATTTTACATTTGAAACGATGATGAAAGAAAGAAATGTGAAAGAAATAAAGGTATTACAAACGGAATTAACAGAACAAGCAAAATCTTTCATTGAGAGCTTTGGGTTTAATGAGGAAGACGGAATATATGTGAAGAAAATATAACGATGAGTAGTTATGCGAGATAAATATAAGGCAGGTGGATGTATGACAATGACTTCTGGTCTTGTATTAATTGGCGGATGTTTTATAGTAGCAGAGCTAATCCATATGTTCATTCGAAAAAGAATGAATAAGAAGAGAAAGCCGTATGAATTACAATATGCTCCTGTGTTTTTCCTATTGTTTTGTATGTTTATTACATTACAAAACATAACGAACTTTCCTCCGCTTTTAAATATTTTCTTAAAGTTTGGTTTGCTGTATAGTACCACTGGAATAGCCCTTTTATTTCTTTTATTTTGCATACGTTATATTCACTATCAATCGTATATATTTCTTTTAAATTGGTTAAAGCAAAATGATAAAAACCGCCTTACATAAGGCGGTTTTTTGTTTGTAATTGTAATGGCTTTGTATATAAAGCTCAAAATTTCATTGAAATTTATAAAAATGATTAGAGGATTTAACATATTATCTGTTTTTAGTATGTGGTACTATATATTCTTAATCTGTAACGTAAGTGGGTGTATAAATTTGAAATGTTAATCAACTAGTTTATATTAAGTGCTGACAAATAGCAGAAGGAAATTTTTTAGGAGGTATCGTTTTTGTATGTTTAATATTGATATGTTATTTCTTGAATGGATGACAAGTTTGGAGGGAAGTGTACTTACAACATTTTTTAAACTTGTATCTAGTATTGCAAATGAGACATTATATTTAATTATTATTTCGATTTTATATTGGTGCGTCTCTAAAAGAAAAGCATTTCATATGATTGTTATGCTTTGTTTCTCTGGCTATATGGGGTTAGTGGTAAAAGAGTTCATGAAAATCCCACGACCGTATACATACGACGGAATTCAAGCTTTATATGAAAAATCAGCCGCAGGTTATTCTTTTCCAAGTACTCACGTCCAGTTAGCGACAACATTTTGGGGCTCATTCATGATTTTATGTAAAAAGAGAATCATTTGGATCATTGGAATTATTTTTATTATATTGGTTACTACGTCTCGTCTGTATTTACGTGTACATTGGCTCAGTGATATAATAGGTGCCGTTTTAATTAGTGTCATAGTTGTTTATTTATATACGAAAGTAACGGTGAAATTAAGTGATAGGAAATTTATATTGTTACAACGAATAGTATTGGTATTTTCACTCATTATGTATTTTATGACAGACCAAATAGATAATTTTAAATTGCTAGGGGTTTTAACAGGTTCTACGATTGGTATAATGTTAGAAAATCATTTTATTAAAATTAATGAAAATAATAATTTAAAAATGCAAGTGATAAAAACAGTATTAGGCCTTAGTGTCATGCTAATAATGCAGTTTATACTAAAAAAAGTAATACCTGATATGCATTATTTACGTTATGTATTGACTGGAATTACAATTACTTTCTTATGTCCATTTATTTTTCGAATATTACGATTAGAAAGATGAGGATGACAGATACGTACAGTGAAAATTTGAATGAAGATGAGATATAAATTATATATATTGAAAAAGTTTTCTGATATATATATTGACAATGTATGAGATATACATTAATCTTTATTTGTTAATGATAATCAATTTCATCTATGGAGGACATATGGGACATACTAAAAAACTATTTATGTTTTGCATTATGATACTTATGGTTGTAATTGCAGGGTGTAGTAAAGAAGAGAAAAAAGAAAATGATACATCGGCGAAGGCAAAAGATTCGTATACGATAAAACATGCAATGGGAGAAACGACAGTAAATGGTACGCCAAAAAGAGTTGTTGTTTTAACAAATGAGGGTGCTGAGGCACTTTTAAGTGTTGGAGTAACGCCAGTTGGAACTACAAAACCACGAGCTGGTGATGAATGGTATCCTCATTTAGCGAAAGAGTTAAAAAATACGAAAGTAGTAGGAACTGAGCGTGACATTAATTTAGAGGCAGTAATGAAGCTTAAGCCAGATTTAATTATCGGAAATAAAATGCGTCACGAAAAAATATACGAGCAATTAAAAGAAATCGCACCAACTGTATATGCTGAAACATTGCGTGGTGATTGGAAAGAAAACTTTACGCTGTATACAAAAGCTTTGAATAAAGAAAAAGAAGGGCAAAATGCTCTTAATGATTATAAAAAGCGTATTGCAGGAATAAGAGAACAATTAGGTGATAAAGTTAACTCGAAAGTTTCAATTATTCGCTTCGTTCCAGGTGATGTTCGGATTTATCAAAAAAATTCATTCTCAGGCGTTGTATTAAATGACATTGGATTTAAACGACCACCACTACAAGATAAAGATGAATTTGCGATAAAAGGAATTACAAAAGAGCAAATTCCAAATATGGACGGGGATTATTTATTCTATTTCACATCTGATAAAGATGCGGATAAGAATAATGAAGGAAATACATTAGCGAAAGAATGGACAGAAGATCCACTCTTTAAGCAGTTACAGGCTTCTAAAGATAATAAAGTATTCCAAGTAGATGAAGTGATTTGGAATACAGCAGGTGGTATTGTAGCTGCAAACCTTATGTTAGATGATATTGAAAAATATTTTCTGAAGTAAATAAATAACTGAGTGTATCACTTTAAATAGGTGGTGCACTTTTATATTTGTTAAAATACAGAAAATTCCTTCTTTTGAGTGTGGATAAGTTGTACAATTAAATCAATCATGGAATAAAGGAGTGGGAATCAATGAAAGCTATTCATAAGGATTGGATATTGTTTAACGGAAGTATTGTAAATACGAAGGAAGAACAGCCGATGATTCCATTAGAGGAGAGAGGCTTTCAATTTGGTGATGGTATATACGAGGTATTTAGACTATATGATGGGAAACCACATTTATTAGATTTACATTTAGAACGATTCTTTAATTCTATGGAAGAAATAAAACTAATTCCACCGTTTACTAAGGAAGAGTTAGTGGAAGAGTTACATGAAATGATTGAAAAAAATCAATTTCAAGAAGACGGGAATGTATATTTGCAAATATCAAGAGGTGCGCAAGCGCGTAATCATGTATATGAGTCAAATATGCAACCAACATATTTTGCAAATATTGTTTCGTTTCCAAGACCAATTGCTGCTATGGAACAAGGAATCAAAGTTACTGTTGAAGAGGATATACGCTGGAAGTTCTGTCATATAAAATCTTTAAACCTGCTACCTAATATTATGATTAAAAATAAAATAAACGAACAAGGTTATCAAGAAGCGATATTAGTACGAGATGGAATTGTAACTGAGGGGTGTCATTCAAATTTCTTTATGGTGAAAAATAATAAATTGACTACACATCCGGCTGACAATTTCATTCTACACGGCATTACACGTCACTACGTTATTACATTAGCGAATGAATTACATATTGATGTAGAAGAACGAGAATTTTCACTACAAGAAGTATATGAGGCTGATGAGTGCTTCTTTACAGCGACACCACTTGAAATATTCCCAGTCGTTCAAATTGGTGACGAGCAATTTGGAAATGGCGAAAGAGGACCGATTACAAAGAAACTTCAAGTTGCATATGAAGAAAGTATTAGTTTGTTTAAAGTTACGAACTAATATTGAAGAAAAAAGCTGGTATTCCTCCAGCTTTTTTTCATGATATAATTCAAGCATAGGACAAGATTTGAAAACGCTGTAAAAAGGGGATTTAATGTATGAATTATGAAGATTTTAAAGAAGTAATTCACGGTAGACGAAGTGTTAGAAAGTTCACAGAACAAGAAGTATCCACTAGTGATATAAAAGAAATTATTGATTGTGCTCGTTATGCACCGAGTGATACGAACTCACAAACATGGGAGTTCTTAGTCATTATGAATCGAGAGAAAATTAAAGAAATTGAACAAATGACATGGGATGCATTACATAAATTTGCGGCAAAAGCGGCAGAAAATGGAGAAGAGAAAGCAGGGAAATTACTTACACGTTCTTTCGGACCATATGCAACAGCTTTCTCGGAGGCGCCAGTATTAATCGTATGTTTGGCAACACCATATGAATCAAAGTTTCGCGAAAAGATATTTGATCCAATTGCTTTTGTTCCAGATTCAGTTTGGGAAGAGGAAGGGATTAAGAGTAGCTGTTTAGCGGCACAAAACTTAATGTTGGCTGCACATGCGAAGGGGCTTGGTACTTGTCCGATGACAGGACCGGTATTGCTAGCTCAAGATGAACTACGACAATATTTACAAATTGAGCCTGAAAAACAAATAAATATGGTTATTTCACTCGGTTTTCCGAAAGATAAGCCCAAGAAACTTCCAAGAAAAGAAGTAGATGAGATTACAACATTTGTTTTTTAAAGCCCAAAATAAAAAGACATTGAATGAACAATGTCTTTTTATTTTGGACAGGTATGTAATTCATCTGTTGGGCTAAAATGATAGATAAGAGGGAATTACTATTTATTTCATAAAAAAAATTAATGTTCTATTAAGGAAAGTATGATACATTAATCGTGAGCAAGATTCTATTTGTTCATGAAAGTGTTAATAGTTGTCTTAAAATTTAAAAGTTATTTTTGTATAATAAATTATAATGAAATGACAGGGGGGATGAATTTTGAAAAAATTCATAATCACTGGATTGTCTGTATTGTTATTAGTTGGTTGCGGTGCTCCGCAGGAAAAAGAGGGTACACAACCAAAGCAGGAAGAAAAAGTTGTAAACGCAAGTAATGAGAATATAGTTGTATTTCCAGAAGGAGCAGTGCCAGTCGGAGAAGGAAAAGTAAAAGTCATTACACCAGATGGCACTTCTGAGAATGGTAATATACCGGCTGTATTCATCAAAAAAGATACTTTAATTCAGCAAGTTGAATTAGAGCTTTCTAATTTTCAGAACGATAAAGAAACATTTATATTTGTAGACCAAGTGTATGCAGATAAACATCAAGTCACTAGTACAACACAGACAACAGTACAATTAAAAGAAAAGACACTTGAGACAGGTAGTCATACGATTACTGCAGTTCAGTATGAAAATAATGACCCGAAAGGAAAGGTTATTAGTTTTAATCAAGCAACATTTGAAACAAAACCTGCGTCTTAAGAAGAATAAAAAGTACACTACTCAAAAAGTAGTGTGCTTTTTTGTTTAGACTAGAGGATGTAACAGTGAATAACTTGTTTCGTTTTCTAATACGATTAAGTAGGAAGAAATCATTTGTTTCTACTATGACAGAGAAAGAGGTTGAAGATTTGAATTGGTGTGTTCGTTTCTACATAATTAGTATAATACTGTAAAAAATTTGGTTTACGATCCAAGAAGTCATTCAAATTACGCTTAATTAATTCATGAATTGTTAATAGGAGCTATTTGTTTTACCATTGTATATCTATTATATGATAAACTCGGATTAAGGTAAGTTTTACAAGAAAAATGTAGGTATTTTATTTGAAATGTCGAATAGTACATACGATGTCGTAATAACAAATTTTCTATTGTTTACTGTGAAACAGAAAAAGGGGAGATAGAAGTTATGAAACGAGCTCTTATTAATATTGATTATACATATGATTTTGTAGATGAAAAAGGTGCTTTAACATGCGGGAAACCAGGACAAGAAATTGAGAAGGAAATTGTAGATATAACGAAGCAATATATTAAGAATGGAGATTACGTTGTCTTTGCGATCGATAAACATGAAGAAAACGATGTATATCATCCAGAATCAAAGTTATTCCCGCCTCATAACTTAGCTGGTACAAATGGAAGAGATTTGTTTGGTGAATTACAAGATGTGTACGAAACATATAAGAATGCTGAGAATGTATATTATATGGATAAAACACGATATAGTGCATTTGCAGGAACAGACTTAGAGATGAAGTTAAGAGAAAGAAGAATAGAAGAAGTTCATCTTGTAGGTGTTTGTACTGATATTTGTGTTCTTCACACAGCAGTAGACGCTTATAATAAAGGATTTAAAATTGTAGTTTATGAAAAGGCAGTTGCCTCTTTTAATGAGCAAGGACATGAATTTGCACTGGGACATTTTAAGTCATGCTTACATGCAGAAGTGAAGTGAAAAAAGAGACCTTTAAAAAGGTCTCTTTTTACGTTTAAATTGTGACGACGTTTTGCTCGATTAGTTTTTTTAGGAACGGACTAATTTTTTCTGGTAACCCATTTAAATTAAAAAATTGTACATGTAATGATTCAAATCCATCGGCTTTTAATGTACCGCCTGTAATGTTTTTACAAAGATATGCGATCGTTATGGGGTAAAATTCATCCCCGTTCGGTAATTTCACAAAAAATTCTTTTCCAGAAAATACGTTTATTAATTGTAAAGTTCCTATTTCAATCCCTGTTTCTTCAAGTACTTCTCGTCTTCCAGCTTCTTCTGTTGATTCGCCAAGTTCAACGAAACCACCAGGAACACCCCAAATCCCATTTCGTCTTTGTTGTAGTAATATTTGTCCTTGTTCATTGAAAACAGCTACAGCGACTCCTGCTAAATTGAGTGGTCTTGATCCAATTACTTCTCTTAGCTCTTCGATATAGCCCATTATTTGTAACCTCCGCGAGTCAAAATATTTTCAAATGAACTATTCGGTGTTGGGTTAATATTTCCCTTTTTGTTTAGGTGAGTATTGCGGTCTTAAAATAAATTTATTTAATAAATTTTCAATTGTCAGCTCCCTTTAAATAATGAAAAAGGGTATATTTATAGAAGAAAGTGTAACAAGTTTTAAGGAAATCAAAAAATAATACAATAAATCAGTTTTGCATGAAATTTTCATTAGTTAAGGAAGTGGTTAGATGAGTTTATTAACGTATACTGAAGAATTTTTTAATTATGTACGGGAGTTTTTGCTTTTAAGATTTTTACTATTTGCTTTAGTTCTGATCATTATTTCTTTTGTAATAAACCGCATTATTGATTGGTTTTTTAGGAAATCAAGCTTTTTTGATGAAGAGGTAGAGCAAACGATTCAAAGTGTGATTCGATCTATTTTTAGATATATCATTATCATCAGTCTAATCATATATTTAATTAGCCAGTTTGTAGATATAAAAAGTATCATTGCAGGTGCAGGGATAGCGGGGGTTGTTATCGGTTTTGCTGCACAACAAATGCTAAAAGATGTTATATTGGGATTTGCGCGATTAGCGGACAAAGAGTTTCGTGTTGGCGATTTTGTTACTTTTAACGGAACAAACTCAGGAACGATTGAGGAAATTAGTATTCGCTTTATGCAAATTCGTGAATGGTCAGGAAAACTTCTTACGATACCACATGGAGAGATTAGAACGATACAAAATTTTAATAAAGGATGGATGCGCGTAATTGAACGGATTACGGTAAGTTATCAAGAAGATCCTACAAGAGTTAAGGAATTGTTAGAAGAAGTTTGTGTGAATTGTAATGAAGAATTGGCTCAGTGTCTTTATAAAGTAGATGATGAAGCTGTTGAACCGTTTAAATATGTTGGTGTTACAGACTTAAACCCGAATCTAAAATATGTTGGATACGAATTTTGTATTACAGGTTTGATAAAGCCAGAAGATTATTTTGAAACTTCTAGACAAGTAAGGTTTGAATTAATGTCTATGTTCCATAAGAATCAAGTGCAAATGCCAGCAGCAAATATGGTCGTTACTACTGAAAGTTTACAGCATATCCATAGTGGACAATCTTTATCGGATAGCTAAAGTAGAACCGTTGGTTAACGAAAATTCTGCTTTCAACATAATAATAAAATGATTGATAGAAAAAAAGAGCTGAAGGAATTCAGTTCTTTTTAATTTGTAGAATTTAGAAATTTCTTAATGTTATAATGATAGTTGGTGATGAAAATGAACTTTGAAGAAAAAGAGATGCATCGTTTAGAAGCATTAAAAGCAATTGCTGAATTATTAAATGAAGCAACAGACTTACAAGACATGTTAGAAAAAGTGTTACATACATTGTTACAAGTTATGAATTTACAAACAGGGTGGATCTTTTTTATAGATGAAAGCGGAAAGCACCGTATGCTTGTAGACGAAAACTTACCACCAGCTCTTACGTGGCAAGAGAAGAAGCCGATGTGTGAAGGAGACTGCTGGTGTGTAGAGCGTTTTGTGAATGGGAGATTGGAAAAAGCGACGAATATTATTGAATGTAAGCGAATAGAGGATGCGATTGAATGTAATTGGGGGGAGACTGAAGATGTTACGCATCATGCGACAATTCCCCTTAGGTCTGGATCGGAGAAGTTTGGTCTCTTAAATGTGGCCTCGCCTCAAAAAACATATTTTTCGGAGGAAGAATTAGCATTATTAGAATCAATTGCATTTCAAATAGGAACGACAATCCAACGTATTCAGTTAGTGGAAAAAGAACGTAAATACGTAGTTGTAGCAGAACGAAATCGATTAGCTCGTGATTTACATGATTCAGTAAAACAATTGTTATTTTCTATTATGTTAACAGCAAAAGGTACTCTAAATATGACGAAAGATAAAGATTTGCAAGAAATGTTAAGTTATATTGGAGAATTATCACAGGAAGCATTACAAGAGATGACACTTTTGATTTGGCAATTAAGGCCGGAAGGATTAGAGAAAGGTTTAGCAGAAGCAATTAAAAATTACGGAAAGTTGTTAGGGATTCACGTGGAAGTTCGAATTGATGGAATGGTTTCAATTGGAGATGAAATAGAAGAAGTATTATGGCGTATTAGTCAAGAAGCAATACATAATTGTAAAAAACATGCTTCATGTGAAAAGGTAAATGTTCTTTTAAAAATAGAAAATAACCAATTGTATTTTTACATAGAGGATAACGGTATAGGATTTATACAAGAGCAAGTAAGAGAGTCCGCGCTTGGCTTAAAAAATATGAAGGAACGTATTCAGTTAATGGGTGGATCGTTTCAAATAAAAACAAAGCCGAAAAAGGGGACCAAAATAGAAATTCAATTGCCGGTTTGAAGGGGAGAAGAAGGGTGAAGGTTAAATTACTACTAGTTGAGGATCATCATATCGTTCGAAGAGGACTTGTATTCTTTTTGAAAACGAGAGAAGAATTTGAAATTGTTGGGGAAGCAGAAAATGGTGAAGAGGCATTAACGTTCGTCCGAACGGAAAGGCCAGATGTAGTATTAATGGATCTATCAATGCCGAAGATGGATGGTATTGAAGCAACAAAACGGATAAAACAATATGATGAAACAATAAAGATACTAATATTAAGCAGTTTTTCAGAGCAAGATTATGTTTTACCAGCACTGGAAGCTGGTGCAGATGGTTATCAATTAAAAGAAGTACAACCTGAGCAACTTGTAGCGTCTATCATTGCAGTACATCAAGGAAATGCGAATTTTCATCCGAAAGTAACACCAGCACTATTAGGACGGTCAGCAGTCAAGAAAGAAAAAGAAAACCCTTTTTCCATGTTAACGAAAAGAGAGCAAGAAGTACTTCGAGAAATTGCGAAAGGGCGAAGTAATAAGGAAATTGCAGCAGAGCTTCATATTACAGAACAAACTGTAAAAACACATGTTTCAAATGTTTTAGCTAAATTGGAAGTAGATGATCGTACGCAAGCTGCATTATATGCGGTGAAACATGGGGGGAAATAATAAGTATGAATAATTATGTACCATGTTACGACAAAATACATAGGAGTATTTAAAATGTATCCAGCTATTTGCGGGCTTATAATTAGTGGGAGATGTACAATACTTTCACTGATTAAAGTTTCAATTTATAGTAGTGCCAAATAAAGGTTTTTCTTCTTTCGATAATTAGGTACAATAAAACTACGATGGAAGGGGAAGATATGTTATGCCAGGTACAAGAAGTGGGATTGGAAAGATTCAAGCTTCGTTAAACGGTTTATCACCGAAATTGCGAAGTATTGCTGAACATATATTGAAACATCCACAAGATGTTGTACATAAATCGATTACAGAATTAGCTGAAGTTACGAATAGTTCTGAAGCTACGATATTCCGCTTATGTAAGCACCTTGGTTTTCAAGGGTTTCAAGATTTAAAGATTACATTAGCTCGTGAAATTGTACATACTCCTATGCAAAATATTCATGAAGAAGTATCTGCAGAAGATAGTATGGTAACTGTTGCTAAAAAAGTTTTTCATTCGCATATTACAGGACTGCAAGATACATTACATTTGTTAAATGATACAGCACTAGAGCAAGCTGTAAAAGCCTTGCAAGATGCAAGCCGTATTGAGTTTTATGGAAATGGTGGGTCTGGTATTATTGCGATGGATGCATATCATAAATTTATGAGAACGGGTATTTCTTGTATCGCTCATACAGATTCACATTTTCAAATTATGGGTGCGGGTTTACTTACGAAAGAAGCAGTGGTTATTGCAATTTCTCATTCTGGTAGCAATAAAGGATTACTGGAAGCGTTAGAAGTAGCAAAAGCAAGGGGAGTTCGCATTATTGCGATTACGAGCTATCAAAAATCAGCACTAAGTCAACTTGCTGATATTACATTATATACTTCAACACGTGAGACGGAATTCCGCACAGAAGCAAGTTCATCAAGATTAGCACAGTTAAGTTTGTTAGATACTTTGTATGTAGGATTGTCGTTGCAACGACAGGAGGAAACATTAAAAAATTTACAAAGTATACGTGAAACGATTTCGATGAAGCGAATATAAGAAAAGTTCTTCAAATGAAGGGCTTTTTTTATTGGTCAATAGTCTAATGATATATACTTTACATGGATGGAATTTCAGTTTTCCCTTCAAATATAGTAAGAGAATATTTGGTTAATAATTCAAATATTGTTCAATATTTAACAATAGACTTTTAAAATTACATGTTATGATGAACATGTAATGATGATTGAACACTTAAATTCGGTGCAATAATTGGCCGAAACAGTGCAGGTAGAAGTTGTGAGATGAACTCATTAAAATTCTAAAACACTAAAGGGGAGATCACATATGAAAGCAGTAGTAGTAAATAAAAATAGTAAAGCAAACATTGAAGTTATTGAAAAGGAATTACGTCCGTTACACTCAGGAGAAGCGATAGTAGATGTAGAGTATTGTGGGGTCTGTCATACTGATTTACACGTTGCAAATCATGATTTTGGGAACACAGATGGCCGTATTCTTGGTCATGAGGGTGTAGGTATTGTGACGAAAATTGCTGATGATGTTACTTCACTAAAGATAGGTGACCGTGTAAGTATTGCATGGATGTTTCAATCTTGTGGACGTTGTGAATATTGCGTAACTGGTAGAGAAACATTTTGCCGTGAAGTTAAGAATGCTGGTTATTCAGTAGATGGTGGTATGGCTGAACAATGTATTGTTACAGCTGACTATGCGGTGAAAGTACCCGAAGGATTAGATCCTGCTCAAGCATCATCAATCACATGTGCGGGCGTAACTACATATAAAGCAATAAAAGTATCAGATATTAAACCTGGTCAACCTATCGTCATATATGGTTGTGGTGGATTAGGTAACTTAGCTATCCAATATGCTAAAAACGTATTTGGTGCAAAGGTAATTGCAGTAGATATTAATGACGACAAATTAGCCTTAGCAAAAGAGGTTGGTGCTGATATGACTATCAATCCAATTTCTCAAGGTCCTGCTGATAAGATTGTTCAAGATGAGTTTGGTGGTGCGTATGCTGCTGTAGTAACAGCTGTTTCTAAAGTAGCATTCAACTCAGCAGTTGATGCAGTACGTGCTTGTGGTAAAGTCGTTGCAGTAGGTTTACCAGTAGAAACTATGGACTTAAACATACCGCGACTTGTACTAGACGGAATTGAAGTGGTTGGTTCTCTAGTCGGTACTCGTAAGGATCTAGAAGAGGCATTTATGTTCGGTGCAGAAGGGAAAGTAGTGCCGGTTGTTCAAACTTGTTCTTTAGATAAAGTACAAAATGTATTCGAAGAAATGGAACAAGGTAGAATTCAAGGACGTATGGTAATTGATTTTAAACAGCATAATTGTGATTGCAAATAATTCATTTTAAATATAAAAAGTATGAGTCTAACAAAGTACATGTAAAAAAGTTAGACCCCATAAAAAAGATGATCCCTGTATTCAATAGGGATCATCTTTTTTATATGCTACAAATATCAATGCCAATTCATACTTAATTAATGAGACATGATTAAAGGTTCATTTTATTTGCAAACGAAAAAGAATCTTTATGTTTAACAAATTTCTTTTGATCTGGAACGGATTGAATTGCTACAGTTTGCAAATCTCTTGCTTTCAGTGCATCTTGAATCCCGATTGTCATAAGCTTAATAAATAGAATCGTAATAAAGAATGAAACGAGAGTATAAAAAATAATCCACCATGAAAGATTCATTTCATAACGATTTAATCCAATAAGGCCTGCCCAATCATTCGATAGAGAAACAGGTTTGAGTACTCCGTCATAGAGTTCACGCATTTGTATCCCACCAATTACAATATCAAGCAACGCTAAATGGATAACGAGTATGAGAGTTTGGACGATATGTTCCATAAATAACACAAATAAGCGGTCAAGTAATAAGACTCGTAAGTGTTTTTTGATAATATGAAAACGGCTAGCACCCAGTAATTGTGAACTTAAAATATAATCTTGTTTCATAAATTCATCAACCTCTGAGGATATATATAAAGAAAGTGTAGGCAGAGCGACGAAAATAAGTACGAGTACTTGATAAAACGCAAATGAAATATTTGGATCTAATCTATCAGCATTTGATATGATTACAATATTAACGGGCGTGATGAGTATAAATGCGATAAATAAAGTAGGAATATAGTAAAAAACTTCTGAGCATGCCTGGAAAAATCTCTTGAATTTTGGAGCATATAAACTTAAGAGGATTCCTATACATGTTCCGAATAAAATTCGAAAGAAGCTAATTGCCACAGCTAATAAGATAGTGAATTTTGCTCCTTCTATAATTTGTAAGAAAACAGACTCTCCAAAACGATCAGATCCAAAAGGCGGTATTAACGATGGTGGAAAGGGGGCCTTTCCAAGTAATTCGTTATTGTCATTGTAAAGTAACTGAGGAGGTTTTGGGATGTTATCTTTAAAGAACCAACTATAAATAAAACTAGCTGAAACAAGTATGAATAAATAAGTAAAGCCGATTAAAAAGCGTTTTGATTTCCAAATAGATTTCATAAAGCTGCTCCTTTCAATTGTTTTTGCCATCTATTCATCATGAGAGAGATCATTTGAAAAATAGCATAAAACGGTAAAATAATCATGACAAGTATGATAAATGCAGCGGGAGGTGAAATAAACGCCTTCTTAAATAAAAATTGAATAATACCTTGCATATTAAAAACAAATTCTAAAATGAATAAGTTAGAAAGTAAGAAAACAAAAATCGTTTTTAAATGGTGGAAGAAGTGGATAGATATATTTTTGAATAAATGAATGCATAGTATATAACTTGATGAAAGGCCTTTTCCATATGCAACCTCTACGTAATGTTTTCCATGTTCTTCCTTTATGTATAACACCATCATCCGAAACATTTGTAATGTAGGTAAGACGGCTAAAGATAAAATAGGGAGTAAATAAGCGCGATTTTCATTAAAAGAAATAATGGTGAAAGGAGCTTCCCCGAATTTCTTAAGTACCCATATGAAAAATATTTGCAAACAAATCATCATCATCATATCAGGGACAGCTTCTAATATGAACACAATTCGGTTTATCCATTTTTTTATATAATCTTTTGCTAAAAAATAAAAAAATGCCATGCTAGATGATAAAAAGAGCGCAAGCAAAAAGGCTAAAAATAATACAGTAAATGAATATAGATAAGGTTCTAAAACAGTTGGAAATAATGGTGTTGTTTTTAAGTGACCAAACTTTGGGTCTGATCCTATAACCAACAATGATTCAGGTGAGAAAACCTGTTTTAACATAGTAACGATCTGGTTAAAAAAATAAATTGGTTGAAAGGTGAATCCTTGTTGAGTGATAAATAAATAAGGTAAATTTAATAATAGTAAGAGTGATAAAAGAATTGATGAAAGCTTAATTGTGAATTGAGATATTTTATGTAACATTAAATCCCTCCGACATCTTTTTACAACATTATACAATAAAGTCTAAAATTTTGTTTTATTTTTCTGAAAAATATAAATACTATTAGATTTTATAGTATGGAACATATATTTACAAGTTAATAAACTGATATTAGGGACCTGTGCTCTATGTCCATCAAGATAAAAGAATGAGTGAACCTAAAACAATAGAAAAAGAGCAAAATGTACAGATTCCCATTGTGGAGGTAGTTATTTTTCTTAGCTTGATAGTGATGTTAAGTGCTCTTTCATGCAAATGAGTAGAACGTATGGAAGGACTAGGTATGTATTGTTAATGGAAGAAAAAGAGTATGTTGCGTAACGAATATAACGCAACTTTACCACACGGAAAAGTTAAATGTAGTATGTAAGTGAAATGGAATGAGGGTATATATTTTTTGTTATGAAAAAAATTTTCTTTTTAAAACTTGATTAAAGAAAAAATATTTTATATACTAATTCATGTAAACGGTTTACTAGATCATATTTTGCTAGAAACGAAGGGAAGATTCGCATGGAAACAAGGGGGAGAGTAATCGGGATTGATATCGGTACCACAAGTACAAAAACGGTTGTGTTCACAGAAAAAGGAAAAGTCGTTGCGTCACATGCAGTTGATTATCCAATTATTCAACCGAATGTCGGATGGGCTGAGCAAGATCCTGATGTAATATGTGCTGCTGTATATAAAACTGTAAGCGTTGCCATGAAAAAGGGTAATGTGTCACCTGAAGATATTTCTTCAATCGGTATTAGTACTGCAATGCACGCATTAATTGCTGTAGATGAAAATGGTGCACCATTAACGCGTTCTATCATTTGGGCAGATAATCGAAGTACGAAACAATCAGAAAAATTATTACAACATATGAATGGGCATGAAATATATAGACGAACGGGTACACCAATTCATCCGATGTCGCCGCTTTCTAAATTATTGTGGATGAAAGAGGAAGAGCCAGAATTATATGCGAGCGCTTATAAATTTATTTCCATTAAAGAGTATGTTATTTATCAATTGTTTTCACGTTACGTAGTGGATTATTCGATAGCATCTGCAACTGGGTTATTTAATTTAGAAACATTAAACTGGGATGAAGATGTTTTAACGATGTTACATATGTCACCAGAACAATTATCAACACCTGTGCCAACTACATATATTTTATCGGGTATGAAGTCGGAATTAGCACAAAATATGGGTATTTGTGAAGATACGCCAGTTGTTATTGGTGCAAGTGATGGTGTTCTTGCAAATGTAGGCGTTGGTGCAATATCGCCTGGCTCAGCTGCAATTACGATTGGAACAAGTGGTGCAGTTCGAACAATTTCATCAAGTGTTAATACGGATGAAAAAGGAAGAACATTTTGTTATGCATTAACAGACGAGCACTGGGTGATCGGCGGACCAACGAATAACGGCGGAATTTTACTGAGATGGTTACGTGATGAATTTGGTAGTCCAGAGCAAGAAGTAGCAAGGAAGCTTGGAATTGATCCGTATGATTTATTAATTAAGTATGCGGAAAGTGTACCGGCTGGAGCGGGTGGATTGCTATTTTTACCGTTTCTATCTGGAGAACGCGCACCTTACTGGAATGCAAATGCTCGTGGTACATTCTTCGGAATAAACCTTCAGCATAAACGAGAACATTTTATACGTGCAGTCATGGAAGGTGTTTGTATGAGTGTATATTCAGTAGCGCTCGCAATCAGAGATTGTACAGGACCACTTACTGAAATACGTGTTTCAGGAGGGTTTGCGAAATCTGCATTTTGGAGACAAATGTTATCCGATATGATGGGTAAAGAATTGCTTGTTCCTGAAAGCCATGAAGCATCTGCGCTTGGGGCAGCGGCAGTTGCTTTATATGCTGTAGGAAAAATTGATTCTCTTGAAGAGGTAAAGGATTGGATTGATATTGTTCATCATCATGTACCGAATAAAGAAAATACGGCTATATATTTAGAAATGTTTTATATGTATGAACGACTTTACAATCGCTTGAAAGAAGAATTTGATTGTATAGCTGCTTTCCAACGTAAACAATAGGGGGATTGGGAGAAATGGTAGTTGGAATCGTACTAGCGGCAGTTGTCATACTACTTTTACTTATTACGGTAGTAAAATGGCATCCATTTGTCGCGTTAATTTTAACAGCAATTGGTGTAGGGTTAGCAATGGGAATGCCATTGATTGGAACTTCACCAAAAGATCCAGGGATTATCGATTCTATTAAATTAGGGCTTGGTAATACGTTGGGGTTTTTAGCGATAGTTTTAGCATTAGGAACGATGCTTGGAAAAATGATGGCCGAATCTGGCGGTGCTGAACGAATTGCTAACACATTAATTGGTCGTTTTGGGAAGAAACGTGTTCACTGGGCAATGATGTTCGTTGCATTTTTAGTAGGAATTCCGGTGTTTTTCCAAGTTGGATTTGTACTACTAATTCCATTAGTATTTACAATTGCGTTAGAAACTGGGGTATCACTTATTACAATCGGTATTCCGCTAGTAGCAGGACTATCCGTTGTACACGGACTCGTGCCACCGCATCCAGCAGCGATGGCAGCGGTAGGTATTTTTAAAGCAGATGTAGGGAAGACAATTTTATACGCATTAATTGTCGGACTTCCAACTGCAATCATTTCAGGTCCGCTTTATGGGAAATGGATCGGTGCTCGTATACATAAAGAAGTACCGTTAGATATAGCAGAACAATTTATTGAAAGAGATAAGAAGAAGGAACTGCCTAGTTTCGGAAATACATTGTTTACTATTTTACTTCCAGTATTTCTTATGCTAGGTGCATCGATTGCGGAAGTAGCGTTAAGCAAAACGAGTCAACTTGCACAAGTATTGCACTTTATTGGAGATCCAATAGTCGCATTATTAATTGCAACGATATATTCTTTCTTTAGTCTTGGTTATGCAAAAGGTTTTTCAAAAGATAAAGTATTACAATTTACAAATGATTGCTTAGGACCTATTGCGAACATACTGTTAGTTATTGGTGCAGGCGGCGCATTCAATAAAGTATTGTTAGATTCTGGAATTGGAACGACAATCGCAGAAATGGCGAAAGAATCTCATATTTCACCGATATTATTAGGTTGGGGAATTGCGGCACTTATCCGAGTCGCGACTGGATCTGCTACAGTTTCTATGATGACAGCAGCTGGTATTGTAGCACCAATTGCAGCAAGTACACCAGGTGTAAACGTTGAACTATTAGCACTTGCAACAGGTGCAGGGTCATTAATTTTATCACATGTAAACGATTCTGGATTTTGGATGATTAAAGAATATTTCGGAATGACTGTGAAAGAAACATTATTAACATGGACTGCAATGGAGACAATATTATCTGTTGTAGCACTTGGACTAATTTCGTTATTAAATATATTTGTATAGAATGGGAGATTGATTAATATGAAACTAGGTTTAATTGGATTAGGAAAAATGGGATTCCCGTTAGCAGAACATTTACATGAGGACAAGCATGAAGTAGTTGTATATGACGTAAATAAAGAACTTGTTGAAAAAGCAGGGGCTTTAGGGATTACTGCTCGTCACACATTAAAAGAAATGATTGCTGCACTAGAAGCTCCTCGTACAATTTGGGTAATGGTACCTGCGGGAGAAGTTGTTGAGTCAGTATTAAAAGATGTATATCCATTATTAGAGGAAGGCGATATCGTTATTGAAGGCGGAAATTCATTCTATAAAGATACGTTACGTCGTGCTGAAGAAGCGAAAAGCTTTGGTTTACATTACGTAGATATCGGTACATCAGGCGGTGTAGAAGGAGCTAGATACGGTGCTTGCTTAATGGTTGGTGGAGAAAAAGAAATTTATGATCAATTAGAACCTTTATTTAAAGATTTAGCAGTAGAGAATGGATATTCTTATGCAGGCCGCGTCGGAAGTGGTCATTTCTTAAAAATGGTTCATAACGGTATTGAATACGGTATGATGCAAGCAATCGCTGAAGGTTTTGAAGTGTTAGATAAAAGTGATTTTGACTTCAATTATGAAGATGTTGCAAAAGTATGGGCAAACGGATCGGTTATCCGCGGTTGGTTAATGGACTTAACTGAAAAGGCATTTGCAGATGATCCAAAACTAGATGGCATTAAAGGGGTAATGAACTCTTCAGGAGAAGGGAAATGGACTGTTGAAACGGCACTTGAACTTCAAGCGGCGGCACCAGTAATCGCGATGTCATTATTTATGCGTTACCGTTCTCAAGAAGATGATACATTCCACGGAAAAGTAGTTTCAGCTCTTCGTAATCAGTTCGGTGGACATGAAGTTGTGAAAAAATAGGAAATGATTTTTGAAAAGAAACTTGTGTATAAACGCAAGTTTCTTTTTTTTTTATAGTGTAAAAATAGCAATCAATCATTTTTTATTTGTGCTGATTGTATCAAATATAAAGGGAGGCATGAAAGATGTCCCAACATAAAAATAAGAATAAATAAAATGAAGTTTTCATAAATAGTAAAAGGATGATTATGTCATCAATGTAGCTAAGAAAAGATGTTACATATGAAAAGAGCGTGTTAATAAAATATGAGGTGGTTAAATGGGAAATGAGCAAGTGAAGAATGTAGGGAAAGAAAAAAAGTTATGTCTTTGTATGATTGTTAAAAACGAGTCTAGAATTATGGAAAGGTGTTTAAATGCTACAAAATCAATTGTAGATTTTGTTTCTATTTGTGATACTGGATCAACTGATAATACACCTGAAATTATTGAAAATTGGTGTAAAGAAAATGAAATCCCTGGAACAGTTCATCATGAACCATTTCAAAACTTTGGTTATAACAGAAGTTTAGCTGTTTCATTGGCACAAAAAACATATCCAGAAGCAGATTATTTATTAATATTAGATGCGGATATGATATTAGAAGTTGATCCTGATTTTGATAAGAGTAGTTTAACGGAAGACCATTATCTTACATTGCAATATGATATTCATATTAAGTATTGGCTTACACGCCTTTTAAAAGCTTCTTTACCATGGAAATCAGTAGGTGTTACTCATGAGTATTGGGATATAGATCGTTCCAAAGTTGATGCGAACTACATTGCAAGAGTAGCAAGGCTAGAGACGCTTGTCGTTAACGATCCTGGGGATGGTGGTAGTAAAGCTGATAAGTTTGAGAGAGATGAGAGGCTGTTGTTACAAGGATTAAATGATCCAGAAACAACGCCAGATTTGCATATAAGATATTTATTTTATTTAGCCCAAACTTATTTTCATTTAAGTCAATTTGAAGATTCTATTAAATGGTATAAAAAACGAGTGGAAGCAGGGGGATGGGTTGAAGAGGTGTTCTATTCGTTATTGCGAATAGGATTTTGTTATGAACAATTAGCAAACCGTTCAGCAAATAAACAATATGAAGTAACAGAAGCGGATGAAAAAGAAAATGCTAAGAAACAAGAAGAGGAATATACAGCATTAGCTGTTCTTTATTTTCAAAAAGCGTGGGAGTATAGACCAACTAGGGCTGAGCCATTATACCAACTTGCAAGAATGTATCGATTAAAATCCGAAAATAATATTGCTTTGATGTATGCCTTGCAGGGGAAGGAAGTTCCTTTTCCAAAAGATGATCTTCTATTTGTAGATTATCATGTGTATGATTACTTATTTGACTATGAGATTTCTATAAGTGCTTTTTATATACCGCATAAAAAACATTTAGGTGCAGTGTCACAAAAATATTTGGAATCGAAAAAAGAAGAGTTACCGTTTCATATAGCAAATATGGTAGAAAGTAATGCGAAATTTTATTAAATACAATTTCGGCTAAAGGAGTAGTGGAGTAATCATGGAATTAATACGATGGGCGCTTGAACTAGGTGAATCTGTGCATGGAAATACGTATGAAGAATTGATGCCACTACTAGATTACTATTATGATCGTGATCATTTAAAAGCGTATTGTATCGCAAATCTTCTTTTAGACATGGACGTAGCAGATGAGCATCGGCAAAAAATTGAATTAAGAAGGTGCATTGCTGCTTATTATGCTGGATTATATAAAGTAGCAAAAAAACATGCAAATGAGCTTTTACTTAAATATCCGGATGTGGATTTATATAAAAATAATTTAAGATTAATGGAAGCATATTTGAATAAAGAATATGATTATTGTCTGTTTATATGCCCAAAGACGTATGGGAGTTTCATAGATGTCGCGCGAGCTTTGAAATGGCGATTAGAGCAGGAGGGAAATACAGCAATCATATCAGAAACAGTACTAGAAAATGTAAAAAATACAATTGTTTTTGGAGCGCATACGTATGCACATAACCCGAATCTACTTCCGAAAAATGCAATTATTTATAACTTAGAACAGCTATATGAAGGAAGCCCTTATGTGCACCCACTTTATTTAATATTATTAAAAGATAAGGAAATTTGGGATTATAGTAAACAAAATATAGAATGGTTAAAACAAAAAGGAGTAGGAAAAGAAATAAAACATGTAGGAATGAACTATGCACCAACTTTAGAAATAAAAAAAGATGCATTTGAAGATGAGATTACTGAAGACATTGATATACTGTTTATAGGTGCTCTTAATCCGAGGCGGCAAGCTATTTTGGATCAATTAAAAGCAGTTGCACCCAATTTAAATATTGTTTTTAAAAATAATGCTTGGGGAATTGCTAGAAATGAGCTAATTGCTAGGTCTAAAATTATTTTAAATATTCATTTTTACTTATCAGGAATTCTTGAAACACCTCGTGTTTCTTATGCAGTGGCAAATAAGAAGTTTATTATTTCGGAAAATAGTAATCCCGAAGACGAGATAGAGTGGCCAGGAATTGTATTTACTTCGTACGAAAAAATAATAGACAATATAATGAAATATGTAGCCTTACCCGAAGAACGTATCAAATTAGCAGAAAAAGCGTATACCCATTTTGAAGCTAAAGGTAGTATAGGCATACTGAGTCCAAAAGGAGAGAAAAAGTAATTGTGAAGAACTCATACTTTCGTATGAGTTCTTTTTTTCGTCTATCATACTATTTTATCAAGCTAGTTCCCTCTTTATATCGTGTTTTGTATAGAAATTTCTGATAATATATAAATGTAACTTGAAAACAAAGGGGAGAAATAATAATGAAACTAGTTGTTATTAACGGTACACCAAGAAAATTCGGTAGAACTCGCGTAGTGGCAAAATATATTGCAGATCAATTTGAAGGGGAATTATATGATTTAGCGATAGAAGAGTTACCATTATATAACGGAGAAGAATCACAACGTGAATTAGAAGCGGTAAAAAAATTAAAGGCGTTAGTGAAAGCTGCTGATGGGGTAGTATTATGTACACCTGAATATCATAATGCAATGAGTGGGGCATTGAAAAATTCGTTAGATTACTTAAGTAGCAGTGAATTTGTTCATAAACCGGTCGCATTACTTGCGGTTGCTGGTGGCGGTAAAGGCGGAATTAACGCATTAAACAGTATGCGCACTGTTGCTAGAGGGGTATATGCAAATGCAATCCCAAAACAAGTTGTGCTTGATGGACTTCATGTACAAGACGGTGAACTGGGAGAAGATGCAAAACCATTAATTCATGATTTAGTTAAAGAATTAAAAGCATATATGAGCGTATATAAAGAGGTGAAAAAACAACTAGGAGTTGAGTGATATGCCATCTCTGTATAGAGATTCACGCTTGTATTTCATTCTGGGAGCCAATAGTCTATCAGCTATTGGTTCCGGAATTGTAATGATAACGATTCCATGGTTGTTAATTAAAGAAAGTGGAGGGGAGACAACGTTTGGCTATGTTTCCATCATCTCAACTCTAATTATGTTTTTATTAACGCCGTTTATCGGGCAAAGTATTGATCGCTTCTCAAGAAAATCTTTATTGTTATGTAACGAAGGAATTGGGATAGCCGTAATTGGAATAATGGTTATATGGGGATTTGCTGGGCAATCCTATCATTCTATTCACTATATTCTTATTTATATAGCAGGATCTTTTTACTATCTGTTATTTTATCCTACAATTTTTGCATTTAACCAAGAAATTTTTCAAGCTGAACATTATAAAAGTTTAAGTGGGACAATGGAAATACAAGGACAGTTAACACAAGTTATTTCAGGAGCAGCAGCGAGCTTCCTAATTGAAATTGTGTCTTTGAAGTGGATTTTGTTAGTAGATATGTTAACTTTTGTAGGAGCATTTTTCCTGTTCTTATGTATACCATACGTAAAGAAAAAGGAAGTAAAAAAGAAAGTAGCATTTAAGAAGCAATTGTTCGAAGGAATTCACTTTATGAAAAAACGTTCTAAGCTCTTTTGGTTCTTACTTGCTACTTATATGCCGTTTATCGGTGTCATGATGGCAAATTATTTAATACCAGTTTATATTTCGGATATACTCAAAGCCAATGCCTCTGTATATGCAATAGAGGGCATGATGTACGGTGTCGGAGCGGTTGTTGCAGGGATCTGTATTCCACTCATAATGAAATATGTGAAAACAGAAGTTTCAATTGTTATGACGATGTTCATTTATGTAATTTCAATTACCGTAATGATTATTGAACCTTCCGTAATGTTGTTATATGGACTTGCGATTTTTCATGCGATTGGAAATGCGGGTACAAGAGTGGCGAGAAATGTATTGATGATGGAGGAAATTCCAAACGAAGTAATGGGACGTGTAGACAGCTTATTTCGATTAATTGGTACAGGAATACGAATTGTATTATTAATGCTGTTTACAGCTGGTGTATCTAAAGCTGGGGTAATGCTTCCTTTTTACGTATTAAGCTGTATATTGATCTTTTCATTAGGAATCGCTATTTATTATGTACTTTCACAACGTAAAGTAGGGACGAACGTTTCTAATAAATCAATCGTTTAAAAAACACTTCTGTCTCCCTTTATTTTTCTATATAATAAAAAGAAAGGGAGTGCAAATTTATTTATGAACAAATGGATCTTGCTTATAATCTTATTATTACCACCACTATACATTCTTTATATGACGTTTCGAATGAAGAAAGTTGCTCGTGAAAAATTGAGTAATCACTCTCCATACGTTCTTATATTAGGCGCAAAGTTATTTGGAGATAGACCGTCGTTATCTCTTCAAAACCGTTTGGATGTAGCGTTGGAATATTTAGTTTCCCATCCTGAAGCGAAAGTAATTGTTTCAGGTGGCCAAGGAGAAGATGAAGATATACCGGAAGCTCATAGTATGAGAAACTATTTAATGGTACATGGTATAGATGAGAGTCGTATTTTAATAGAAGATCGATCTACAAATACGTATGAAAATTTAAAGTTTAGTAAGGATTTATATGATGTGAAACATGCGGTAATTGTAAGTAATACGTATCATTTATATAGAACGAAAATAATTGCAAAGCGTTTAGGAATAAAGATGGAGGCACTAGCTGCTGAAACACCAATGCGCTCTAAGAGAAAAATGTATGTGCGTGAATATGCCGCTATAATGAAAACAATATTGTTAGACCGTTAGAGCTCAAATTTGAGCTCTTTTTTAATTATAAAGCGTATCATTTGAAATGAATGCCGTATTCCATCAAAATAAAGGAAACTATGATAAAGGAGTTGTATTTGTGATTCAGTTTAATCAAGTGTCAAAATCATATGAAGATGGCACAAAAGCAGTGGATTCATTGCATTTAGAAATTAAAAAGGGAGAATTTTTTGTTCTCATTGGTCCGAGTGGTTGCGGGAAAACAACGACAATGAAAATGATTAACCGTTTAATTGAAACGACTGAGGGATCTATTTTAATCGATGGAAAAGATATTCAACAATATAATATAAACGAATTGCGTTGGAATATAGGATACGTATTGCAGCAAATCGCTTTGTTTCCACATATGACAATTGCTGAAAATATTGCAGTTGTTCCTGAAATGAGAAAGTGGAGCAAAGAAAAAATAAAAGCGCGTGTCGATGAGTTGCTACAGATGGTCGGGCTAGCTCCAGACGTATATCGCGATCGTATGCCTGATGAATTATCAGGAGGGCAAAAGCAGCGTATTGGTGTCGTACGGGCATTAGCCGCAAATCCGAAAATCGTTCTTATGGACGAACCATTTAGTGCGTTAGATCCATTAAGTAGAGAGCAGCTTCAGAAGGATATTGTACAATTACAAAAGAAGATTCAAAAAACAATTGTATTCGTAACACACGATATGCAAGAAGCATTATCACTCGGAGATCGCATTTGTATTATGAAAGAAGGAAAAGTTGTTCAATTAGATACACCAGAAGGAATTATACACAATCCGAAAAATGAGTTTGTAGAAGAGTTCATTGGAAATCGTGGACGACCTTGGTATGAGGGGAAAAGTATAGAAGATGTATTGCCACTTGATGAAAGTATGCGGGTAGAAGGGGATGCACTTTCATTACATTCTTCTTTACAAGAAGCATTAGTTCGTGTACGAGCTAACGAAGTCGTTCCAGTTGAAGAAAATGGTCAATATGTTGGAGCTTTAACAAGTCGTCATATTGTCAATTACATTGTTGAACAAATGAAGGAAAGAGGCTAAACAGTGACTGATTTTATACAAACGTTCCAAGAACGAAAAATAGAATTACTAACTGCATTAAGTGAGCATTTACAAATATCGCTTATTTCATTATTTTTTGCAGTAATGATTGCGGTGCCACTTGGCATTTTATTAACGAGAAAAGAACGACTGGCTGAGTTTATAATAGGAACTTCTGCAGTTATGCAGACTGTCCCATCACTTGCATTACTCGGACTTTTAATTCCGTTAGTAGGAATTGGAAAACTTCCGGCCATTATTGCATTAGTTGTGTATGCACTATTACCTATTTTACGAAACACATATACAGGAATAAGGGAGTTAGATGAATCTTTAATCGAAGCAGCGAGAGCTATGGGGATGAATAGCTGGAGAAGACTGTGGAAGGTAGAACTTCCTCTTGCTTTACCAATTATTATGGCCGGTATTCGTACGGCGATGGTATTAATTGTTGGAACAGCTACATTAGCAGCTCTTATAGGTGCTGGTGGGCTCGGAAAACTCATATTACTTGGTATCGATCGAAATGATCATGCGCTTATCATTTTAGGGGCCGTACCAGCCGCGTTACTCGCTTTATTCTTTGATGTAGTACTTCGCATACTTGAACAACCAAAACGCTCTTCTAAGCGTGTTATATTGACGATATGCATCGCTCTTGTAATGGTCGCCGCTCCATTTCTTTGGAATACACAAAAGAAAGATATTGTTATTGCCGGAAAACTTGGATCAGAACCTGAAATTTTAATTCAAATGTATAAGCAGCTTATTGAACAAGATACCGATTTACACGTAGAATTAAAACCAGGTCTTGGAAAAACAGCGTTTGTATTTGAAGCGTTGAAATCAGGAGAAGTAGATATATACCCTGAGTTTTCGGGAACAGCTTTATCTACTTTCGTGAAAGAAGAGCCAAAAAGCACAAATCGGGATGAAGTATATGAGCAGGCTCGCATTGGAATGGAAAAGAAATATAATATGGTTATGTTGAAGCCGATGGAGTATAACAATACATATGCACTAGCTATGCCGAAAAAAATAGCAGATCAAAATAATATAAATACAATTTCTGATTTAGGAAAAATTGCACAGGATGCGAAAGTAGGATTCACATTAGAATTTGCTGATCGTGAAGACGGTTATAAAGGAATGCAAAAATTATATAACTATAAGTTTTTAAATGTGAAAACGATGGAACCGAAACTACGTTATAGTGCAATTCAATCAGGGGATGTTAACGTAATCGATGCATATTCAACTGATAGTGAACTTGAGCAGTATGGGCTTAAAGTACTAAAAGATGATAAAGGACTATTCCCGCCTTATCAAGGAGCACCATTATTAAGAAAAGAGACGTTACAGAAATATCCTGAACTTGAAAAAGTATTAAATACATTATCTGGGAAGATTACAGATGAAGAAATGCGAAAAATGAATTATGAAGTAAATGTGAATGGAAAAAGTAGTGAAGAAGTTGCGAAACAATTTTTACAAAAAGAGAATTTACTTCGTTAATTTTACAAGAAATATACAAATTTATATGTATGAAATGACCGTTCATTACAAAATGAACGGTTTTTTTGTGCATACTTATACATTTTTTCAAAAAAGTATTCCATTTTTCTTCATTTTCTTTTAGAATAAGTAATGTTTTCCTGAAAAAATATAAGAGAAACGTCTATTAGAGAAAAAGGTGACTTTAATAGTTGAACGAACATAACACCTAGAATGACAGATGGGGTGGTACAAATAGAAAAGAAGTTAGGGTTTTTTCCATTAATTGCATTAGTAGTCGGAACGATGGTTGGTGGCGGTGTTTTTAGTTTACCGCATGATTTAGCAGTAGGAGCGAATAGCGGCTCTATAATAATTGGTTGGTGTATTACAGCGATGGGAATGATTCCACTCGCGCTCGTTTATCAAACGTTAGCAAGACAAAAACCGGAGCTTGAGGGCGGAATTTATAGTTATGCACGTGCTGGTTTCGGAGAATATATCGGATTTAACAGTGCTTGGGGATATTGGCTAGCAGGAATTTTAGGAAACGTTGCAACAATCATGTTACTGTTTAGTACATTAGGTTATTTCTTCCCCATTTTTAAAGGTGGAAATAATGTTGCGTCTATTGTTGGAGCGTCACTTTTATTATGGACACTTCATTTTCTAATTTTATTTGGAATTCGTGAAGCATCTATTATGAATGTGATTGCAACGATAGGGAAATTAGTTCCAATCGTATTATTTATTGTTGTAATGGTAACAGCGTTTCGCTGGGATACGTTTACACATGATTTTTGGGGAGAAGGAACTATATCAGTTTCCTCTATACTTGGTCAAGTGAAAAATACAATGCTTGTAACTCTTTGGGTTTTCATTGGGGTTGAAGGAGCGGTTGTATTATCTGGTAGAGCGAAAAATAGCCGAGATGTTGGTAAAGCGACAGTACTTGGACTTATTTTAGTAATGTCTATTTATATTTTAATTTCTGTCTTGTCTATGGGAGCGATGACAAGAGGAGAGCTTTCCGTGTTAGAAACCCCATCAATGGGACATGTATTAGAACATGTTGTTGGGACATGGGGCGCAGTTGCGATTAACATTGGGTTAGTTGCTTCACTTGTAGGTACATTAATAGGCTGGTTTTTACTTGTTTCTGAAATTTCCCACGTAGCAGGAAAAGATGGCGTGTTTCCGAAAGTCTTTACGAAAACAAATAAAAAACAAACACCACATATGGCATTATGGATTTCAAATTGCGTTGCCCAAATTATATTTATAATCGTTCTGTTTTCAGAATCAACATATCAAATTATGTATTTCATAGCTTCAACATCAATTTTAGTACCATATTTATTATCAGCGTTATTCCAATTCAAATTAGTTATTACAAACGAACTAAAAGATGCAAAAGTAAAAAACGGCTCGTTAGCTTTAATTGCTTCTATTTATTCTGTATGGCTTCTATATGCAGCAGGTTTGAAAAATTTATTACTTGTTTCAATCGTGTATGGAATCGGGATTATTGTTTACATGTATGCAAGAAAAGAAAAAGGAAATCGTTGTTTTAAAGGTATTGAGAGATATGTAATGTGGGCAATTGTTATCGCAGCTATCACATCACTTTATATGCTATTAACTGGAAATATAAAAATGTAAAAGTCCTTTTAAATAAAGGGCTTTTTTCTTTGTCTAGAGAATATTTAATACATAAGATATTCAGGAGGGATGAAAATGGAAGAAAAAGAACAGTTAACCAGAATTGTTGATTTAGCGAGTGAAGTAAGGAAAGTATTAGTGCAAGAATCCTTTTTTAATCATCATCCTGAACTACGAGGAGTGATTGAAAATTTAGCGAGTGCTGTAGAGAATTTGGCGGAATTACAGCAAAATAAAGATGAAAACGCTGAAGATCGATTACGATATGTACTTGCTAAAATGAAAATTGCTCATAATGCCATTTTACAAGAGAAAAAAGCTTTTCCATCTCATTAATATACGTTTTCATTTTGAACCTGGCGGATAACGTCAGGTTTTTTGTTTCTAGTTTTTCGTTTCGTTCATACACTAAGAATAGTATGAAAAAAAGAAGGTGACGAAGGTGAAATTACATAAAGCTCTTCAGCCAAGTTTTATAAAACGAATGTACTATATGAGGTTTATCGGAAAGTTTACAAAAGCAGAGAGAGAGAAGAATGGGGAGAATTTCTTTGTACAATGCCTATCGCCAATACCATTCACGTTACAAGAGCAATTAAAAAATGAACCATACGTATTTGAAGGTTTATGTAGCAATAAAAAGAATGAAAAAATTTTTTCGGAATTAAAGAAAAGAAAATTAGAAAAGCAATTGGTTATGTTTCGTCTTTATTATGAAAGAGGACATATATACGCGGAGTTAATTTGTACAGAAGAACCGCGAGAAATGGCAAATGGCTATAAAATGATTCCAGTACCTAAAGTTTCCGATTACAGAAAAGGAGAGGCTTTAGAAAGAAAACTTAGTAATGGTTATTTGTCATTTCTAATGCCAAAATATCCGAAAGACTTTGAGCCTCCAGAATTATTGTGGCATGATGGAAGGTTATATGGAAATATTTCTTTAAAGTCATCATCAATTAGTTCAATCGCATATGTTGAACAGCAGCGGGAATGTAAGTATATAGACCTTAATGACTGGTTGAAGCATGTAGAAATAGCGGTAGAAGATCAATTGTATTTTGTAAGTAATCATGTGTATGAGCAATTAAAAAAACGAATGACTGAGGAAGGTAAGCTTGTAGAAGTAGAGGAAATAAAAGTGCAAAAGGATGAATGGGAGTGGGATGAACGTGAATCCGTATTTTTACAGTATGTAAAAAGTTTTGTGCGTAATAAAGGGCTATATTTGGATGAAACGGACATTTATAATTTTCACATAAGCACGAAAACAAATATGTTAACGATTCTTGGGGGTATACCGGGCGCTGGGAAATCCCGTTTTGTGCAAGCTTATGCGGAAGCACTTGGATTACAGTATGGGGAAGAATTGGTTTGGATCCCGATTTCACCATCGTACCAAGAACCACATGATTTACTTGGTTACCTTCACCCAAATGGTACTTTTATTGAAAGTGAAACAAAATTAGTTAGGGCGTTAATGAAGGCAAAAGAAAATCAAAATCAGCTGTATATAATCGTTTTTGATGAAATGAATATGTCATATATTGAGCATTGGTTTACTCCATTTCTATCTGTTCTTCAACTTGAAAAGCAAAATCGTATTTTAAATTTGTATGAAGGTGTACAAGAAAAAGAAAATCCAATTCCATCAACAATTGAAATTGGAGAAAATATTATATTTGTAGGTACTGTAAATTTTGATGAAACAACGAAAGAGCTCTCAGATCGATTATTAGATCGGACAAATTTAATTACTTTACAAAAGATTCCGTTTTGTGAGATGTATATGGAACAAGAGAAAGTTGTATTACAACCACCTCTGAAAGTAACTGCAGGAGAATTTCGCATAAATTGGGTCAGGAATAAAACGATGATTGAGGTGTTTTCTGAAGAAGAGTTAGAACTATTAGATAAGCTGCATGTTCTATTGTCATCACACGATATGTCAAAGGGAATTTCTTTTCGATGTGCAAACGCAATAGCTACTTACTTACAAAATATACCGTTCCAAAATAATCATTCCTATATGATCAGTAGAGAAGAAGGATTTGATTTACAAATAAAGCAACGTGTATTGACGAAAATAAGAGGGACTGAAATGATGATTGGCTCTTTACTTTCTGAAGAGGTAAAAAGGGGGGCGACATTAGTACCTCTTTTGCAATCTCCACTTGCAAACAGAGTATCTACATTTGAACATTCTTTAGCATGTATAAGAGAAAAGCGTAGAGAACTGGAGTTGTATGGATATGCAAAATGAATGGCGATGTGAAACAGAAATCGTTGATACGAAAGAAACGCTCCCTTTTGTATTAAAGTTAATCATTGGAACAGAGGCAAAAGGGGAATATATTTTGTTAAATCGTCTTTGTACATCTACTACAGCATTAGTTCAATGTATTTATAAAGTACAAGAATTAAAACCACTCAGATTACATTACCATTACGAAAGTCCTATGGATATTACTTTTATATGGAATAAAGTATATGAGGGACAGAAAAATATAAAAGAGTCAAAATATGAAATAAATGAAAAAAAACAAAAGGTATTAATATATGAACATGGAAAAACGGAATTCTTTTATCCATGGCGTTGTGGTCTATATCATTTTGAAGTGCGTATAGAAGATACAACGTATTATGGGGCTTTTCAAGTCGTGCCAAAAAATTTTTTTGATGATCAATTTGAAATGATTCAAAACTATGTGAAGTCAATTTTGAATGAGTTGATTTTAGATAGAGGGTATTATAAAAAGACTTTCTCTGCACTTAGTGATATTGAAGATTCTTCTTATTTAGTGTTACTTAGAAAATTGCCACAAAAAATGAAAAAGATAAAGCAAATTTTTAAGAAAATAGAATCAAGTTCAAAATTTATACATGAATATAAATGGGAAGAAAAGGAGCGAAAGGCAACGAGAAAAGGAACCATAGTGGCGGAAAGAAAATCGTATGCAAAATATTATAATCGTAAGTTTATAGAGCAAAAAAATAGTAAGGAAAATGCATTTCTTAAATTTAAAGCGATGCAATTTTATCACTATTTACTTGAAGCTGAAAGTTTTTTGCGTCAAACAATTGAAATATTAGAAAGAGCAAAAAAGAAGAAATCAGAAGAATTTCAAGCTGTAAAAACGATTATACAAACAATTGAGCGTAATGGATCAGTGACCGATAGAGAGAAACAAAAATATAAAAATATACATTTACTAAAAGAGGCGGATTTACGAAAGAGTTCTATGAAGATACAAGAATATAAAATATTATCACATTTTGTACATGGAAGTGTACAATACTTTCAAACTTTAATGCATTCGCCATTTTGGAGAGAAATTTCTGAAACGGGTAACATGAACTCACATAATTTACCGATACCACATCAACAATTACTACAGCATTTAGATTTACTTCCACAATCTATAGATCAATCTCCATCTTTACTATTTGTTTATAAACCAACATTTTTAGTGTATGAATATTACGCTTTTTTTATCGTTATTTCAATGTTAGAGCAAATTGGTTTCGAGGCTAGAAATTCCATTCGTGAACAAATACAAGAACATTTTTATGTAGATGGATTACAAGATGGAACGACAGTGGTGTTACATCGAGATGATATTAGAATACATGTCGCATTTAATGATTTAATTGAAACACATCCTCTTATTGCATTAAGTAAAGGGAGTAATTTTTATAATGGAGAAGATACGAAGAAGCCGGATATTCGCTTAGACTGTTATGTAAAGGAAGAAGGGAAATACGTATATCAATCTTCTATTATTATTGAAGTGAAGTATAGCCCAATGTACAATATCTTTCAGCACGTTGGAAATACGAAAGCAACTGAGCAAATGTATAAGTACTGGTCTATAAAATATGTAGAAGAACAAGATGGAAAGCGAGTCTATTATCGAAGGGCCATTTATGAAGTCATTTGTGTATATCCAGGAAGTCATATGCATAGTAAAAAGATTGAGTCTGGATGTGGTGTGTTCTTGCAATTATATCCTTATAAAACGAAACAAGGGGAAGCGAAATTAGCTGGAAAAAATGGAATGGTACAAATTTTTGGGAAGTGGTTAAAAAGCATGAAGAAGTAAAAGAAATCCTTTTCCTAAAGGATTTCTTTTAGATTAAGAAGAATTATATGCAGTATGGAAAGAAGCTTCATACGATTTGAATTTGAAAGTAATATAAATATGTTGTTAGAAGAACGGTACATGAGGGATAAAAGGCGATTAAGGTGGAATTTAATTCATTTTGCAGAATATAATAAGTCGTAAATATTTTTAGTTGCATACGAAGATTTGTTCTTATATGATAGATAGTGAAAGCGTTATCAAAAACAGAGCGGCGATGTGAAAGGCGGGTAAATATGTTCCAGCGTGTTCAAACAAAGGAAGAACATTTTTGGTTCGAGCAACTATGGGGAGATTTTTGTGAAGAAAGAAACTTAATGTTCGTAGAACGTAATTTAAATCCATCAAGATTTTTATTAATAGAAGATGAACATCATATTGGTACAGTAGAATGTATTAAGTATACGGTACCTGAACAATCAAATTCTGAGTTTTTCTATCCGTTTTCTAAAAATGATTTAGTGAAAGATTTGAAAAATGTGTATGAAATAGGCAAGTTAAGTATTGCGAAAACGTCTCGTGGGAGAGGACACTTCAAAAGACTAACCGCTATTTTATTTATGCATGCATTAGAAACGAAAGCAGAATGGTATATTGCAGCAGTTACAAAAAGAATGTATATGTATTTGTTAACACTCGGTTTCCCAATTGAACCGATAGATAATCCATTTCAGTTTCATGATACTTTACAAGGTGTACCAGTACGAATTCATGCTCGAAAAGGGGCTACGCATTTGTATTCTTTAAAAGAGTTTCGAGATGTAATTCAAGGGAATGCTCATGCACAGGCATTAATCGCAGAATACAGTAAAAATATTATGTTAACCAAATAAACCGAAATGAATATGTATAATAAAGACGATACTAATTTAAAATGAAATCATTCTTCATGAAAAAGACCCTTATTATTTTAATAAGGGTCTAAAAATTATAATCCAAATATACTAAAAATCATTTTGCGGCGCTTCGGTTTCTTTTCACGTTCATATGTTGGTTTTGTATCGGGAGTAATATATAGTGGTTCTTCTTTCTTGAGATCAGCTTCTAGCTTTTGAATTCGCTCTAACATTTCCTCCATTTCACGGCGATGTTGTAAAAGTTGGTACGTAACTACATCATTTGCCTTGTCTTGCATTTGTTCTTCCATTCGATCTAACCTTCTCGTAATTGTGTTTAATTGAGCGACTAATTGCTCAAAATCATGCGATGATATGTTTTGAACAATTGTATTTACTTGAGTTTTTAATTCTTCAACATCGTTTGATGATGTTTTTTGAGTAGGGTGAGAATTTTGAGACTGCTCTATTTGTGAAAGATGGTATTCTAACATTTGGTCTAAATTATCTTGTGTAAAAATAAAGTGACCATATTTATTTTTTTCTATCGTAAGATTTAATTGTTGTGCAATCCGGACAACAGCCTTTGGGCTAACACCTAATTTTTTTGCGATAAATGGTGTTTTATATTCCAAAATAATCCCTCCTATATATATCCTGTTGAATGATTTCGATCTATGAAGTAAGTTCCCTTCTAGTGTGACAAAAGAAGTGTGGAATCGGCAAAGAAAGTGTTTTTTCACGAAATGAAGCTATGAAGAATATATCGTGTATATAAAAATGTTTTATCTTAAGATTTAGAATTATTTGACTGAAGGAAATGAATTAGATTATCATAATGATAAATATCTTTTTTATGTATGCATATAATATATAAAAAGGTGGTTGCTAATGTAGAATTTTGTTAGAGTATTAGAATGCTTACTTCACTTGAATAAAATTAAGTAGGAGGTGGCTTCCTTGCTTACAATGTAAGTAAGGAAAAGTATTTGGACATATATAGTATAAGTATAGTGATTGTTTTAATTGCCTTGACGGCATTTTTCGTTGCAGCAGAATTTGCAATTGTTAAAGTGCGAAGTTCACGAATTGACTATTTAATTGCGGAAGGAAATAATCGCGCAACATCTGTCAAAACAGTCATTACAAACTTAGACGAATATTTATCTGCTTGTCAGCTAGGAATAACAGTTACAGCTCTGGGGATTGGGTGGTTTGGTAAACCTGCGTTAAAGCAAATGTTTGACACGCTTTTTGTAAATTTGAACATTTCTACTCGACTAGCAGATATTTTTGCTGTAATTTTAGTGTTTTTGTTTATTACATTTTTACATGTTGTAATAGGGGAATTGGCCCCAAAAACATTCGCGATTCAAAAAGCTGAACAAGTGAGTTTATTTGTTGCTAAACCGTTAATTTTCTTTTATCGTATGGCGTTTCCATTTATTTGGATCCTAAATGGATCAGCCCGAATTATTACGAAGTTGCTAGGGCTGAAACCACCGAAAGGGCACGATGAGGTTCATTCAGAAGAAGAATTACGGCTATTGGTTTCTGAAAGTTACAAAAATGGAGAGATTAATCAGTCTGAATATAAATATGTAAACAAAATCTTTGAATTTGATGATCGTATAGCAAAAGAAATAATGGTACCCCGAACTGAGATGCATATTATAAATAAAGAAATGCCTGCTGAAGAGGCTTTGCAAAAAATGTCTCGAGAAAAATATACGAGATATCCAGTTGTTGATGGTGACAAAGATCACGTAATAGGGTTTGTAAACTTTAAGGATATTTTCACAGATTTTGTGCAGCATAAGGCGGTTAGCAACAAGAAAGTAGAGCAATATATTAGGCCGATCATTTTAGTTATCGACTCTATCCCAATACACGACTTATTTTTAAAAATGCAAAAAGAAAGAACACATATTGCTATATTGATTGATGAATATGGTGGTACGTCTGGACTTGTTACTGTTGAAGACATTTTAGAAGAAATAGTTGGAGATATTCAAGATGAGTTTGATACAGATGAACAACCAGAAATTCAACAAGTGAGTGAAACGAAAACAATACTAGAGGGAAAAGTGCTTGTTAGTGAAGTGAATACGTTATTAGGTTTAACGATTGATGATAATGGTGTGGATACAATCGGTGGTTGGATTTTAACGAAGAATATAGAAATTGCTGAAGAGGATTTCATTGAAATTGAAAATTATACGTTTTGTGTGAAAGAATTAGATGGACACTATATTAAGAGATTAGAAGTTACAAAAACTGTAGAATCAATTGTTATATTAGAAGACGAAAAACAAATTTCATTACAAGAACAAATTAGTTCATAGACTCTGCTAGATGGCAGAGTTTTTTTGAGCATAATGTTTTTGGCAGCATAAGGGCTATGATACAATGACATAAGTCGGACCTTTCACTAGGTTAAGTATTGTTGTATACATATATTTGGAAGGAGAAGAATTATGAAAAAGCATTTATATATAAATGGAGATTGGAAGTCTGTAAATACGTATAAACCATTATACGCACCATATTCTGAAGAAACGTTAGCGGAAATTGCACAAGGAACGGAAGCAGATGTACAAGAGGCTGTTACTGCTGCAAAAAATGCAATGAAAAAAATGAATACATTATCTGCATATGATCGTGCGACTATTTTAGAGAAGGTTGCACAAAAAATGGATGAAAGAAGAGAAGAATTTGCAGAGCTTATTGCAAGAGAAGCTGCAAAACCAATTCGTGCTGCAAGGGGAGAAGTAGATCGTACCGTTCAGACATACAAATTTGCAGCGGAAGAAGCGAAGCGTATATACGGCGAGACACTACCGCTCGATGCAGCACCTGGTGCAGATGGGCGTATTGCGTATACAATACGAAAACCGATTGGGGTTATAGGAGCAATTACACCATTTAATTTCCCATTAAATTTAGTGGCACATAAAGTCGGCCCTGCAATTGCTGCCGGAAATACAGTTGTGTTAAAACCAGCTGATCAAACGCCATTATCGTCTTATGCATTAGTTGAATTGTTTGAAGAGGCAGGATTACCAAAAGGAGCTCTAAATATTATTTCTGGTCCTGGTTCAACTGTAGGTGAGGCGATAGTTACAAATGATGATGTTGCTTCCATTACTTTTACGGGAAGTCCGAAAGTTGGAATTGGAATTAAGGCAAAGGCTGGGTTAAAGCGAGTTACGTTAGAACTAGGGTCAAATGCTGCTGTTATTATTGATGAAGATGTAGAATTAACAGATGAAATAATTGAGCGTGTAAAATGGGGAGCATTTGTTAATAATGGACAAGTTTGCATTTCGGTGCAGCGTGTTTTTGTACATGAAAAGAGAATGGATGAATTTCTTTCAAAGCTAAAGAAAGCGATGGAAACAGTTGTTGTTGGGGATCCACTGTTTGAAGAAACGGATGTATCGGCTTTAATTTCGAAAAAAGATGTAGAGCGAATTGAAATGTGGGTGCAAGAAGCTATTAAGGAAGGTGCAGCTGTTTTATACGGTGGTAAGAAACGTGATGCAAGGATTTTTGAACCAACTGTATTAACAAATGTTCCAGAGCATGTATCTGTTCAGTGCCAAGAAGTATTTGGTCCACTCATGACTGTAAATACATTTAAAGAATTTGATGAAGCAATAGAGAAAGTAAATCATTCGCGTTACGGTCTACAAGCAGGAGTATTTACAAATAATTTGTTCAAAGCAATGCGTGCGATTGATGAGTTAGAAGTTGGTGGTGTCATGATAAATGATATTCCAACGTTCAGGGTAGATCATATGCCTTATGGTGGTGTGAAAGAAAGTGGAACGGGACGTGAAGGTATTAAATATGCAATAGAAGAAATGACAGAAATGAAATTAGTATGTATTAAAAAATAAAGTATAAAGAACTTAAACATTGTAATAAAAAACGAGTAGGAAATGTTTACGATTCCATACTCGTTTTTTATTGATTGTTTTACGTTTCTCAGAACGATTTCATTTAATCAAGTGTACCTTTTACTTCATTTCTTGTTTGAAAATAGCATCTTCTACATAAATTTGTTCTTTGTCAACAGCAGTGCTATGAGATAATACTAAACCGATTGGTGTTTCTGTACCTTTATTTTGAACAATTGTGAAAGGAACATTTTTTTCATTCGCTAATTTAATGTATTTTGATAAATGTGGGTAAGCAATGCCACCATTTAGGAATATTTGTAATGATTGAGAAGAGCGCATGCTACTAGCTACTTCAGAATATACATTACTTTGCATTACTTGACCGATAGTTAAAGCGATTTCTACACGCTCACGTAATGTAGTTAAATACATATTACGTTCTTCTGGTTTGTTCTGCTTTTGGCCGTAAATGCCTTCTTGGAGATAATCTTCCACATTTTTATTTACCATATTTTTCACACCTTTCATTTTCTATTGTACGAAAGAATGAAGCAGGATGCAAAAAAAGTCTCATCAAATGTAAAAAACTTTGAATGAAAGGAAGGAAAATGGTAAGTATCAATCTAAACAAATAATAAAGTCATAAAAATTTTATCAACACATATTAACAAAATGTGACAATAATCTATTAACGAATCGCGTTTTTTGTGTTAATATTCAAAATATAAAGGGTGTTCGTCGCATGGAAATGGAGGGAATGGGGGTTTTTCCAATCGATAAGGATATTAAAGAAGTATTTTGCTCGCACTTGAAAAACAACAGGCACCAATTCGTTGAGAACTGGAAAAACAAAATGATAATTTCCGATAAAGATCCATTTAAACTAGAAGCAGTTCAAAATGGAGAGGATTTATTAGAGTTAATTATCGAACTTACTATGGAAGAAAAAGATATAGATTATCTTCAGCCATTATGCGAGAAAATTGCTATTGAACGTGCAGGAGCAGATGCGAATATTGGTGATTTTGTTTATAATGCAAATGTGGGAAGAAATGAGCTTTTCGAAGCGATGTGTGAATTAGATGTTAGCGCACGTGAATTGAAACCAATTATGGCTCAAATACATACTTGTTTTGACAAATTAATTTATTATACTGTTTTAAAATACTCGGAAATTATATCAAAAAATTTAGAGGAAAAACAGCAATATATTAACGAAACACATAAAGAAAGGCTGACGATTTTAGGGCAAATGTCAGCTAGTTTTGTACATGAATTTCGTAACCCACTTACTTCCATTATGGGATTTGTCAAATTATTAAAGGCAGATCATCCTAGTTTATCGTATTTAGATATTATTTCGCATGAATTAGACCAATTAAATTTTCGTATTTCGCAATTTTTACTCGTATCGAAAAAAGAAATGTGGAATGAATCAGAACGATTTTGGCTTAATGACTTGTTTCAAGATATTATACAGTTCTTATATCCGAGTTTGGTCAATGCAAATGTTTCGATTGAAAAGAATTTGCCGTATCCAATTCCGCTTGTTGGTTATCGGAGTGAAGTGAGACAAGTAGTTTTAAATATATTAATGAACTCAATTGACGCTCTTGAATCAATGAAAGAAGAACGAAAAATTGTCATTGATGTATTTGAAGAAGATCAATCGATCCGAATTGTGATAAAAAATAATGGGCCAATGATTCCAGCTGAAAATGTAGAAACAATTTTTGAACCATTTGTAACTACTAAAAAGTTAGGAACTGGTATTGGGTTATTTGTATGTAAACAAATTGTAGAAAAACATAATGGGTCCATCATGTGCCGTTCAGATAACGAGTGGACAGAATTTCAAATTGAATTTCAAAAATAAACAGTCTACACCAAATGAATGGTGTAGACTGTTTTAATTTGTAAGTATAACGGTTTCTAATTTAGGATCTTTAGTCGAATAACCTACTATGGTAATGGTATAAATAATGTTCGGTTCGACTTTGAAATTCGGTATAGTTAACAAAATGCTTGGATTATCTGCAAGTGAAACCTCAATATCTGCAGTACCAGGGCTAACTTCTAAAAAATCTGTTATTTGTTTAAAGAGTACATTTTCAAATAAATGATCTCCACCTTTTAAATCTACATTTACAACAGGGGTATCTGGAGAAAAATGTGCAAAGCGTATTTTTGCTTGACCAGCTGGTAAATGTGTATTATCAAGCATAGGTTGTAATTGTAGATGATTATCACTATTTATTGCGGCAAAAGTATAAGTGTGATTTCCCATTATCGGTACTAAAGCTGAAAAGATAGGAGTTTCCTTTCCGACAGGAACGATATCTATACGATATTTACCTTGTACTAATGTTAAATAGGGACTGAATTGTTTAAATGAAATATTTTTAATAACCTTTTGTCCGTTTACTAAAATGTCAACCGCAGGTGTATTTGAAGCAGAGTGAAAAAACCTTATGTGTGACGGTAAAGCAGCTTCTTGTGAATCTCTTTTTTCATATGCCTGTACTAGTTTCGTAAGCGCATCGTAATATTTCATATATAGGTCTACATATTTTTTTGGATTATTAAATTGATAGTAACGAGCGAGCTGTTCGTAACGTGCAGCTTCTTGTCCATATTTTTCGATTTCAGATTGAGACATGAACATTCCTCCTTTGTCATCATTAAAACTATATGCTTAGCAAGAAAGAGGTTATGCGCAAAAAATTGTTTTTCTAAAGGAGAAAAGTTGAAAATCAATAAAAAATATTGCTTATGGATAAGTATAGTTTAGGTGAATGAGAGTTATAAATTTCTAGAGGACACAGCAATATATCAACTATATTGGGTGATGATGTATCGGCAATGTGTATTTTGAAATAAAAAACCTTAAGAGCGCATCAATTGACATATCGAAAACATGTCCCAAAATCCTTAGGAAACTAGGGATTTTTTAAATTATGGGCAAATACACATACAAAGTGATAATTGTCCTACATAAATTATAAAGGAAAGGTAGTTTGAATATGAGGAAAGGAATGAAATCTTGGGATGGGGATATCCCGAAAGGAATTATGAATGAAGTTATGGACGATTTTGTGCTATAGGCTGTAGGATGAATTTTGCATTTGTAATATTATTTTTACTATTTACGTTAGCAAGTGACGGTATTTACCGATAAAAGAGCGTCGTGCCGAACTGATTAATGTGGTTAATCGGTTCTTTTTTTATTGCATGAAATGGAGGGAACTATATGTTAGATGTTTTTGTTTATAAAAATAATTGTTATCCATTTAGTAAAATCGCTTGTCGAAATTTGTTTGAAAATATGCAATGTAAAGTAAGATAATAGGAAGGAGTTTAAAGGGAGTTTCGTCGAAGTTTACACAATGTCGGCATTTGAGGGAAGCTGGCATTATGTTAGGAAAATATTTAGTGAAGCGTTTATTTTATATAAAGGAGGGTTATTTGAGCGTATAGATAAGGGTTGGACTTCGTTTTAAGTTCTGAATTTTCTGTTTTCAAAACTATATTTAGCACTCATTTGTATATTTTATAATAGTTTTTTGATAAATTCACTGCTTTCGCAGAGGGTTCTTTTTTATGAAAGAAACGTCAATTTTCTTCATATATATATACAAATTGGAGAAATGGGGGAGCGCTATGCGCGATTACTTAATTAAACCACTTGTTGGTCAGCCGTATCCAATGATTTCACATGGAAAAGGTGTGTATTTGTATGATCAAAACGGAAATAAATATTTTGATGGCTCGTCAGGAGCAATTACGGCAGGTATTGGGCATGGCGTAAAGGAGATTGCAGATGTTATAAGAAAGCAAGCAGAGGAGATTGCTTTCGTTTATAGATCACAGTTTACGAGTGAACCAGCTGAAAAATTAGCGAAGAAATTAAGTGATTTAAGTGTAGGAGATTTGAACTGGAGCTTTTTTGTGAATAGTGGTACGGAAGCAAATGAAACAGCTATGAAAATTGCAATTCAGCATTTTCAAGAGCGAGGTATTCAAGGGAAGCATAAAATTATGTCACGATGGATGAGTTATCACGGTATTACGATGGGAGCCTTATCAATGTCTGGGCATCCACTGCGCAGACAACGTTTCGTGTCAATTTTAGAAGATTATCCAACTATTCCAGCTCCATATTGTTTTAGATGTCCGGTGCAAAAGGTATATCCAACTTGTCAGCTTGCTTGTGCGACTGAACTAGAAAGATCAATTGAAAGAATTGGTGCAGAACATATTGCAGCTTTTATCGCTGAACCGATTATTGGAGCAGCTGGAGGCGCAGTCGTTCCGCCGAAAGAATATTATAAAGTCATTAAAGATATTTGTAGTCATTACGATATTTTATTTATTGCTGATGAAGTAATGACTGGGCTTGGTCGTACTGGCGCATGGTTTGCGATGGAGCATTGGGGTGTAGAACCGGATATTATGACCCTTGGTAAAGGTTTAGGGGCTGGGTATACACCGATGGCAGCGACGATTGTAAGTGACCGTGTTATGGAACCGATTTTACGCGGATCACGTTCTGTTATGAGTGGGCATACGTTAAGTGCAAATCCATTATCTGCAGCAACAGCTCTAGCTGTTATTGAATATATGGAGAAACATAATCTACCTGAAAAAACAGCAGAAAAGGGAGAGTATTTAATAAAAGGATTACAGAAAGTTCAGCAACAATCGACAATCATTGCTGATGTGCGCGGAAAAGGGTTGCTGATCGGAGTAGAGTTGCAACCGTTTACAAAGGCGTCAGAACTTATTTCGGTTGCAGCTAAAAATGGTCTTCTTTTATACCAAGCTGTTTCAGGGCAAGCAGGAAAAGAAGATAGTGCACTGCTTGTGGCACCGCCAATGACAACTACATATTCCGAGTTAGATGAATTACTTTCAATTTTTGCAAAAAGTGTAGAAGAAATGATGCAAAAAGGAGGGCATAGTATCGCATGACAACTATTACGAATACATTCGATAAATTAAAAGAGATAGAGGAAGTAATTTCTTTGTTCCACGATGATATGACATTAATGTTTGGAGGGTTTGGGGGGATTGGATCCCCTCCATCTTTAATACAGGCGATATTAGAAAAAGGAGTTACAAATTTAAATTTAATAGGAAATGACACTGGATTTCCTGATGTAGGAATCGGTCGTCTCGTTACGAATGAAAGAGTAAAATCATTAATTACTTCTCATATTGGTTCAAATCCAAATGCAGGAAGACAACTAAACGAAGGAAGGTTACAAATCGAGTTTTCTCCCCAAGGAACATTAGCAGAGCGTATTCGTGCTGGTGGTGTAGGACTTGGTGGCGTATTAGTTGATGTTGGTGTTGATACGATTGTAGAAGAGGGAAAACGTACAGTTGAAATGAATGGTAAGACATATTTAGTTGAAACAGCATTAACGGCTGAGGTTGCGATTGTATATGCGAAGAAAGCGGATCCGTTCGGTAACCTTGTGTTTGATAAGAGTGCTCGTAACATGAATCCTCACGTTGCTATGGCCGGGGATATAACGATTGTAGAAGCAGAAGAAATCGTTCCGCTTGGAAGTTTAGATCCAGAAGAAATTGTTGTCCCAGGAGTATTTGTAAATTATATCGTACCGTCGGAAGGAGTGAATTGGAAATGGGTATGGGCGTAGAAGTGAGAGATAAAATTGCTAGACGTGCGGCGAAAGAAATACAAAATGGCATGATTGTAAATTTAGGTATTGGTATACCATCGCTTGTACCAAATCATTTGCCTGACGATATAAACGTTATGTTTCATGCGGAAAATGGAATTGTAGGTATGGGACCAACGCCAAGTAAAGGGAATGAAGACGAAAACTTATGTAACGCAGCAGGTTTACCGACTTCTCTTATTACAGGAGCGAGTTATTTTGATAGTTGCATGGCGTTTGGGATGATTCGAAAAGGTTTACTAGATATAACGATTCTTGGTTCATTACAAGTAAGTGAGAATGGTGATTTAGCAAACTGGATTGTTCCAGGAAAACGCGTTCCAGGTATTGGGGGAGCAATGGATTTGGCACAAAAAGCGAAGCGGGTCGTTGTTGTGATGAATCATGTCGATAAATATGGAAATGCAAAAATTGTTTCGGAGTGTACATTACCATTAACTTCAAAGAGATGTGTAGATTTAATTATTACCGATATGGCAGTTATGGAAGTGACGCAGGGTGGACTCATTTTACAAGAGTTGATGAGTCCATACACAGTGGAAGATATAAAACAACATACAGAAGCTGATTTTAAAATTGGCTCTAACTTACTAGTAATTGAATGAGGGGAGATGTAATATATGGAGCAATTAAAAAAACAAGTTTGTGATTATATTGAGAGTCATGAAGAGGAAAGCGTAAAATTTTTAAAGCGATTAATTCAAGAAAAGAGCGTATCTGGTGATGAGAGTGGTGCGCAGGCAATTGTGATTGAAAAATTACGTGAGTTAGGTTTAGATCTTGATATTTGGGAACCTTCATTTTCTAAAATGAAAGATCATCCTTATTTTGTATCACCGCGTACAAGTTTTTCAGATAGCCCGAATATTGTGGCAACCCTTAAAGGAAGCGGCGATGGAAAATCTATGATATTAAATGGGCATATTGATGTTGTACCAGAAGGAGATGTGAATCAGTGGGACCATCATCCTTATAGTGGTGAGAAGATAGGGAATCGTATATATGGTCGTGGAACAACGGATATGAAAGGTGGCAATGTTGCACTTATGCTTGCGATGGAAGCCATTATTGAATCTGGTATTGAATTAAATGGAGATATCTATTTTCAAAGTGTAATTGAAGAAGAAAGCGGCGGGGCAGGAACATTAGCGACTATATTACGAGGATATAAAGCAGATGGTGTCATTATTCCAGAACCAACAAATATGAAGTTTTTCCCGAAACAACAAGGGTCCATGTGGTTTCGTCTACATGTGAAAGGGAAAGCAGCACACGGTGGAACACGTTATGAAGGAGTAAGTGCAATTGAAAAAAGCATGTTTGTTGTAGAGCATTTGAGAAAATTGGAAGAGAAGAGAAATGACCGAATTACAGACCCGTTATTTAAAGAAATCCCGATTCCGATTCCAATTAATATTGGGAAAATTGAAGGTGGGAGCTGGCCAAGTTCTGTTCCTGATTCATTAATTTTAGAAGGAAGATGTGGTATTGCGCCGAATGAGACTATAGAGGCAGCAAAAGAAGAGTTCGAGAATTGGATCGCTGAATTAAATGATGTGGACAATTGGTTTGTTGAAAATCCCGTAGAAGTAGAATGGTTTGGAGCGAGATGGGTTCCTGGAGAACTAGAAGAAAATCATGAGTTAATTACAACACTCGAGCATAACTTTGTTGAAATCGAAGGGAACAAACCAATTATTGAAGCATCTCCGTGGGGGACTGATGGAGGTTTATTTACACAAATCGCCAATGTACCAACGATAGTATTTGGTCCAGGAGAGACGAAAGTAGCACATTATCCAAATGAATATATAGAAGTTGATAAAATGATAGCTGCCGCAAAAATTATTGCATGTACATTACTAGATTGGTGTGAGGTGAAAAAATGAAATACTATGAATCTTTTAGAGAACAGACGAATGGTTATACAATAGAAGGCGTTTTGGACTATTTTAATAAACGTATTCGAGTAGACCACTACACAGGAAATATTGAGAGGATTATCCAAACAATTGACGAATTAGCAGAGAAACATTCTTTCACTAAATGTATTATTAAAGGAAAGGGAGAGCATGTTTCAACATGGCTCTCTTTCGGTTTTTTATTAGAAGCAACAATACCACATTATTTTCAAGGCCATGATGCATACTTCTTCGTAAAATTTAATAATGATGAAAGACGAAACAGTATTCATTGGGCTGAGGAAGATACCATTTTTAGCGGTGTAAGAGCAAAAGAAGTAAAGGAAAAAATAGTCCCAGAGAAATTTCTATTAAGAAAAGCGACAGAAGAGGATGCGTACGAATTAGCAGCTGTCTTTGGAAAAGTATTTGAAGTGTATCCGACTCCTTTAAATGAGGCGAGTTATGTATTACAAACGATGAAAGAAGACGATACCATTTACTACGTATATGAATTTGAAGGGAAAATAATTAGTACAGCGTCTGCAGAAATGAATATTAAGGAAGGAAATGCAGAATTAACGAATTGTGCTACTTTACCCGAATATCGTAAACATGGGTTTATGAAAAGTTTACTCATCAAGTTAGAAGAAGAACTTCAAGAAAAATCCATTTTTTGCTCCTATACAATTGCTCGATCGCTTTCTTTCGGAATGAATGCGGCCTTTCATCAGTTAGGTTATACGTATACAGGAAGGTTGGCGAACAATTGCTACATTTTTGATAAGTTGGAAGATATGAATATATGGGCAAAAGATTTGTCTAAATAGAACGGTATAAAAATAGAACAGAATCGTCATGCTTATAATCGCACATAGGTATGCTGAAAATCCGGCATGTTATTGCTGGATTTTCGGCAAGAGGGGGGATGACATTGCTAGCAGTTTCGACACAAGAAGTCATTGAAGCGATTTTGGGCAGTATTGATGAGGCTATACACGCAGTAGATGAAAATGGTATTACAATTTTCTATAATACTGTAGCTGCAAAACACGATGGATCAAAAATTGAAAAAGTGTTAGGTAAACATTTGTTAGAAGCGTTTCCTTCTTTATCTAGGGAAACAAGTACGTTAATGAAAGTGTTAGATACAAAAAAACCAATCGTTCATCAAGTTCAGCATTATCAAAATTTAAATGGGGAAGACATTTGTACAGTAAATACGACATTACCTATTATTATAGATGGGAATATTGCTGGTGCTGTTGAAATTGCAAAGGATTATTCCACAGTTCAAAAACTCACAGATACAATTGTAGATTTGCAGTCAAAAATAAAGCGATCATCTAGAAAAAAAGCAATCAAAAAACATGTTGCATTTGAGACGATAGTGACGAATGATGCTCGGTTTAAACAGACGAAAGAATTAGCACAAAAAGTAGCGCCAACGGATGCAAATGTTTTAATATATGGGGAAACTGGAACAGGGAAAGAGTTATTTGTACAAGCGATTCATGAAGCTTCTAAACGGAAGAATAAGCCATTTATTGCGCAAAACTGCGCAGCTTTACCAGAGTCGCTATTAGAAAGTTTATTGTTCGGAACGACGAAAGGTAGCTATACTGGGGCAATTGAACGAGCGGGATTATTTGAACTTGTAGATGGTGGGACATTGTTTTTAGATGAACTGAATTCAATGCCTCTCGATTTACAAGCGAAAATGCTACGTGTATTAGAGGATGGTGTTATTCGTCGAATTGGTGATAATAAGACGAGAAAAGTAGACGTTCGCGTTATTACCGCAATGAATCAGCCACCAGAAATATGTTTAAGAGAGAATAAAATTCGCACTGATTTATATTATCGATTAAATGTCTTTTCATTATATATTCCGCCGCTACGTGAAAGAACTGAAGATGTACTATTATTAGCGTCTTATTTTTTGAAAGAATATAATAAAAGTTATAAAAAAGGTGTACTTCAAATGGATCAGGAAGCGAAAGAAAGACTACAAGCTTACCAATGGCCTGGAAATGTTCGGGAGCTAAAACATACGATTGAACATGCTGTCATTATTGCAGAAGGGGATACATTAACAGCCAATTGTTTACCGCGTACATTTCGGAAAGAGAATCTTCCAAAGAAGAAGAGCATATTGCCACTTAGAGAAGCACTTCATCAAACGGAAAAGGAATTAATAGATCAAGCGTTAATTGAAACGGAAGGGAATATATTACAAGCTGCAAAAATGTTAGGTATCCCTCGTCAAACGCTTCAATATAAACTGAGTAAGTACGACAAAACCGCCGAATAATTGGCGGTTTTTGTGTGTTTGCACCAATAAAAGAGCGTTTACATATATAAAAAGTAATGAATATGATAGTATGTATGGATTTCATAAAGTGCTTAAAAATATTTTTTCGCTTATATAATAGGGTTCTCCGTACATTTACTTATCAAAAAAGTAAAGTTGGCATAACTATTGCTTATATAAAGGATGAGCGTATAAAAAGGGGGAATAGCAATGTTACATGATGTATACAAACCAAATCGTCACTGGAAGGATATCGAGTTGTGGAAGGATGTTACTGAAGAGCAATGGAATGATTGGGTTTGGCAATTAACGAATACGATCAAAACGTTAGATGATTTAAAGAAAGTGATTAATTTAACACCTGAAGAAGAAGAAGGCGTTAAAATTTCAACAAAAACGATCCCGTTAAACATTACACCGTACTATGCTTGGCTAATGAATCCTGATGACCCACGCTGTCCGATTCGGATGCAATCTGTACCGATCTCGGAAGAGTTATATAAAACAAAATATGATTTAGAAGATCCGCTTCATGAAGATGAAGATTCACCAGTTCCAGGGCTAACACATCGTTATCCTGACCGCGTATTATTCTTAGTAACGAATCAATGTTCTATGTATTGTCGTTATTGTACACGCCGTCGTTTTAGTGGACAAATTGGAATGGGTGTGCCAAAGAAACAATTAGATGATGCAATTGGTTACATTCGTGATACACCGCAAGTACGAGATGTGTTAATTTCTGGTGGTGACGGTCTTCTAATTAACGATAAAATTTTAGAATATGTATTAAAAAATTTACGAGAGATTCCGCATGTTGAGATTATTCGTATCGGAACGAGAGCACCGGTAGTATTCCCGCAGCGTATTACAGAAAACTTATGTAACATTATTAAAAAATACCATCCAGTATGGTTGAATACACACTTTAACACTTCTATTGAGATTACAGAAGAATCGAAACTAGCATGTGAAATGCTAGCGAATGCTGGTGTTCCAATCGGAAACCAAGCAGTAATTTTAGCTGGTATTAATGACAGCGTTCCGATTATGAAAAAACTTATGCATGACTTAGTAAAAATCCGTGTACGTCCATACTACATTTATCAATGTGACTTATCTGAAGGTATTGGTCATTTCCGTGCACCAGTATCTAAAGGTCTTGAAATTATTGAAGGTTTACGCGGTCATACATCTGGTTATGCGGTTCCAACATTCGTTGTAGATGCACCAGGAGGAGGCGGCAAAATTGCGCTTCAGCCAAACTATTTAATCTCACAAAGTGCAGATAAAGTTGTGCTTCGTAACTTTGAAGGTGTTATTACAACGTATCCAGAGCCAGAGAGCTATATTCCAGGAAGAGCAGAAGGGTACTTTAAAGAAATCTATCCAAACTACGAAGAAAAACGTTCAGATGTTGGTATCGCAGGTCTTATGAGTGATAAGAAATTTAACCTTGTTCCAGACGATTTACAGCGTATGAGCCGTCGTAAAGACTATGAAGATAATGACACTCATGCATCACTAAAAGATAAACGTGATAAGCGCGACCAATTAAAAGATAAAAAATATCAAGCACAAATGGCTAAATTAGAAGAAAACGACAAAAAAACTGAGGGTGATGCAGTATGAATTGTATGTGGTGTGACAGTACAGAAGCGAAAGAAAGCTTGAATACTGTATATTGGGAATTACCAGATGGTACAAAAGCCATTGAAATCCAAGAGACACCATGCATTACTTGTTCCTCATGTGGTATGGATTATCAATCAGACCACACAGTAAAAGAAATAGAAGATCAATTGTTTCTAATTTATACGAAAGACTTGCCAAAACAACTAACATATGAAGAATTAATGGGAAGACCACGTCTATTAAAAAGAAATTATTTCGACTTTTAACCAGCTTTTATGCTGGTTTTTTTCTTTTGTGCCTTGTATAATGTACCCAAGTTAGAAAGGTAGGGAATATTTTTGAAAAAGACATTTTACCACTATATGATGAAGCATCGTGCAGCTTTATTTAGTAATGAAATATCGAATTTAGCAGAGGCAATGTATGATGATTTAAGCTTTCCGAAGCAATCTGAAGATTATGATGAAATTAGTTCATACTTAGAGTTAAGTGGAATGCTAGAAAGTATGTCTATATTTGATGAAGCTTGGGATTTATACATACAAGAGAGATAAAAACTATATGAAATTTTTGACGTGAAGCTAGTCTATTTGCTAGCTTTTTTTACGTTGTAAATAAATTTTCATGTGGTGATATTTTTTATTGAAAAAATTTATGAATATACGCTTCTGTGATAAGCGTTTTTATGTAGGTTGCATATACTGTTATCAAAATCACGACGTCAAAAAAAGGAGAGATATAGATGGCAAGAAAAAAGCAACCTAAATACAACGTAGGGGACATAGTCGTGATTACGCTATATGGAACCGTTGGTAAAATCACAAATATGAAGGTTTTAGATGGAGTTTACGTATACGAAGTCAATAATCACGATGGATTTTACGTAGAGCAAACATTGCAGCACGTTTCAGAGCAAGATATGAAAAAAGGTGAAACTGAGTGGATTGAATTAAACTATAATTTCACATTTGGTGATCTCGTGCAAGTAACAGGTTATGATAAAGATGTTTTTCGAATTGTTGGTTTTCGTACAGAAGTATGGAGATATAAAAATGACGCATGGGAAGATACAATATATGAATTGTCACGAATTACGGATGGTGAATGGTTAGAAGCGGATGAATCAGATTTAACGTTACTTGCCAATGCTCAGACGGCAAATGCAATTTTGAAGAAAATGAAACAAGATAAAGCTGGCATGAATAAATTAGATTTAGGAAAATTAAAGTCAATTAATAACTCAAAAAAAGTGAGTGTTAAGACAAATCGTCAAGAAATCATTGATGGATTACTTGATATTTATAACGATTATCAATTGTTATTCGATACATTTAAAGATGAAGAGTACAAAATTGTTATGGATGTTGTTCATAATTATTTAGTTAAATTGACAGAGAAAAAATAGTTAACTAGAAAGAGAGAATGAATTGAACAACAACATATGCAGTATAAGGTATGCCTACAATTATTAAAAAAATAAAAAGCCATTTAATAAGAGAGTCTGCCCATTGATCTTCATGCATGAACTCTTCTTTTGTTTGCCCTACTTCTTGTTCTACCTCATATTGGTATTCCATAATTATTTCCCCCTTTTTGATAGCTTGTACTACCATCGTATGCATCTCGTCCAAATGATATGACCTATAAAAAATAAAAACTATTTTTCTAATCTCATATACATAATTTTGAGATTTTTTCATAAAACAGAAATAAAGGAGTGATGCTCATGAAGGAAATTGAAGTCGTAATTGATACGGAAGAGATTGCGGAGTTTTTTTATGAGCAACTAATTGAAAGAGGATACGTTCCAAAACGAGAGGAAATTGAAGATCTCGCAGATATTACATTCGAGTATTTATTAGAGAAATGTATGATTGATGAAGTTTTTGATGAAGAAGATGAGTGAAAGTAACGACGGGCTTAACTCGTCGTTTTTTACTCTTTACAAACTTGTCACAAATATAGGCAGAAATTATTGGTATAATTAAAAGAAAATTTTACTCAAGAGGTGAAGGGATGTTCAAAAAAATTATTGATTCTTTATTAGGAAAGAAAAAATATCGTTCGTATTCGAGTAGTGACTATCGCCATAGAGGGCGCTCTTATTCAAGTAGCGATTATAAACGACGTTCATCGGGTTATGGGCATCAACATTATAAAAGAAAACGTAAAAGCCGTAGCTTCTTTTCAAGTAGCTGATGAAATGGCGTCGTATACTAGCTTTATTTGATAGACCACTGCGAAAAAATACAATTGTTGCAGAACGTTATAAAATTGAATCAGTAATTGGAATGGGTAGTTATGGGGTTACATATGTCGTTAATGATTTACAAATAAATAGATATAAAGTCTTAAAACAATTAAGACAAAGTAAACAAAGATATGAGTCTGGTAGAAAATCATTTGAACAAGAGAAAATGATTTTACAAACATTAAATCATCATGCAATTCCTAGGTTATATGATCATTTTGTATGGGAGAAAAAAAGCTTTTTTGTGATGGAATATATGCCGGGTAAAAATTTCGAAGATTATATTTTCTTAGATGGGCATGTGTATACAGAACGTGAAGTTTTTTTGGTTTTATATAAAATATTACAAATTGTGTCGGTGTTTCATAGTGAAGGCATTATTCACCGAGATTTACGCATTCCAAACATATTAATGAAAGAAAACCAAATTAGTATTATTGATTTTGGATTGGCTAAATTGAAGGGTGAGGGTGATGAACGAGCTACAACTTATGAAGGTGAACAAGCTTTGATGCGAGAAGTTCACTTTCGTAGCGATTTTTATGCGCTTGGTCATTTCTCGTTATTTTTATTATATGCAGGCTATGAATCTAATGAAAAACATGAAAAACCATGGTATGACGAATTAACTTTGGAAAATTATAACCGTGAAATGCTTATGCGAATGTTACAAATAAAAACACCGTACTATGAGAATGTACAAGATTTAAAAAAAGATGTAGCTTTTGCTTTAGAAAGGATGGAGGCTCCATGTTTCAAAAGTTTTTAGCAAGCGTTGGTATTGGTAGTACAAAAGTAGATACAGTTCTTGAAAAAGATGAGTATATTGTTGGAGAAGAGATACAAGGGAAGGTTCATATAACTGGTGGTTCAGTTAACCAACAAATTGAAAGCATTTACTTAACGTTATCAACAGCGTATGTACGAGAAGTGGATGATAAAAAAGTAACAGCAACATATGATTTAGAGCGAGTTCGTTTAACAGAACCTTTTTCTGTTGAGCCGAATGAAAAAAAAGAAATTCCATTTTCATTTAAAATGCCAGTTGAAACACCGCTTACACTTGGAATGAAAACAGTTTGGGTGCATACAGGCCTTGATATTAAACGCAGTATAGATCCAAGTGATCGTGATTACATTCAAGTGTTGCCAAATGCACTATTAAATAGTGTGTTAGAGAGTGTAAATCAATTAGGTTTTAAAGCGCGTCATATAGAATGTGAAGAATTACCGTATCGATTACGTAAGCAAGTTCCATTCGCACAAGAATTTGAGTTTGTTCCTGTTTCGGGAGAGTATTATGGGAAATTAGACGAACTAGAATTATTAATCTTGCCAAGCGCATATGATCGCCTAGAGATTATTATGGAAGTTGACAGAAAATCTCGTGGATTAGCAGGTTTATTTGCAGAAGCGCTTGATCTTGACGAGAAAGTGATTCGCTTTACAGTAATGAATGAAGATATTCCAATGATGAAAGAAAAAATTAACAATTATATTTTTTAATAAACTATGCATAAAAAAGAAATTGAGAGGAAAACTAAAACAACCGCTCCATTTTTTTGCATAGTGAGGTTATGTATGTGAAACGATATCGACATTTATACTTGTTAAGTTTTACGCTACTCATTTGTTTTGTCGTATTATCACTTTCGTATCATACCGCTTGTATTGAGAAATTTGACAATATAGTAGCGCATTTTATTCAAGGTTTTCGAAACGACTACTTGACAGCCTACTTTACTTGGGTGTCTTTTATCGGTTCCAAAAGAATATATTTTCCGTTACTCATTATTCTTGTAATGTATTTTCTCGTTAGAAAAAAGTTGCTTAGTGCATTACTTCTAACAATTAATTATTATGGATCTCGTTATTTAAACAGTATGCTTAAACTATGGTACGAACGAGCAAGACCTGATGTAACGCAGCTTGTTACTGCAACTGGATATAGTTTTCCGAGCGGCCATACGATGAATGCTACTGCTTTTTTAGGTTTTATTGCATACGTCACGATTACAGAAGAGCGTATTACATTGCATAAAAAATTGTTGATTATTTTTATAGCGAGCTTTGTTGTATTATCTATTTCAGTTAGCCGAATATATCTTGGCGTTCACTATCCATCTGACATATTAGCGGGATGGGCAGCGGGCGGTAGCTGGCTCGTTTTATGTGTTATATTTCATAAAACGTTCATTAAAAAAGAACCTATGTCATAATAGGTTCTTTTTCCATTGGTTCAACATGAATGTGTGCATGGTAAATGCCAAAATTTTTCCGAAGCATAGCCTCGATGTTGTCAGTAATACAATGACTTTCACCAACATCCATACGAGCATCAACCTCGATCGTAATATCAACGTACGTTTGATTCCCATACATACGAGCGCGAATATCTACGATGTTTTCCACGCCACCAATATGTTCAATAGCATCAGCATACTCTTCCATCTTATCTGGATCAATTCCATCCGTTAGCATATGAGAAGCTTCTACGAAAATCTCCCATGCAGTTTTACAAATAATAAGGCCGACAACTAAAGCGGCTATAGGATCTAAAATAGGCATTTGGAACTGTGAACCAACAATACCTACTACTGTACCAATACTTACGAGAGCATCTGATAAATTATCCTTTGCAGCGGCTTCTAATGATTTGCTTTTTGTCCGTGCTGCAATCTTTTTCGTATACAAATACACACAGTACATAACGACAGCAGAAAATAAGGCTACCCATGCTGCAAGAACATTAGGCGCTGCTTGTTTCGGATTAAAAAAAGATTGAATGGCACTAATAACAACTTCTAATCCGACCGTTGCCATAATAAAAGAAGCAACAAGTGATGCAATTTGTTCTGCACGTGAATGTCCATATGGATGATCTGGGTCACGAGGTTTACGAGAGATTTTTAGACCAATTAATATCGCTAAAGAAGCACCGATATCCGTTAAGTTATTTAAACCGTCAGCACGTAATGCGCTAGAGAGGGTAATATAACTGATGATGATTTTCATAGAGGATAAAAATATGTAGGCCATAATGCTGACAATAGCACCTTTATCAGCTTCTTTATGAGAAAGAGTATCCATTTTAATCACTCACCTTTCTACAAGGAATTTCTTTCTATAAATAGAGTACCAAACGAAACTCGTGTGGGTCTATACAAACATTGTTGACGTTTTATAGCTTTTTAAGAAGTGGATAACAAAGTTTCGCGAAGGAAAAATATGTTGTAAAGTGCAAAGTTAAGGTGTGAACTTAATTGGAGTTTATTTACAATGTAAGGGTAGGAGGTTAGATGGATGAAGAAGCGTTTACTTTTCTTACTATGTATTATTCTTATAATTACAGGATGCAATTCATCAAACAATGAAAATAGGCAGGAGTATCATATTTTAAAATTATCAATAGCTACTTTTAAAAAGGCTATGGTGGATTGAATGACAAATATTTTATGAATATAGATGACAAACAAATAATCTGTTAAATGAAATGAAAAAACAAAAGAGAAGAGGTGAAATACCACAATACGATATACTAATTACATATGGAAATAGTGATACGAAAGGTATACATTTATACCTCAGAGATGAAGGGAAAAGGAGTGTAATTATGTACATTGGTCATGAAGAAACTGTATACTACACTTCTGAAGAAATGACGAAACAACTACGAAAGATAATTGTGAAAAAAGATAAAAACCCTCTGAAAAATATTTTTCAGAGGGTTTTTATCTTAGTATGCTTCTAAAAACTCAGTAACTTGCTCTTCAGTTTTTGCGTTAGCACTATGTAAGTGGCCTAGCTTCTCGCCATTTTGATATACAAGCAGGCTTGGAATACCCATTACTTGATACTCTTCAGCGATACTTGGGAACTCATCTTTATTAATAGAATACCATTCAAACTTATTGAACTCTTCCATTACATCGCCGATAAAGTTGTCCATGCGCACGCAATCTGGGCACCATGTAGTAAAGAACTTAACAACTACTGGCTCCTCGCTTGCGATGATGTCTTTGAATTCCTGTTCAGATTTGATTTCTTTCATGTTTTTGACTCCTCTCAATGTCACACGGATATGCTAGTATTTTTATGCAAAATCCGTAATTGCAAACATTAGTTTTTTGAAATAAATTGTTTGCAAAATCTTCGACTGTTTTTTTGTAGGTTTGGTAGAACATGTGAGTAGGTATCAAATGTGATCCTACTCTTTTATGTCCTGATCATTCATTTGCGATTTTTGGATATACACCTTAAATCCTAGAAACGAATATTAGGAACCTCACTTTTCTTTATAAGCTTTTTCATGAGCTGTGTCAAACTTCTGAAATTGTAAGTTTACTATTATAAGTAGGGTAAATCAAATTGTATTCATGTTAGCCATTGCTATAACGTTCTTTTCCTCAGATATTTGTAGGAGATGTTTATGAAGCGCCAGTAATGTAATGTCGGATAAAACAAGCAATCTCTTTCCGGCACTTAGAGAAAGTAAACGGTGGATGATCATTACTCATAAATTTTATGAGTGAATTGAACAACAAGCAGGAAATTTAAAAAATGATGTAGGAGATGCAGGTATGAATTTAGAGGAATCGTTATAAGAACTTATTCGTGAAGTTGTGAGAGAAGAGATTAGGGCGGGGTTAGCTGAGTTCCAGCAACAATCACAATCAAATAAAGTAATGTGGGCGAAAGAAGTGCGAGTAACAAGATGCACTGTATAGAGTGAAAGAAAAACACGATGTGGAACGCGAAAGAGATTGTAAGAACATCTGAGGAATTATTCAGTGGTTAAGAAGTCAGGCGGTTAATGTAGATGTGGTAGAAAGAAATCATTATATTATTTTTTCAGAGAGGGGAATTAGGATGTTGAAATGGGTAAAGAAACTATTTTCAAAAAACGCCCACCCTGCATTGTTTCTGAGAAACAAGAAGGTGAGCTTCAATTAAACGAAACGAATTGGGTTTGTGAAAAATGTGCCCAAATTACGCATGAACAAGACATTGAAAGAGAGGCCTATACCCTTTACATCTTATTCCATAAATAACAAAGCTGGTGAGCTTCTGATTCAAGAGCTATTAAATGATCATTATTAATAGAGTTATTCGTATACATTCTGTTCTTTTGGATGTTAAGGACTGTATAATTCACATCGTTATATTCATTTGAAAATGTTGATTCATTTAATAATGTCAGTGTTGAGTTGATATTATATTTATCAATTCGTTCTTTTTTTCCTTTGAAAAACAGTTTAATAAGATGCGGCTCATCATTAATGAGCAAACCAAGTTCAGGTGATGAGCGGACGATTAAATTATCTGATAACCAATGTGATTTACCTGGATCAAACCAAGAGACGTCTTTGTTTTTAATAAATTTTTTGTACTGCTTTATAACATCAATATAGTTTTGCTTTTTCTTCTGGTCAACAGTTTGTATTAATGTTTCAAAACATTCAAAAGGTAGTTCGTTTTTATGAAATTTAATAACAGTTTCTCGTAATTGTTTCCAGTAATCAAAAACTGGGTGATATTCAGGTTGAGATTTTAGATTCTTTACAAAATTTGTTTTTGCTGCACTACTTTTCAGTGTGAAGTCTAAAAATTGTGTAAGTCCCACCTTAATTTCCGCCATGTTACACCCCCTTTCCAAACATTACTAATTCGATATTGAAAAGGGAAATCCTGCATTTTTAAGGAGGTGCACTAGATGCTAGAAAAACCAATGTTCATGTACAAAGGCTACTGTAACGTTGATCCGGAAATACCAATTAATTTTATATATTTAGCCAAGGTGCGTGAGTGTCGTGGCTTTTGTGTTTCTTATTGCGTATTGCTAACACGAAAAAAGGTCCTGTTGTTTCCAACAGGACCTTTCCTAAAATGGCAAAGAGTAACTCTTACCTTACTCTTCTCGTATATAATACCTGAAAAAGATAGATGTGTATACAACAAGAAATCCCAATGTAATTATTCGGATATAGTGTTTAAAAATAAAAAGGTGGGATTTAAAATAAGGAATTAAATTACAAACGTTGATTTATCAATTGGTTAGAATGTTTTTTTATCAACTTGTAGTAAATAAAGTGATATTGAGATAATAAGATATGTAATTTTGTATACCGAATTGTAAAGTTGAATAAGGGTGTACATGATCTAAATGATACGGAAGTTGAGGAGAGTAATACTGAAATTTTACTGTGTGAAATAAATTCATTTGAATATAAGCAAAAATAGAGGTTTGCCTTAGACATTTATGAAGGTTAAGAATATTTATAAAGAAAGGAGTAAATGCACAGGTCCGATTTTTGTAATGATGGAGGGAATTGATGTGGACATAACTCAAAGTATAGCGCGAATAGTGGTTAATGGGAAAGATCTTCCGTTTCGTTCAGTTAGTACTTCTGTATGGAATCAAGGGCCTGTAAATGATTTAATTGTTTCAACAAACCAGAGAGTCGAGGAGTTTTATCAATTTATGTGGTCGCAAGTACCAGTAATGCTTGCGATGTATTTTCTTCAGGGTGCGGACTTAATGAGGTTTGCTAGAATTATTGGGATTAATCAAAGTGTAGCGGGAGAATATATTTATCATTTCTCTTGGGGATAAAATGAATGTAAAGTAGCTTAACAGCTGCTTTTTTATTTTGTGAAATTTTAGGGGGTGATGAATAGGAGGTTAGGAAAATAAGATTAGAGCGTGATATAGATAATTTGTGACTCTATTTAAGCTCGTAAAGATACTGGGTTACTTCTTTTAATACAATGGATTTTACAAACAAATGTATAGAAGTATACATAAGAAAAATGTAATGAGTCGAATAATATCCCCTCCATATGTATATTGCGATTAACACGAAGCACGTACAGGGGTCTGCTATGAATATGAAGTTTTTAAGGAGCACAAAAAATAGTTCCGGTTGCTATACCAGTTGGAGCAACACCTACTGGTACCGTATCTATAACCGTATTTGTAGCAGTATTGATAACAGAAACAGTATTACTAGCTTGGTTTGTAACATAGGCACGAGTGCCATCTGGTATGATGGTTACTTGATCCGGGGATAAAGCAACAGGAATTGTATCGATTACTGCATTTGTTGCTACGTTTATTACCGATACATTATCGCTAACTTTATTTACAACATAAATACGAGTGCCATCTGGTGTAATATCTATACCGACCGGTTCAGTACCTACGTTAATTGTATTAATAACGGAATTAGTAGCGGTGTCAATAACAGAAACCGTATTGCTATTTTGATTTGTGACATAGGCACGAGTGCCATCTAGTGTAAAGACGATTATCCTAGGGCGAATACCAACAGGAATCGTAGCGCTAACTGTATTTGTAGCAGTATTAATAACAGAAATTGTGTTGCTTAATTCGTTTGCAACATATGCAAAAGCTCCATTTGGAGAAATAGTGATTCCTTGCGGAGCGTTACCAACAGGAATTGTATCAATGACGGTGTTAGTAGCAGCATTAATAACAGAAACCGTATTATTACCGTGATTTCCAACATAAACAGTTGTGTTATTTGGAGAAACAGCTACACCAATCGGGTCGCTTCCAACAGGAATGGTAGCGATAACCGAATTTGTAGAAGTATCAATAACGGAGACGGTATCAGAAAAAATATTAGTAACATAAGCGCGAGTTCCATTTGGAGAAACGGTTACTTCGAGAGGTGCATTATCTACAGTAATTGTAGCTACAACTGTATTTGTTCCGGTGTTAATTACAGATACTGTATCATCGGTAGGATCATCTATAACTCCTGCGTTTGTAACATAAACAAGGAAATTACATGCAGGTCCGGTTGGCCGCGTCGGTCCCGTCGGCCCTTCGAGTCCTTCCGGTCCTGGTGGTCCCTCCGGCCTTTGAATTCCTTCCACGCCTTGAGGTCCAGTTGCACCTGCGAGCCCTTCTGGTCCTTGAATCCCTTGCACACCTTGAGATCCTTGAGCTCCTCTAGGTCCAGTCGGTCCCGGTGTTCCAATAATATTTAATAGCGAACTATTCAATATTCCTTGCAAAATTAAGTTGAACGTTTGCTGCAGAAGAGGGTCTGATATATTTGAACAACTAATAAGTGAAGATAAGTTTTGGAATAAAAATTGAAACAATGCAGAAATTTGAGTAAGTGATGCAGTAGGCAAGGAATTGATTAATTGAGTTATAGTTCGTATAACTAAACTTTTATTTGGAGTATTTGGTTGTACTGCAATTAATAAATCATTTAACGCCTGTAATGATGATTGGAGTATTTGTATCGTTGTTGGGTTTGGTGTAGTGAAAAAAGAAAAGATAGCTTGATTTAATTGGTTAATTAGGGACAATAATTCTTGTTGCTGAGAAAATGAGAAAAAAACAGGTGTACAACAATTAGTTTGATCACAAGGGGATATAGAAATAAAACAGAGGAATTGGAACTTTTCGCACGGATCGTTTGAGTTTTTATTATATTTTATAATTACCTCCTTTAAAAAAAGAAAATAGTAAGTATGTTTTGATAATTAATATTTGTTTCTAGATTTAAGTGTTTATGAGCATAAGTTATATGTGAAATATCCAGGAATGTTTTTTAAAAGTATATGTCAACAAAATGGATGTGTCCTTATGAGACTAGTATTATTGTAAAGGGTGGATAAGGTGATAATTTTAAGTTTAATTAAGTTAAGATCTAATGCAGCTCCATATAGAATTTTATTTAAGATTATTCATTTTGTAATTTTATATAATCTCCTTTAATAATTCATTTACGTTTAATAATTGAAGATATTAAAAGAAATAATTATAATGAAAAACTTACTAAAAGCTAATGTACTAGGTTTTAGCACTTCCTAAAATAAAGAATCATAATATATTTTGTAATAACTTATATGGAAGTGGGTTGAAAATAATGTTTTATTCATATTTTGCTTCTCAAGCAGATATTCGACCAGCATATGGTACATCAATAACGTTTAGCGGAGCACAAAGTACAGTTCAAGCTGTTCAACAAGCGTTACAAATGCAACAACAAATGCAAATGCAGCAACAAGGTATACAGCCGTATTATTCATCCATGGAGTATTTTTACCCAGTACATCAAATCACACCGTATGGAAGTTCTTTTCTTACTATCCCATATGGAACTGTATTTAATCTATAAAGAAAAATTTTTATTAGTTGGGAGCAGGTTCCAAACTGATTATTAGCTCTTACCAATCGGGCAACACGGCTCCCACCTAACTGTGCCGAATTTTGAGGTGTGAGTCTTATTGCTTACAAATGGCGGGTACAATTGAGGGGGATGAAATTGTGTTTATGTAAGCGTCAAATAGTCCCCACATATAATTTGTAAATAATCCATGAGATAATCCCCGTACATACTACAAGTTGAGTTTTTTGTGAGAAGAAACCGATTAAAGAAAGAATAGGAATTATCTTATCATAACAAATGATGGTTAGTTGTTTTGTATGAAAGGATACATAAACATTTACTTAGGCGAACCAGGCCTAGATGCAACAATGAAGTCCTATCTGCGGTTATATCGTACAGGACGAATGTCTTATAACTATTAACTTACTAAGAACATCCTAACCGATTTTTCCCATTTTGAAGGATATTTACAGCCATAACATCTTATATTTTGTTTATAATTGTAAATAGTTATTAAAATGTATAAATATTTTTAAAAATAAAAAGGGAAAATAATGCAACTTTTTAATTTGTTTATTCGTGTTATATATGAAAGGAGGAGGGGGATGGAGATTGAAGAAATATATAAAGTTTATATAAACGATGTGTACCGGTATTTATTTTCCCTTTCTCGCAGTCATCACGTAGCGGAGGACTTGATGCAGGAGACTTTTTATCGGGCGTATCTTTATCTAGAAGACTATGAAAACCAAAAGGTAAAATCATGGCTTTTTAAAGTGGCATATCATACGTTTATTGATTTTGTAAGGAAAGAGAAAAAAGTAACGTTTGTAGGAACGGAGGAATTAGAGACAATACAAGCAGGGGAATCTACAGAAGAGTATGTAGTCGCAAAAAATAGTTACGAAAAATTAATTCAGATTATTCATACTTTACCGGTGATAGAGGCACAAGCTATTTTATTATGTGACGTACATCAATTAACGTACGAAGAGGGTGCTTCTGTATTAGATTTAAAGTTAAACACTTATAAAAGTCATATATTTCGTGGGAGAAAGAGATTAAAAGAATTGTTAAAGGAGGAAAAGAGTCAAAATGACAAATGATAAACCTCATTCTGAACAAGATGATTATAAAGAATTGTTACAAGAAGCTCTTCATCAAAGGCCAGCCTCTCTTCCTGATGGAAAACAGGAGCAAGTGTTGAAAATAGGTAAAAAAAGAGCGCGTATTACGAATGTTTTGATTGTATTTACTTTGTTATTACTTATTCAACCTATTTTATATATATCTACACTCTTTTATTATACATTGGCACCTACAAACGCGATGGAGATACGGAATGTAGTAAATCAAACGTTAAGTGTAACAGAACCAAATGTATTTATGAAAGAAAGGGACATGGAGCAAACGTTGTTACCGCTTAGTTTACAATTGCATTTTGATTTGTATAAAAGGGTAGGAAAGAAAGATATTCGAATAGGAGAAGAGAAAACAGATTATTTATTAAGTAGAGCAACGAAAGTAAGCCGTGAATATACAACAGATGAAAAAATTCCAGAAATCTCATACGTAGATAACGAGGTATTGTCTCACCCTAATAATTATAATGTGTCTTATAGTAGTAGCGAAGAAGCGCAGGTATTAAAAGGTCTTCCGCAAGAATCTGTTGTAGAAGCATTTGTATCTTTTAGAGAATTATTAAGTATACAAGAGGTAACGAACATGTTTCCAACTATTGATATTGTTTGGTATGCCGTGAATACAGGACTAGAGGAGAAGCAAAAGAATGATGAGGGTATGTATGTTGCACCGATTGGTTTTCCGGCAGATATAATTTCAAGTCTAGGTGGTCCTTTTTCAAGTGATTCACCTCATGAAGAACAATTTATTGATGTGTTAAAGTCATTACAGAAGCATGAAGATTTAGCGGTGAAGCTATCTAGAGCGAAAACTTTAGAGTTGTCAAAGCGTATTTCTTTCCTTGAAAAAAATGGGGTAAAAACATACGGAGCAGTTGTAACTGGACCTAAAGGAGAAGTTGAAAAATTAATGAGTCATGAAAAAGTTAGAAACTTGAAAGTAGGTGAAGCGAGATTATGGAATTGGCATTCTTAAAAAAAAGAAAGAATCATAGTTATAAAAAGGAAACGTGGATGGGGATTATTTCATTAATTATTGCATTTCTAGCGTTATTGTATTTAAACATTATATTGCTTATGCAAGAAACATTTATAGACGAAGGTTTTCGGCAAATAGTTGGAGTTGGATTGTTATGTTCAGTCGTAGGCATGATCACAAAAAGAAAAAGTCGAAAATATGCATTGTGGGCATGTAGTTTATTTGTTTTTATGCTACTATTTGCTGTATTTGGATTTATGCTAGGTTGGATGATAAGCTTTGCGCCGTAAATATGAGGGAAGGAGCGGATGTAGATTCGCTCTTTTTTTTGTATAGTAAGTAAAATAGATAAGAGAAGAACCTATCAAATTTGAATAGAGAGCAATATGCATCTAGGCTGTGGTGTTGTTGATAAGTTTTTCGCTCACGTGTATATAAATAGGGCGTAAGTATAGGGCTTAAGCAATAGCTCGTCCAAACATTACGAATACCTCTTACATAATATGTAGTAATAAGCATGAAAGGGGAACTAGTATGTCTTGTAAAGAGTATAAAAAGAAACTGCATGGCTGTTGTAAGAACACTAGTAAGTGTAATGACAACAAGGATAAGCTTATTAGGGCATCAGCATTTAGAGCTAGAAATACGGTGGATCAAACGGTTCCTGCCAATACTTTTGTAAAGGTATTGTTCCAAAATGAACAATTTGATTTAGCAAATGAGTATAATCCAGCAACGTCTATTTTTATTCCGAAGACTAGAGGGGTTTACTCTATTATTGGAACGATTGGTTTTTTTCCAAACAATTCTAGTTTAAATTATAGAGCTCGTGTAGAAATTCGTGTGAATGGAAACGCAGCAATAGCTATAGATAATGACTTTTTCGGTCCAATAAGCTTTGGAAATGTAGTAAGTGTTTCGACGATCATTCAATTGGATGAAGGAGACCAAGTTGAGGTGTATGCACAAAGTAGCATAGACGGAGTTTTAAGCACTTCGGAAGACGGCTCACATTTTGAAGCGGCAAGATTCCCTTCACCAATTAAATAAAGTCGAGTATACAGAAGATAAAGGATAATCCCTGCCGAAATGGTAGGGGTTTTTTTATTCTATTAAAAATAGTATCAGTTTGTCCAAACGATTCTAATCTATGTTACATATTATGTAATCATAAATTTAAGGGGGGATTTACTACGCCATACTATTACTGTAAGTATTGTCAAGGTTATAAAAAGAAAAGTCATGATTGTTTTAGAAAAAATAGTCAATGTGATAGAAAGTATGTAAAAGTGAATTGTTGTGATGATAAGAAAGAAAAGCTTGTAAGAGCGTCTGCATTTAGAGCTGTTAATACAATGAATCAACTTGTTCCGGAAAATACTTCTGTTAAAGTATTATTTCAAAATGAACAGTTTGATCTAGCGAACGAATATAATCCAGCAACATCTATTTTTATTCCGAAGACTAGAGGAGTATATAGTGTACTAGGAAATATAACATTCTCTCCAAATGATTTTAATGTAAATTACAGAGCTAGAGTTGAAATTCGTGTGAATGGAAATCCAGCAATAGCGATAGATAATGATTTCTTTGGGACAGGGGTATTTTTTAATAATGATGTTTCAGTAACTTCTATTCTTCAATTAGAAGCAGGGGATTCAGTTGAAGTTTTTGCTGAGAGTAGTGTTGCTGGCGTAATTGTACAAAATGTTAATGGTTTGAATACTGTTCACTTTGAAGCGGCAAGATTCCCTTCTCCAACTGAATAATGAAGATAATAAAACATTTTTTGTAGTTTTAGTTAATCCCCTTCACCAAATGGTGGGGGATTATTATTGTTTTTCTAAAATATATGGGTAAATGGACCTCCTTAAGTATATAAAGAATTTTAATATATTGTTGGTCAATTTAGTAGCTAGATGATGATTGAATCAATATACAAATGTAACAGAGGTCAGTTTAAATGAAAAAGAGCATGACATGGCGATCAAGCGCTTTTCTCAATGGCGAAGAATAGATCTTTATGTTGCCTTGTTATACGTCAAAAACCACAGCGGACTTTAGGGGTAGGAGCGTCAAACTCTTTTAAACTAATTTATAATCTGAGTTCATACCCATTCATAGTTCTGAGTAGTTATTTTTTTATCAATTAATCCCCTTTGTCCAAAGCTGATAACTTCTAAATTTTCTCTTCCTATATAGTAATTCGTACATTGGGTGTTTTCTAGTGGAGTATGCCAAGAAATTAAAAGTGCTTCTACATCTGATAATTTTTGTTCAGAATATTTACCGCCATTAGGAAATTCTAAAATCCCTAACCTTACATGGATTCCTCTTGCTCCATGAATCCAATCTTTGTAATGTTCATTTAATCGCTTCGAAAAACTTCTTTTTGTTTTTCCAATGTATAGTAATTTTTCTTTTCCACGATACACTCTATAAATTGCATATATCCCCTTTGAAAAAGCTTCTTCATAATGATTGATTTCAGATAAATTATAAAGTTTAGACCACCTAATATGTACAACAGTCATACATTTCACCTTTTTATCAAGATATTAAAATAAAATAAATTAACTCATTTCAATTTCTCAAAAATCGAAAGAAAATGCAAGGATTATAGTGAACGTATAATAAATAAATAAATAAATAAGTATTGTTGAGTACACATTGATTAGATTGTTTATAAACAGTGGGTGGGTTTACCACTCATGAAATATAAAAGTGAACAGGTTTACATGTATAGAATGAGGGATAAATAAAAAAAGAGCATACATAAAAAGTACGCTCTAAAGAAAGATAGGTTTTATGAGTGGATAATCTCCATACATTAATATATGCTCGGTTCATAAAAACGTGTAAAAAATCAATAGATTATCAATGGAATATCATGAAATGAGTAATTTTAATCTATTATTGAAGTCGTTTAGCTAACCAAATTGTAAGGATTGTGAATAGGAACGGATTAACAATTGGATAATGATCGCACTTCAGTTTCGTATTTCTTATAGTTTGGATATTGCGTAATAGTTTGACATTTAGGTGTGGAAAGTTGATTAATTATAGACACATTTGTAATTACCTCGTTACAAGGACCGAAAAATGTAACTTTTAGTTTTGAATTTGGTGGAACTTTGAACAAGATAGGTTTTTTTTTCATGAAATCAGCTCCTAAGATGCAGTATTGTATACTGCGATTTTTCGTTTAGATTATAAAGGCGTATTAATATAATATGAAAATTTAGTTGAGTTGATAATGATATGGAGTTTTATAGTGTGATCAGAATGTGGAAAATTAGTAGAAACTTAATTAAAAGACTGTATATTTTGAAAAACAATATAGATTTTCTTTATTTATATTATAGATAGCTAGTATTAGGCATAAGGGGCTTTCAATAAAACAATCTTTGAATATGATAATAAAAAGGAGTGGAATTGTAATGGGGTATATTATAGATATTTCAAAATGGAATGGAACTATTAATTGGGATATTGCAGCATCTTGGCTAGATTTAGTTATTGCTAGAGTTCAAGATGGCTCGAATACGGTAGATTTTATGTATCAAAATTATGTGAATGAAATGAAGAAACGCAGTATTCCATTTGGTAATTATGCATTTTGCCGTTTTATATCTATTGCTGATGCCAGGAAAGAGGCACAAGATTTTTGGAGTCGTGGCGATAAATCTGCTAAATTTTGGGTGGTGGACGTAGAAGTTCAAACGATGATGGATATGCAAGGGGGGACACAAGCTTTTATAGATGAATTACGCCGTTTAGGTGCAAAAAAAGTAGGGCTATATGTGGGGCATCACACGTATGTATCATTTGGAGCACGTAATATTGAAGCTGATTTTGTATGGATACCTCGTTATGGAGGGAATAAGCCAGCATATCCGTGCGATATTTGGCAATATACTGATTCGGGAAATGTTCCTGGTATTGGGAAATGTGATTTGAATCAATTAATAGGAAATAAGTCGCTTTCTTGGTTTATAGATTCAGATCAAGTAAATCAATCTATTCAATCTAACAAAGAGAATACACAGCAATCAAATGGTATTGGTATTGCGATTTCAAAATATCCAGATGGATATGGCATAAACTTATATGAAAATCCTGCGAATCCGCAGTTTACAGGTACAATCACTCAAAAAACGCCATATTTAGTCTTACATGGTTATTGGGGAGGTGCCGATAAAGATATGATTTGCTTGGGGAACGATAAGCAGTGGGTATATGAAAAATATTTTGATGTGAAATGGTTTTATGCATCCTCAAAATATCCTGTTGGGTACGAAGTAAATTACTATGCAGAGCCTGAATGTATAAATTATAAAGGTAATATTGATGGATCAAAATCTTTTCGTGTGTGGGGAAGAGCCAAGAATGCGGTAGATATCGGAAAAAATAATTGGATACTGGAAGAACATGTAACGATTAAGTATGTATAAGTAGCTAAAATGTTTTTAGGAATACGCAAAGGGTCATATTACTGATACATAGTAAGATGACCTTTAATATTTGAACAAAAAGAGCATGATACATAGTTTTTTCAAATGAAATGAATTACATGTGGAAAACACATTGTTTACACAAGTGTATCGTATAGTTATTCTTGTATAATAATAAAAGTGAGGTATTTTGAATTGAAAAAGAAAAAACTATTTTTAGGAACAATTATTTCATGCGTAGTACTGGCATTATCTGCATGTGGTTCCTCAGACAACGTAGTAACATCAAAAGTAGGAAATGTTACAGAGAAAGAGTTAAGTAAAGAATTAAGACAAAAATATGGGGAAAGTACTTTATATCAAATGGTGTTAAGTAAGGCGTTGCTAGATAAATATAAAGTTTCAGATGAAGAAGCAAAAAAACAAGTAGAAGAAGCAAAAGATAAAATGGGTGACAACTTCAAATCGACTTTAGAGCGAGTTGGGTTAAAAAATGAAGATGAATTAAAAGAAAAAATGAAGCCAGAAATTGCATTTGAGAAAGCGATTAAAGCGACTGTCACAGAAAAAGATGTAAAAGATAACTATAAACCAGAAATGAAGGTAAGTCACATTTTAGTGAAAGATGAAAAGACTGCTAAAGAAGTGAAAGAGAAAGTAAATAATGGTGAAGATTTTGCGGCTTTAGTGAAGCAATACTCAGAGGATACTGGTTCAAAGGAACAAGGCGGAGAAATAACTGGTTTTGCTCCAGGGCAAACGGCGAAAGAATTTGAGGAAGCTGTGTATAAATTAGATGCAGGACAAGTAAGCGATCCGGTAAAAACAACTTATGGTTACCATATTATTAAAGTGACGGATAAAAAAGAATTGAAGCCATTTGATGAAGTGAAAGATAAAATTCGTAAAGATTTAGAACAGCAAAGACTACAAGATACGACAGGTAAATGGAAACAACAAATAGTCAATGATTTATTGAAAGATGCTAATATTAAGGTTAACGATAAAGAATTTAAAGATACATTTGAATTTCTAGAAAAGAAATAATGACTGTAATTATAATTAGAAAAGGGAACCTATATAGGTTCCCTTTTCTAATTAGTGTGTGAGTTATAAATAGATAGTAAGACAATACAATATTACATTTAAATATTAAGAATTACAATGGGAAATTATGGTTTTTTTAAGGCGGATAATAAGTACTTCATAGAATGTTGATATTATAATGTTTTAATTGATTAATTTGATTGAAGTGGATAAACATAGTTTGAAGAATGATACATGGTGTATAAGCAAAGAAGAGCCTGATATGGCTCTCAGGCTCTTCTCTCAATAGCAAAGAATAAGTCTTTTAATTATTCTTCTACTATAGAATACACTAAAAATGTCTATTTGTGTAGAAAAATGTCGAAAAAATTATGTATCACATTGCAAGAGCAATGGAAGTGAAAACACTATTTGAATAGGGAGGAAATAGGGTCTTCTTTAAAAATATATTTGCTTCATTATCGTTAGTAAATCCGGATTATGCTCAATTGTATGTAATTGATTTAAAAGAAGAAGGATTAGGGCGTAGCGAATATAAAAAATCAAAGAAACATCGGAGCCATGGCATGATACTGAGCGTCATGGAGAAAATAAAAGAGTATAGAAAGTACATGAAAGAATGTGCAACAAGAACATTGTTCATACAAATGAAAAGGGCTGGTATTTCATTCTGAAATAGCCATAAACAAATTGGAACAAACTAATCTAAAATACTCATAAAATCATCGGTGATACATACAATAGTATTGAGAATATATTGACGCTATAGGAAGTGAAAAGCAGAGCATTCTATTAAGATGGATGTTCTTTTTAGTATGGAATTTTCATGGGAAAGAATGAATACTTTTAAATGAATTATTGAATTGATAAATAATTCATATAGGGGGAGAAAATGTGAAAGTAATTTTTCAAAGAGAAGGTGGAGGGAAGATTTTTGAATCGTATGATGAAGATATAAGTAACCTATTAGTTATTTTAAAAGAAACGAAAGGGATTAAGATCGGGATGGTTGAGTATGAAGTATTAAAATATGAATTAGAGTATTTTCGTAACCCCAAAAAAACAGTGACAGAGAGGGAATTACATATAATAGTACAACCAAAATATATGTAATAATAAGAGGCAATTATGTATTTTTAAACAGTTTTATATAGTATGTACGAAAAGAGAGTGTTTAAATTGCTCTCTTTTCATAGAAATTTTGTGAGTTCGTTCTTCATAATGTATGCTTTCATTTATAGATGGGTTAATAAAATCAAAAATTTAAAACCTTTTAGTTTAGGCAGAAATTTTATATTTAAGTAGATAAATGTTTATATAAAGTATTTTTTATACGAATATGGAGGAGTAAAAATGAGTTTAGCAAGTTATATAGGATGCAATGTAGAAATTCCGTTAACGGATCCAGATTCTAATGATGTAATTGTTTTTGGACCGTGCTTTTCAGATGAAAGTATGCTTGAAATTGTACAAGAGTTTCAATTTCAAACAAATTACACGTATGAAGTTTCAACGAGTTGGGGCATTGAACTTGTTGAGTGGCAAAATGAAAGGGAGAAGAAAGAAGCTAAAAAAAAGCTATTAGCTTTATGCTCGATTATGGAAGGATATTTAAATGATGGGGATTATTTTGAATTATTCAGTTGTTGGGTTGGTGATGAACATAAAGAACGAGTGGGAGAATTAAAATTAAAAATAAATCATATTAATATAGATGAAATTTGTATTCCGGAAAGAACACTTGTCAGGATAGAAAAATAAATATAGAAATATACGATATTAGAAAAAGCGACTTTACTTTGTATGAAGTCGCTTTTTTAGTTGATAGGTGAACGTCCTATTAAATAAGAAGTGAAAAGCTTATTCGATGAAGAAAAAATAAATGATGGATAAATCATTTCAAAAGAACGTAGGTTCGTGTATAATTAGAACGAATGTTCCTGTGGGTATAGATAGTATAAGAGTTAGAAATAAAATGAAACTTTAATTAGCAGGGTGTTCATCCTCCGCTAATTATTAGTTTTCACCAATTAAGCGTTTACGGGCAATTGATTTTCGTCTTACCGTCCTCGCATATAGCGAATTTTGAGGTAAGGGCTTCACTACCTGTTAATGCGGGATAAAATATGAGCCTAGCAATTAATAATGAATAATTGAGGAACAATGTGTGTGAAATAGAGTGGATAAATGATCAAGGAGATACAGAAATGAATGATGTAAAGGTGCAAAAAGAAAAAAGAGAATGGGTTCCATTTACAGTAATGTCGGAACAGTTGTTAAGTATACAAAAGGTTATTGGAGAGAAATTTAAAGTACAAAAACCGCTCTTAACAAACGAAGCAAAAGAGGGAATTTCTGATAAATTATTAACGTCATTATTGTCTGAGAAAGAAATATTGGTGACATATTTTGAAGATGGCTACATCCTTACAAGTTATATGACAGTTGTGCATATAAACCCGCTAAAGCACAGTGTAATATGTACTGACGCATTTTATAAAACTTACGTATTTAATACTTCGGATATTATTGAAATAACATAAAGGAAGCTGAAATTTAAATTTTAGCTTCCTTTATGTTATGTTAGATGAGGAATAGAAAAATGAAACGAAAAAGCAGCTAGCTTCATACTAGCTGCTAAGCCCCAGGGAAAGGGAGAAAAAGATAGGGTACTATAGCTGTGTAACAGCCTGATTATAGTATGGACAAATTTAAAATTCTTAAACAGAACGATGAAAAAATAAGACTAGGCTGTACCCACTTGGTTTTGATCTGCAAGGTCAGAATCAAACGTATTAGTCGCGCTCACGCCATTAAAAGTGTTAACAACAAAACCAACGTTTGAAGCACCGGATCCATTATAAGCCTTCGTATTTTCTTTCGGAGAAACGTTGTAGAAATCACCTAAGTTAAATGAACCGTTACTATTTTGTACAACTAAATTCCCTACAATTGAGGGCATAGTTTTCACCCGCTTTACAATCATTTGTTAACACTACTATATGGCCTTATAGTCCAAAGGGTTCATGTAACAAAAATTGTGGAATAGTAAAACGTTTGAAGTGTAGCTTAATCCCACAATAAAAGTATGTTAAAATTTATGTAAGGCTGAGTAATTAAAAATAACAATTGTATAATTAATATATACGAAATCAGAGGAGGCAAAATGTAATGAATAATGTTATAAAAAAAGTAGATTTAACAGATGCAAAATCAAGTAATCTTGTTGCACTTATTTATAGCAATGAAGTTATATTGATTGAAGAAGCATTTTGTCCAAATGAAATAAAATTAAAGTTTAATGAAATTGCAATTATATCGGCTATTAAAACAGCACATATAATGAAAGTATCCATCAGAAAAGAACTGGAAGCAATTTTTCATGATACTGGTGTTTTATTTGTGAAGCATAGTGTTGATTATGGTAACAGTCAATCTATCACTATGCATTTTGAACAATTCCAAAAGTTGCAACATGAGATTGAGAATTTATATAAAAGTATGTAATAAGACTAGATGAAGATTCTTACATAGAGGTGAACTGTTCTATGTTGAAAAAATGGTATGAAATTTTTTCGAATGAATCCCACTGTAAACATAAATATAGTTTTATTAAAATGCAGAAAAGAGAAGCTAAAATTTAAAAGCAATAACGAAATAAATAATGATTTTTTTGATATATAAGAAAGAGTAACTGTTATGGTTACTCTTTTTGTTTATATAAAAACTATTACTAAAGTATGAAATGAGTTGATACTTTAGTAAATGGCTGAATGAAAAGGAAGAGTGTACAATGTTGTAAAGGAGGAGAGGTACGTGACGCGAAACGACATTAGAAAGATTGTAATTATTACAGGAGTGACACAAGGATTAGGCCGTGCAATGGTTGATCGATTTCATGAATTGGGATGGAATATATATGGCTGTGGACGTTCAAAAGATAAAATTGAAGAACTGAAAAAATATTACGGTAATACACATGATTTTCAAATAATTGATGTTTCAGATTCTCAACAAGTAAGTAGTTGGGCAAATTATATACTCAACAGACATAGAGCACCTGATTTGTTAATAAATAATGCATCGATTGTTAATAAAAATGCACAATTGTGGAAAATAACCGCTCGAGAATTCGAAAATATAATGAATGTAAACGTAAACGGTGTAGTAAATGTAATAAGAGCGTTTGTCCCAGCGATGGTAGCTAGGAAAGAAGGAATTATTATTAATATGAGTTCTAGTTGGGGGAGAGAGGGGGAAGCTGAGCTTGCGCCATATTGTGCCTCAAAGTTTGCAATTGAAGGTATCACGAAATCTATGGCACTTGAATTGCCCTATGGTATGGCTGTTGTGGCTTTAGATCCGGGCGGAAGTATTAGCACCCCAATGCTGTATTCATGTGCACCACAGTATGTAAAAGAATCACCCACACCTGAAATTTGGTCACATCATGCGATTCAATATATATTGAATATAACAATAGATAAAAATGGAGCTTCATTGACATGTCCAGATTGTATGTAAATATATATTGAATTGTATAAGTATCTTTTAATTAGCAAATTTTTAGTGCACACACCATATATAAAAAAGTACCTTAAAGGTGCTTTTTTATATGATTAATACATTATAGAATGCACAAAATTACATATAGAAAATAAATATGGGATAAAGGATACCATTTGTGTATTTCGAAAGCACTAGAAAATTTCTAAATAGGTGATCAGAATGAATCCAAGCGGTTTAAAGGTGACAGGAGCATGGTTTCAAGTAGGAGGAAATCTTACAGCGGCTATTGGGACGACAAGAGGGTTTATCGGAGAAGAGAAAGTTGAATCGGATCTTGTAATTGTAGGAAGCTCATTACAAGCCCTCGGGTATATATTACAAATTATAGCGAGTAATAATACCGAAGATGAAGGTGAAAAAGAAAATCAAAATATTTGTTTGGAGAATAAAAGTGAAATGCTTGATAAAATGGGCATTGAGTTATTAGCATTAGGGAATATATCAAATGTAATAGGAACATATTTTAATATAAATGAACAATTGAAAGAGAATGATTTTCTCATAATTGTCGGAAACAGTTTACAATCAATTGGAGCTTTTTTAGGAGTAGAAGCAGCTTTGCTGGAGATGAAAGCAATACAGAGAATTATAATACTAGGCAATTCTCTGCAAAGTTTAGGCGCTGGACTTCAAGCGTATCAAGGTATTGTTAATGTATCGAAGAATGGAATAGAAAATGAAGATCATATGATTAATAAAAAGAACGAGAGGATAATAGCTCTCATTGGTATTTGGATACAAGCAATAGGAACTATTATTTCTGCGATTGGATTAACTATAATAGAGAAAGAAGAAAGATTAGAAAAAATAAAAATATGAAAATGCTCGTTTAATAAAGGTAGGGAAATTTCAATTTTACATAAGTGGTAAGATTGAAGTAGTAGGTTTTTGGGTATATGAATAGAATATATATAAGAGTAGAAAAGTTTTTCATGCTTAATTGAAATTTATGAAAGACAAAAAATAATTGGTTTTGTTAGTGTATGAAAAGAAGAGAGATAAAAAATACAAAAAAGGAGTTTTCAAGAGATGATGTATGTATTGGCAATTCTTCTACCACCTGTAGCCGTATTATTTTGTGGAAAACTAGTTCAAGCAATAATTAATTTCATATTAACATTAATATTTTGGGTTCCAGGGGTTATACATGCGATATTAGTTGTACATGATAAAAAAGCAGATCGGCGTTTAAAAAAACAAATTCAAGCATATGATGAAATTAATAAGAGGAATAGAAGATAGCTGAGTCGTGAATTTATTTTAAAAAGAAAGGGGGGACTACCTCCTTTCTTTTTTATGCTGTTGAAGTTTAAATTTTAGTGTAGCGGAAAGAATTTTTAATATAAGTATTGTGATAATTAGTTTTAGAGTATGCGTTTAATAGACTGGTGTAAATGTTTTCAGGCACGTCAAAGAAATCATACATTCCATTCTTTAATTGGATGCGTAAAATCATAGAAAAAGGATTATAGCCAACAGCAACTATATTTTTTGAAATCACGGGAGATAGTTCCATCATTGCGCAACTCCTCACTTTTCATTTTTAATAATTTCTTGTAGATGTTGAGGTTGTGGTGTTGAAATCCTTATAATTAAAGAGGTATTATACTTATATGCAATATATTAAATGTTCGTTATACGTAATTATAAGGAAGTTCACACGAAGTACATATCGTTGTGCTATTTTTATTTCACCTTTGATTTATAAATAAGAAAATATTGACCATTTGAAAAAAAGGTATATTATTTATACGAGGTATTAAAAATTCACTTTTTACATTCTATGCTTAAAGGGGCAGCATTATTAGGGAAAATAAAAGTGAAAATACTTTGTATAAGAAGTATTCTAAAATTTATAATCTGTGAATTGGGAAAATATTGAATGCTCCAGGTCAATATACTTTCTGAATTAAATTTATTTTAGAAAGTGACCTCAATATTTTGAAGTAAATCAACGGGAGAATTGAAAGGCAGGAGAAAGTAACATGTCAGAAAATTATCGTTCTCGAGAGGAGCGACGACAAGTTAAAAAGAAAAAACAGCCAGCTTCTAAAACACAAAAACCAAAAGGTAAAACATCATTCTTTCGCAAGTTTTTAATTACTTGTTTATTACTTGGTATTATTGGTTTAGTGGGGGGGGTTGCTACCTTTTTCGTAATGATTAAGGATGCACCAAAACTTGAGAAAGCAAAACTTGTTAATCCGTTATCCTCAAAAATTTATGATAAAAATGGCGATTTGGTATATGAATACGGGAAAGAAAAACGGACGAATGTTACGTATGATCAAATTCCTAAATTAGTAGAAAATGCATTTTTAGCAACAGAAGATGCACGTTTTTACGAACATAGCGGAGTAGACTTTAAAGGTACTGCCCGTGCTGTTTTGGTAAGTCTTAAAGGAGATTACGGTTCACAAGGTGGAAGTACGATAACACAGCAGGTTATTAAAAACTACTTCTTATCGATGGAAAAAACATCAAAACGTAAGGTTCAGGAAATATATTTAGCTTATAAGCTAGAACAACAATATTCAAAACATGAAATTTTAGAAATGTATTTAAATAAAATTAATTTAGGAAATCGTTCATATGGAATTGCAACAGCAGCACAAAACTACTATGGTAAAGAATTGAAAGATTTAACATTACCAGAAGTTGCGATGCTTGCAGGTTTACCGAAAGCACCAAATAACTATGATCCATCGAAACCAGAAAATGTTCAAAGGGCAACAGAAAGAAGAGATGTTGTACTAAAATTAATGAACCGACATGGTTATATTACAAAGGCAGAAATGGAAGAAGCATCGAAAGTACCAGTGGATAAAAATATTAAGAGTGCAGCTGAGCTACAAGCGATGCCATATCCTGCATTTATGGATGCAGTAGTGAAAGAAGTAGAAAAGGAAATACCAGATGTAAATATTGGATCTGACGGTTTAGAAATTCATACAACATTGGATCCAAAAGCACAGAAGTTGGCTGATAATATTTTAAATACAAATATTATTGATTATCCAAATGAGAAATTCCAAGGTGCTTTCACATTTATGGATACGAAAACAGGTGAGGTTCGTGCTATAGGCAGTGGTCGTGGTGAAAATAAAGCAGTATTTAAAGGGCATAATATGGCGATTGAATTAGATCGTGCAGCCGGTTCAACTATGAAGCCAATCTTTGATTACGGTCCTGCAATTGAATACTTAAAATGGGCTACTTATCATCAAATTGATGATTCTCCATTTAAATATTCAACTGGACAAGAACTTCGAAATGCGGACAGAAGTCATTTAGGTCCAATTACTATGCGTGAAGCGTTAAAAATGTCACGTAACGTTCCAGCAGTTAAAACTGCAAAAGAAGTAGGACTTAATAAATCGAAGGAATTCTCTGAGAAATTAGGTATTACATTTAATAAAGCGCCGGCAGAATCTACAGCTATTGGTACAAACGAAGTATCACCAACTGAAATAGCGGGTGCTTATGCGACATTTGGTAATAGTGGAAAGTATACGAAACCGCATTTTGTTAAGAAAGTAGTTTATCCAGACGGCAAGTCACAAAGTTTTGGACAAAAACCAAAACAAGTTATAGCTGACTCTACAGCATATATGATTACTGATATGCTTCGCTCAGTGGTGACATCAGGTACTGGTACAGCGGCAAATATTAGTTCTTTAGATGTAGCTGGTAAAACGGGTACAACAAACTATGATTCAAAACAATTAGCGAAATTTAATATTCCAGAAAGTGCAACTCGTGATAGTTGGTTTGCAGGTTATACGCCACAATATACGATGGCAGTATGGACTGGGTATATGAAAGATGGTAAAGACGAGTATATTAGTAGTAAAAATACGAAAATTGCACAATTGATCTTTAAAGAAATGATGAGTGAAATGGCTACAGATAAATCACGCTTTAAAATGCCAAGTACTGTTATTCAAGAAGGTAGTGAGTTACGTATAAAAGGTGAAAAACGTGATTCTTCTCCAAATACGAGCGTACCGGATACAACGGAACAACCAAAACAAGATCAACAGCAAAAAACTGAAGAAGAGAAAAAGCAAGAAGAATTAAAGAAACAAGAAGAACTGAAAAAACAAGAAGAACAAAAGCAACAAGATGAACTTAAGAAGCAAGAAGAACAAAAGAAACTAGAAGAGCAAAAGAAACAAGAAGAACAAAAGAAACAAAATGAACAAAATAACGGAAATGGCCAAGGAACGACACCTCCAGCAAATAACGGAGGAGGCCAAGGAACGACACCTCCAGCAAATAACGGAGGAGGTCAAGGAACGACACCTCCAGCAAATAACGGAGGAGGTCAAGGAAATACGACACCTCCAGCAAATAATGGAGGGGGGCAAGGTAATACAACTCCACCAGCGACGACACAACCAGATACTGGCGGGAATGCAGGAGAGGCCCCTGCTAATAATGGGCAATAAGAAAATTTTATAAAAAGTACAAAAAAGCACTTAAGATTTGTAAACATTACAATCTTAAGTGCTTTTTTATCGTTTAAATTTAAATGTTAAAAGTACCATAGAAATTTTGAAAATAAATTGATGGAAAATGATAAAAGACTTGAGTCGGAGGCAATGGAGTATAACTGGGGTTGTAAAAGGTAGTACTACTTGGATGTGCGCCATGATGCCAAAATGAGGGGGTAACTTGACCGGGAATTTGATATTGTTGCCAAGTTGCGGGAAGTTCAATACCGACATCGGAACTAGCTGTATGAGTGGCGGGAACGTGTATCCCAGGAGTCGAAGGAACTACGGCAGTTACTCTTGAAGATACCCACATAACATAATCACTCCTAAGTTGTGATAATAACAGTAGTATATTCTTTTCACACAGATAAAGGTACATATAGATAGGACTTTAGGCTAAGGTATACGTATAAAGTTGTAAGACCAATTTAAATTGATTGTAGACCATTTATTATAAAAAGATACGTCTATTTACGGAGGGAAAAGTGACCGGGAAAATGTAAAATGGAAGTGTTAATTGCAATAACTTACGTGTTTATGGAGGAATTTTAATGGAACGATTATGGACGAAATCATTTATTCAAATGACTTTCGCAATGTTATTTTTATTTACAGGATTTTATTTACTTGTTCCAACACTCCCGCTCTTTATTAAAGAGATAGGTGGCAATGAATCACAAGTTGGACTTATGATGGGGATGTTTACAATAGCAGCAGTTGTAATACGACCAATTATCGGAGGAATGTTAGATCAATATGGTAGAAGATCTTTTATTATTTTCGGACTCATCTTTTTTGGGCTAACGATGTATGCTTATAATTTAGCATCTACTATTATACTTTTAGCTGTTTTACGTGTTATTCACGGAGTAACATGGGCTGTTTCTACAACAGCTGTTGGAACAGCGATTACTGATATTATTCCAGATTCACGCCGCGGCGAAGGTATGGGATGGTATGGGATGGCTATGACAATTGCGATGGCAATCGGCCCGATGATTGGATTATCGGTGGTACAAAATTATTCATTTCATGGTCTATTCTTGTTAGCAACTCTTTTATCCTTTATGGCAGTCCTATTATCGTTCATGACGAAAATGTCATTCACACCACAAAAAGAAAAAGGGAAAATGCAACTGTTTGAAAAATCCGTATTATCCATTACAATTGTTGTTTTCTTTTTATCATTTGCATATGGAGGGATTACGACGTTTTTACCGCTATTTGCATCGTCAATTGATGTGAATCCGGGGACATTCTTTCTTGTATATGCGGTTGCTTTAACAATTGTAAGACCAATTTCAGGGAAATTATTAGATAAATTTGGAGAAGTATTCATCATACTCCCAGCATTATGCATTACTATTTTAGCTATCGTTGTATTAACTCTTTCAAATGGTTTGACGGGTGTAATGATTGCGGCGATATTATACGGTATTGGATTTGGCTCAGCACAACCAGCTTTGCAAGCAGCGATGCTTACAATTGTTGACCCGAGTAAAAGAGGAGTTGCTAACGCTTCATTCTTTACCGCATTTGATTTAGGGATTGGATTGGGTGCGATTTTACTTGGAGTTGTTTCGCAAATGTTCGGTTACCGTATTTTATTTGCAGGTAGTGCAATTTCAGGACTAATCGCTTTCATTATTTTTGTCATTTTTGTAAAACAGCGATTAGGTAAAAAAGAATTTGGGTAAACAAGAGGAACAAAGATGAAAATTTTAATTGAACATGACGATTTACAATGGTTTAAGGAAGAATTACGAATATAGCATGATAATAGTCCAATTCAGCCTGGATATTCTTTAGTGATAGTTTCTAGGAAACCAGATGGGGAAATTGTGTCAGTTGAGGAAGAAGACATTCTATTTTTTTGTGAATGTTGATGATCTTTAGCACTTTCAAAACTATCATTTAGTTGTAGGTTATCACGAGGAAACGTAAGAAATTTAATTTAATTATGTAAAATAATAACTTTTTTGAAAATAAATAAGTTTTATATAAGAATTATATTGATGAGATAGTGAAATAAATATTATGTAGAAACGAGTTGTGCATGTGTACAGCTCGTTTTTTTTATTTTTTTAATAGAATAGGGAGAATGATATATTCTGCGGGATTTGTTGGAGTATCCTTATATTTTGTTTTAATAAAAACGAAAAGAAGTCTGTCCTTTCTTTATAAAATATGAAAGTTATTTTTGAAAAATTGTATTGTTACATCGGTAAAAGTATAGGAAACTTATCATTATAAAATAAATTGAAATCTTCTAAAAACTCTGATACATTGAAATAGAAATGTAGTTTCACAATATTGTAAAGGCTTACAGTTATGTGCACGAAGATCTATTAGGATTGGAGGAAATAATGATGAAAGCTGAAGAAAAATTTTCCCCGGGATTAGATGGTATAGTGGCAGCGGAGACGAAGATCTCGTTTCTTGACACGGTGAAAGGTGAAATTGTAATTCAAGGGTATGATTTAATCGAACTCTCAAAAACAAAAGAGTATTTAGACATTGTGCACCTTTTATTGGAAGAACATCTACCGAATGAGGATGAAAAAGCAACACTTGAAAAGAAATTAAAAGAGGAATACGCGGTACCAGAAGGTGTATTCAACGTATTAAAGGCATTACCGAAAGAAACGCACCCGATGGATGGATTGCGTACAGGTGTGTCTGCATTAGCTGGTTACGATAATGATATCGAAAACCGCTCGTTAGAAGTAAACAAAAGCCGCGGGTACAAATTATTGAGTAAAGTACCAAATATTGTAGCGAATAGCTATCATATTTTAAATAATGAAGACCCAATCGAGCCTCTTAAGGAATTATCATATAGTGCGAATTTCTTCTATATGTTAACAGGTAAAAAACCGACTGAACTTGAGGAGAAGATCTTTGATCGTTCCCTTGTATTATATAGTGAGCATGAAATGCCAAACTCTACATTTACAGCGCGCGTTATTGCATCAACGCAATCCGACTTATATGGTGCTTTAACAGGTGCAGTTGCATCTTTAAAAGGTAGCTTACACGGCGGTGCAAACGAAGCGGTTATGTACATGCTTTTAGAAGCTGGTAATGTTGAGAAGTTTGAAGAGTTATTACAGAAGAAACTATTTAACAAAGAAAAAATTATGGGGTTTGGACATCGAGTGTATATGAAGAAGATGGATCCAAGAGCACTGATGATGAAGGAAGCTTTAAAGCAGTTATGTGATGTAAAAGGTGATTATACACTATATGAAATGTGTGAAGCTGGAGAAAAGATTATGGAGAAGGAAAAAGGAATTTATCCGAACCTTGATTATTATGCAGCTCCAGTATATTGGATGCTTGGTATCCCAATTCAACTTTACACACCAATCTTCTTTAGCTCTAGAACAGTGGGACTATGTGCGCACGTAATTGAGCAACATGCGAACAATCGATTGTTCCGTCCACGTGTAAATTATATTGGCGAGCGACATGTGCTTAGTAAATAAGAACAACTGGGGAGTTGTTAGCGCCGCCCGCCAGATGGGTGTTTGACCGACACCCATCATTAATAATAACGAATTTTCGACAGAAAGGGAAGAATAGCATGATTAAAACAAATGAAATTAAACAAAAAGATGCATTATTAGAAGAAATTACGGATTATGTATTAAATAAAGAGGTAACAAGTGCAGAAGCATTCAGTACTGCTCGTTACGTATTACTTGATACTCTTGGATGCGGTATTTTAGCACTTCAATATCCAGAGTGTACGAAATTACTAGGACCAGTTGTACCAGGAACAATCGTGCCAAATGGTACACGTGTACCAGGTACGTCATATGTACTTGATCCAGTGAAAGGTGCATTTAATATCGGATGTATGATCCGTTGGTTAGACTATAACGATACTTGGCTTGCAGCAGAGTGGGGACATCCATCTGATAACTTAGGCGGAATTTTAGCTGTTGCAGATTATATTAGCCGTGTTCGTATTTCAGAAGGAAAAGAACCATTAAAAGTACGTGAAGTATTAGAAATGATGATTAAAGCACACGAAATTCAAGGTGTACTTGCTTTAGAAAATAGTTTGAACCGTGTTGGTCTTGATCACGTATTATACGTAAAAGTAGCAACAACTGCTGTAGTTGCAAAAATGCTTGGCGGAACACGTGAAGAAATCTTTAATGCATTATCACATGCGTGGATTGATAATTCTAGTCTTCGTACATATCGTCATGCTCCAAATACTGGGTCACGTAAATCATGGGCAGCAGGTGATGCAACAAGCCGCGGTGTTCATCTTGCAATGACTGCTCTAAAAGGTGAAATGGGTTATCCAACAGCATTATCTGCACCAGGCTGGGGATTCCAAGATGTATTATTCAATAAACAAGAATTAAAGTTAGCAAGACCGTTAGAGTCTTATGTAATGGAAAATGTATTATTTAAAGTTTCATATCCAGCAGAATTCCATGCGCAAACAGCTGCAGAATGTGCTGTGAAATTACATCCGGAAATTAAAGAAAGATTAGATGAAATTGATCGTATTACAATTACAACTCATGAATCAGCAATTCGTATTATTGATAAAGAAGGTCCATTAAATAACCCAGCTGATCGTGATCATTGCTTACAATATATTACGGCAATTGGTTTATTAAAAGGAGATATCGTTGCGGATGATTATGAGGATACAGTAGCAAATGATCCACGTGTAGATGAATTACGTAATAAGATGGTTGTTGTTGAAAACAAACAGTACAGTTTAGATTACCTTGACCCGAACAAGCGCTCAATCGCCAACGCTGTTCAAGTTCATTTCAAAGATGGCACTGTAACAGAAAACGTGGAATGTGAATATCCACTTGGTCACCGTTTCCGTAGAGACGAAGCAATTCCAAAAGTTGTTCAAAAATTCACTGCAAATATGGCAGGTCATTATTCTAGTAAGCAACAAGAACAAATTCATGAAGTTTGTTTAAATGAAGAAAAACTAGAAAATATGAATGTAAACGAATTTGTAGATCTATTCTTAATTAACTAATAGGGGGAATTTAAAATGGCTTGGGTTGTGAATAAACAGTCAACACAAGAAGAGCTTGCGAATCGCTTCCGAGTTTTAGTAGAAGCAAATGAAATTTTGCAAATTCCAGGTGCTCATGATGCAATGGCAGCTTTAGTTGCGAGAAATACAGGGTTTTCAGCTCTTTATTTATCAGGAGCTGCTTATACTGCAAGTAAAGGTCTACCTGATTTAGGCATCGTGACGTCTACTGAAGTAGCAGAGAGAGCAAGGGATCTAGTAAGAGCTACAGATTTACCAGTTCTTGTTGATATTGATACGGGATTTGGCGGTGTACTAAACGTAGCGAGAACTGCAGTAGAAATGATGGAAGCGAAAGTAGCAGCTGTTCAAATTGAAGATCAGCAATTACCAAAGAAATGTGGACATTTGAATGGTAAGAAACTTGTTACTACAGAAGAATTAGTTCAAAAGATTAAAGCGATTAAAGAAGTTGCACCAAGCTTATATATTGTGGCACGTACAGATGCTCGCGGTGTAGAAGGCTTAGATGAAGCGATCGAAAGAGCAAACGCCTATGTAAAAGCAGGTGCAGATGCGATATTCCCTGAAGCGCTTCAATCAGAAGAAGAGTTCCGTCTATTTAATAGTAAAGTAAATGCGCCTTTACTTGCGAATATGACTGAGTTTGGGAAAACGCCGTATTATAGTGCAGAGGAATTTGCAAATATGGGCTTCCAAATGGTTATTTATCCTGTAACTTCACTTCGTGTTGCAGCGAAAGCATATGAGAATGTGTTTACTTTAATTAAGGAAACAGGTTCTCAAAAAGATGCACTTTCAAGTATGCAAACGAGAAGTGAGTTATATGAAACAATTTCATATCATGACTTTGAAGAATTAGATACTGGAATTGCAAAAACAGTATTATCAGAGGATCAATAGATAAAACAACTAAGGCGATGAGAATACATCTTTGGCAAAACGAACTGCTTGATGTGAAAATTCATCGCCTTCTGTTTTCAAAAATAAGATATTCCACTCATCGTAGACGAGCATATGTAGTAGGAAGTTAGGCCGAAATGATAGGGGGATTCAGATGGAGAAAACGAAGTTACCATGGGATGAATTTTTTTCACTTAATAAAGATGTGAATCATACTTTCTTTACGCCAGAAGATTTTTCAGGAGATGAAGATTTAATCGCAAAAATGACAGAACAATTCGTTAAACAAGAAATTGTTCCACAAATGGAGAATATTGAACAACATAACTATAAAGTTTCTCGTCAATTATTTGAGAAAGCTGGGGAACTTGGATTATTAAGTATCGAGGTCCCAGAAGAGTACGGTGGTTTTGAGTTAGGAAAGGCAGTTTCAGGGCTTGTAGCAGAAAAAATGGGATATGCTGGTGCATTTAGCGTTTCATTTAATATACACGCTGGTGTAGGTACATTGCCTTACATATATTACGGAACGAAAGAACAAAAAGAAAAATATTTGCCGAAAATTGCGTCTGGAGAATGGATTGGGGCTTATGCTTTAACTGAGCCAAATGCTGGTTCTGATGCTTTAAGTGCAAAAACGAGTGCAGTATTAAATGAAGATGGTACTGCTTGGAAGTTGAATGGTGAGAAGCAGTGGATTACAAATGCTCATATGGCAGATGTATACGTTGTTTTTGCGAAGACAAATAAAGGAATGACAGCGTTTATTGTCGAAAGAACATGTGAAGGTGTATCCATTGGACTAGAAGAAAAGAAAATGGGGATTAAAGGTTCTTCAACGGCTACCCTTATTTTAGAAGATGTTGTCATCCCTGCTGAAAATGTATTAGGGGAAGTTGGAAAAGGGCATCATGTAGCTCTTAATATTCTAAACTTCGCTAGACTAAAGCTTGCTTTTGGAAATATTGGAACAGCAAAACAAGCCATTGGTTTGTCGGTTCAATATGGAAAAGAACGAAAACAGTTCCAAACAGAATTAGTAGACTTTACGATGATTCAAGAGAAAATTGCAAATATGATTATTGCTACATATGGTGCAGAAAGTGCAGCCTATCGTACAGCAGGTGTCATCGATGAAGCAATTCATGAGAGTGATGAGGATCTTATGAAGAAAATGTCTCAATTTGCAATTGAATGTGCACTGAATAAAGTAAATGCTTCTGAAACACTTGGTTATATCGTAGATGAAGCTGTACAAATTCATGGTGGTTACGGTTATATGCAAGAGTACGAGGTAGAACGATTATATCGTGATGCAAGAATTAGTCGTATTTTTGAAGGTACGAATGAAATTAATAGATTAACAGTTGCTAAAATGTTAATAAAGCAAATGGAACAAATAGAAGATACTGAAGTAGAAGTAGAAGTTGATGTAGCAAATGTAGAAAGAAACCAACGTTACATTTTATTAGCGAAAAAATTGTTGAAACAATCTTTGAAAACGCTCTCTAAAACTCCAGAGTTAAAAATTGACCAAGAGCAAGAATATTCACGTGTATTATCAAATATGTTAACGGACGTGTACGTCATGGAATCAGCATTTTTACGTACGAGTAAAGCAATTAGTAAAAATGGTGAAGAGAAAGAGCGTACGAAACAAATGATAACTGACGTTATTTGTGAAGAAGGCTACCGTAAAGTAGAAGATGCAGCGATTTCTATACTTTCAGCGGCTGTTACAAAAGAACAAGATAGACACGTAATTTTAGCAGAAATTCGTCAATTATTAGTACCTTTATACACGAACGTATTTACAAAAAAGAGAGAAATTGCGAAAGCTATTATAAATCGCGGAAAGTATATTGTGTAAATAGGAGGAAAGCGATATGAAAAAGATTGGTTTTATCGGTTTAGGTAACATGGGTCTTCCGATGTCTAAAAATTTAGTTAAATCAAGTTACACAGTATATGGAGTGGACTTAAACAAAGAGGTTGAAGCTTCCTTTGAAAAAGAAGGAGGAATTATCGGCTTATCAATCTCAAAACTAGCAGAAACATGCGATGTGATTTTTACAAGTTTACCTTCACCTCGCGCTGTTGAAGCTGTATATTTTGGGGAAGACGGATTATTTGAAAATAGTCACTCGAATGTAGTGTTAATTGATACAAGTACTGTATCTCCTCAGTTAAACAAACAGTTAGAGGAAGCTGCAAAGGAAAAGAAAGTAGACTTTTTAGCAGCACCTGTTAGTGGTGGGGTAATTGGAGCCGAAAACCGTACATTAACGTTTATGGTTGGTGGATCAAAAGAGGTATATGATAAAACTGAATCTATCATGGAAGTGTTAGGCGCGAATATTTTCCACGTTAGTGAACAAATTGATAGTGGTACGACTGTTAAATTAATTAACAATCTATTAATTGGTTTCTATACAGCTGGTGTGAGTGAAGCTTTAACATTAGCGAAAAAGAACAATATGGATTTAGATAAAATGTTTGATATTTTAAATGTAAGTTACGGTCAAAGTAGAATTTATGAGCGCAATTACAAAAGTTTTATTGCATCTGAAAACTACGACCCAGGCTTTACGGTGAATTTATTAAAGAAAGATTTAGGATTTGCAGTTGATTTAGCTAAAGAAAGCGAACTTCACTTACCAGTAAGTGAAATGCTATTAAACGTATATGAAGAAGCAAGTGAAGCTGGATATGGTGAAAACGATATGGCTGCTTTATATAAGAAAGTTAGTGAACAATTAATTTCTAATCAAAAATAATAGACTTATATACACCATAAAAAAAGGAGAGAATATAATGATTACAACTGAAATTAAACGAGTGAAAAATCATATTAATGGTGAGTGGGTAGAATCTACTGGTACAGAAGTAGAAGCAGTTCCAAATCCGGCGACTGGAAAAATTATCGCTTACGTTCCATTATCTCCGAAAGAAGATGTTGAAAAAGCTGTTGAAGCGGCAAAAGCAGCATACGAAACATGGTCTAAAGTACCAGTTCCGAATCGTTCAAGACAATTGTATAAATATTTACAGCTCTTACAAGAAAACAAAGAAGAGCTTGCAAAAATCATTACGCTAGAAAATGGTAAAACATTAACGGATGCAACTGGTGAAGTGCAGCGTGGTATTGAAGCAGTAGAACTTGCAACATCAGCACCAAATTTAATGATGGGACAAGCTCTACCGAATATTGCTAGCGGCATCGATGGATCGATTTGGCGCTATCCAATTGGAGTTGTTGCTGGTATTACACCGTTTAACTTCCCAATGATGATTCCATTATGGATGTTCCCACTTGCAATTGCTTGTGGTAATACATTCGTATTAAAAACATCTGAAAGAACGCCACTTTTAGCAGAGCGACTTGTAGAGTTATTCTATGAAGCTGGTTTTCCAAAAGGGGTATTAAATTTAGTACAAGGCGGAAAAGATGTTGTAAATAGCATTTTAGAAAGTAAAGATATTCAAGCTGTTTCGTTCGTTGGATCTGAGCCAGTAGCTCGTTATGTATATGAAACAGGTACGAAACATGGGAAACGTGTACAAGCGTTAGCTGGTGCGAAAAACCATGCGATTGTTATGCCAGATTGCAACCTTGAGAAAACGGTGCAAGGTGTAATTGGATCTGCATTTGCGAGTAGTGGAGAGCGCTGCATGGCATGTTCAGTAGTAGCAGTAGTTGATGAAATTGCTGATGAATTCATCGACGTACTAGTAGCAGAGACGAAGAAGCTAAAAGTAGGTGACGGTTTCCACGAAGATAATTATGTTGGACCATTAATTCGTGAATCTCATAAAGAGCGTGTATTAGGCTATATTAATAGCGGTGTAGCCGATGGAGCAACTTTATTAGTAGATGGCCGCAAAATTAAGGAAGAAGTTGGAGAAGGTTACTTTGTAGGGGCAACAATCTTTGATGGTGTAAATCAGGAGATGAAAATTTGGCAAGATGAAATTTTTGCTCCAGTATTAAGCATTGTAAGAGTTAAAGATCTAGAAGAAGGTATTAAACTAACAAATCAATCTAAATTTGCAAATGGTGCGGTTATTTATACGTCAAATGGTAAACATGCACAAACATTCCGTGATAACATCGATGCTGGTATGATCGGTGTAAACGTAAACGTTCCAGCACCAATGGCATTCTTCGCATTTGCAGGAAACAAAGCTTCATTCTTTGGTGATTTAGGTACAAATGGTACAGATGGCGTTCAATTCTATACACGTAAAAAAGTTGTAACTGAGCGCTGGTTTTAATAAAGAGTAGATAGACAAATCAGTTGTTAAATGAAAAACACCACTCTAAAGATGTGGTGTTTTTCTTCTTGTTAATTACTTTTTTCAAAAGCTAGTTTAATGCCAAAACCAATTAAGACGATTCCTGTTAACCCTTGAATATAACGTTGCGTCTTCGGTTTTTTCATAAAAGCACTAATTTTATCAATTAAAAATATATAAAAAGCGAACCAAATAACTGTTAAAACGAGGTAAGTAAGGCCCATTACGAGAAGTTGGATAAACGTATTATGGTTTGGGTTTAAAAATTGCGGTAAAAAAGTTAAAAAGAACACTGCAATCTTAGGGTTTAATAAATTCGTAAGAAACCCTTGGCGAAAACAAGAAGTATGCTCGTTTTCATGATTCAAAGATATATCGTTCGTATCAACGCCTTCTTTATTTCTCACCGCTAAAAGGGCTTTAATACCAATATAAATTAAATATAGGGCTCCAACGTACTTGAAAATAGAAAATAAAACAGCTGACTTTACAATAAGTGCGGAAAGGCCGATCACTGCTGCTAAAGTATGAATTAAAAGTGCAACACATGTACCGAATACTGTTTTCACTCCACCCATCTTACCAGCAACTAATGTGTTTTTCGTGGCCATTGCAGTATCAGGACCGGGTAAAATAATAAGACAAATAGACATAATGATGAAAAGAAAAAAATTTTCAATCATAGTCGCTCCTCCTTTTTAATTTTTAGAATATTTTATTAAAAATAGTGTAGCACATATTTCGATTTAATAAAATTAAATTTTATTAAAAATTATTAAATAGGAAAGAGGCTATATAGTCGTGTAATTACACGACTATATAGCCTAGATTTTATCCCGTATGAACGGGCGATTGGTGAGGGATAAAAATAAGCGTGCGATGAACCCCCACTTATTAAAGTTTCACTTTATGCGTTAAGTAAGTTAAAGAACCGATTTACATCTTCTTCTGAAACATCACTTAACTGCTTATATTTATAATTCGGATTTTGATCTTTATCAACGACAACGGATCGTACGCCTTCAAAGAAATCCTCATGTCTCATGAAATTCTTAGCAAGTACAAGGTCGGTAGCGAAACATTCTTCAACGGACTTATCGTGTCCATCAATAAACTGTTTTAGTGTTACTTTTAGTGAAATAGGGGATTTTGATAATAGTGTTTCTTTCGTTTTTAAAGCAAAGGAGCTTTGATCTTTCTCCAATGAATGGATGATTTCTTCAATTGAATCGTAAGCAAAATGTGAATTGATTTCTTCTAATGAAGGAGCAAGCTCGCTTTCTAATTTTGAAGTAGTTGCAAATGTACCAATGACTTCTTTTAAATTAGTATGTACATCATCTTCTTTATGCCAATTTATACTTTCCAGTTCAGTAAGGAAATTTGGTAATGAATCAGATGTCATAAAGTAATCAGCAGCGTTTATAAATAATACGTCAGAAGCTTTTAAAATAGCTGCTGTTAAAGCAACATATCGGCCAGCAAACCCTGGAGCTTTATTTAAGAAATAAGCAGCACCGACGTCTGGGAAAAAGCCGATATTCATCTCTGGCATTGCCCATTTCGTACGCTCAGTTACAATTCGATATTTCGCACCATTTGTAAGACCGACACCACCACCCATTACAATTCCATCTAAACAAGCGATAATCGGTTTTTTATATTGATAAATATATGTATCAATTTCATACTCTTCTTCAAAAAAACGTTCCGCATGCTGCAATGCAACTTCATTTGAACGTGCTTCATAAAGTGTTTTAATATCACCGCCTGCACAAAAACCTTTTGTACCAGCTCCTTTTAATACGATAAGCGCAATACGTTCATCATGTTCCCACTCTTTCAGTTTTTGCCCAATTGGTTGTAACATGTCATAAGATAAAGAATTAAGTGCTTTTGGACGGTTTAAAGTAATTGATGCAACGCCGTTTTCACTAACAGAAAATAAAACGTGTTCAGTCATGATTCATCCTCCCTTACATATCTTCTTATTCTTAATTCTTTATACGTACTGAAATGTCCTTTATAAACTTTGTCTAAAGTTGGCGATACATGTTAATTTACCCAATGCATATTTTGACGAGTTATATTTGCAGGATTTCTGAGGTTGAAAATGAATATTACAACATTACTGTAATTGTAATTATTTGAATTTTTCATGATAAACACGCTATTATATATGTGTAAATTGTATATACTCACTTCGAAAAGAGTATTTGAAGTGAGTATAATGAAAGAAAAATTGCTTTTCATTAGAAATAGAGAAAGGAGAAATCGGAATGACAGGACCTTTACTATTGGCGGTGATTATTTTGTCTTCTTTAATGATAGGGATAACTCAGTATTTTCATCATACAGATACGACAGAGGAAGTGAAGGATAAAGTACGGCTTGTATTTCCGATTTTTATCATATCTATTTCTTTTTGCATTCTATTAAATAAGGATGGGTACATTGTCGCAGTATTTTCCTTTTTTGTAGCAATCGTTTTCATTACAGTTTTATATTATGTAATGAAAGACTTTATACAAAAATAAAGATGTCGCAGTAGGCATTTTTATTTTTGTAACGAATAAAATTTCACATACCGTATTATATGTAAAAATAAAAACATTTAGAAATAGAAAAGTATGTACTTTGCCGTGTATTTACTTGTCAATCTTGCATAGCCAATATACTATTAATAATGTAGAGAGAGACTAGAAAAAGGGGTTGTATCTATCATGAAATTTGAGATGCACACAAAAATTATTTCAAATGAAAAAGAAGTAAGATTACATATAGAAGAAAACATATTTCAATTAAAATTGGATGGTTATCACTTATTTACAGTTCAAGAAATATTACCTTTATATAAATCAAATGAAGAAAGAATTGGTAGTGCAATGATACAAAAGTTAGAGTGGGAAAACGGAAAAACTACAATAAACTATCAACTCGTATCACTAAAATCAGTAAATTAAAAGGAGCAGGAAACCATGAAGTTATTTCATACAGCGGATTGGCATTTAGGAAAGCTTGTTCATGGCGTGTATATGACTGAAGATCAAAAGATTGTATTAGATCAGTTTGTACAAGCTGTTGAAGAAGAAAAACCAGATGCCGTAATTATTGCAGGGGATTTATACGACCGAGCAATTCCACCTACGGAAGCAGTAGACTTATTAAATGAAGTGCTGCAAAAAATAGTGATTGATTTACAAACACCAGTTATTGCGGTTGCAGGTAACCATGATAGTCCTGATCGTATTCATTTTGGTAGTAGTTTAATGAAGAAACAAGGATTATTTATTGTGGGACAGTTTCAATTTCCATATGAGCCCATTATATTAAATGATGAATATGGCGAGGTTCACTTCCATCTCGTTCCATATGCGGATCCAAGCATAGTTAGACATGTATTGAAAAACGAAGACGTACGTTCTCATGATGATGCGATGCGTATTTTTATGAATGAGCTTTCTGAAAAGATGGATAAAGAAGCTAGACATGTATTTGTTGGTCATGCATTTGTAACTTCTGCGGGAGAAGCGGAGGAGAATACAAGTGATGCAGAACGACCACTTTCAATTGGTGGTGCTGAATATGTAAATAGTCATTATTTTGATAAGTTTCATTACACAGCGCTTGGACATTTACATCAAGCGCATTTCGTACGTAATGAGACAATTCGATATTCAGGTTCACCACTTGCCTATTCTATTTCTGAAGAAAAACATAAAAAAGGATATTATATTGTAGAACTGGACGAGCAAGGAGAAGTAACAATTGAAAAAAGGTTACTTACACCACGCCGTAAAATGCGAACAGTAGAAGCGAAAATAGATGAATTATTACACCATCCAGTAAGTGAAGATTACGTGTTTGTAAAATTATTAGATGAAAATCCTGTCTTGCAGCCAATGGAAAAAATACGCTCTGTATATCCAAATGCAATGCATGTTGAAAGGTCCATTCAAAGACGAGAGTTCACGGAGTCAAATGAAGTAACTGTTTCAAGACATAAAACGGATGATTTATCACTATTAAAAGCTTTTTATAAAGAGATGAAAGGCTTAGATTTATCAGAAGAGAAAGAACGTCTATTTGTAGAAGTATTACAAGCAGTGCAAGAACGGGAAGGTGAACGAGGATGAGACCGATTCAGCTAATAATGACAGCATTTGGGCCGTATAAACAGAAAGAAGTAATCGATTTTGATGATCTTGGAGAGCATCGTATTTTCGCCATTTCTGGAAATACTGGAGCTGGAAAGACAACGATTTTTGATGCGATTTGTTATGTGTTATATGGTGAGGCAAGCGGAGAAGAACGTAGTGACACGAGCATGCTTCGCAGTCAATTTGCTGATGATAATACGTATACAAGTGTAGAACTAACCTTTCAGTTAAAAGGGAAACGTTATGAAATAAAACGACAACTTGGGCATAAAAAACAAGGGAATAAGACGATTACGGGACATGCTGTAGAATTATATGAAGTGAATGATGAAGAGAAGGTTCCAGCTGTTGATCGTTTCCATGTAACGGATGTAAATAAAAAAGTAGAAGATTTAATTGGTTTAAGTAAACATCAATTTAGCCAAATTGTTATGTTACCACAAGGGGAATTCCGAAAACTATTAACATCTGAGACAGAAAACAAAGAAGAAATTTTGCGTCGTATTTTTAAAACAGATCGTTATAAGTTAATGCGTGAGTTACTTGATCAAAAACGAAAACAATGGAAAGACGTCTTACAAGAAAAACAGAAAGAGCGAGAGCTATATTTTCGTAATGTTTTTAAATTACCAATCCGAGATGGAGCATTATTAGAGACATTAGTGGAACAAGAGCATGTAAATACGCATCAAGTAGTAGAAGCATTAGAACAAGAAACAGCTGTGTATAAGGCAGAGGTTGAGCAATTACAAGTAGAACAAGATGTTCAAACGAAGCAATTAAAGGATGCTGAAACACGTTTTCACGCAGCGAAGTCTGTAAATGAGAAATTTATAGATTTACAACAAAAGAATGAGAAATATAATACTTTACAAGAAAATCGTACAGTTATTGAAATGAAAGAAACATCTTTTAAACGAGCGGAACAAGCGAAGCGCTTATTACCATTTGAACAATGGTACGAAGAAGCAATGCAAAATGAGCAAAAAGCTGAAAGTTTGTTAAAACAAATTATCGCCAAAAAAGAAAATATAACGAATAACTTTGAACTTGCTCAGGAGAAATATGAAGCAGTAAAGAATAAAGAACCTGAGAGAGAAAATGCAAAAAAACTTGTTCAAAGATTAGAAGAGTTACAACCGATTATTGCATCATTAGCTGAGAAACAGTTGAATTTACAAAATGCAGAAATTCAAATAGGAAAATTAAAAGAAAGTATGCAAAACTTAGATCGACAATTAGATGAGCATACAAACCAAAAACAGTTAATGTCAGGTGAATTACAGCAATTAGAGCGAGCACTTGAGCAATATGTAGATAAAGTAGAAGAACTAACGAATATGCGAGAAGATGCAAAAGTTTTAAAGCAAGCATATGATGTATGGCAAGAAAAACAAAAATTCGAGCAAGAAAAAGAAGCAGCATATAATAAGATGCAATTGGCAGTTAATGCATATGAAAGTATGGAACGTCGCTGGTTAAGTGAACAAGCTGGTATATTAGCTCTTCATCTACATGATGGTGAATCTTGTCCAGTATGTGGCAGCACGAACCATCCGAAAAAAGCTACAGAGCAAAGTGATGCGATTGATGAAAAAGAGTTAAATGATTTAAGAGACAAGAAGAATATTGCTGAAAAATTACATGTTCAATTAGAGGAGAAATGGAATTTCTATCATCTTCAATATGAACAGGTAATAGAAGAAGTTAAGAAGCGAGGCTATCACTCTGAAGAATTAGTTGAAACATACAGTGCGCTTGTTCAAAAGGGAAAACAATTAGCAACTGAAGTGAATACGTTAAAAGCAAGTGAAGAAACGCGTAAGCAAACAGCTGTGAAAATAAAAAGCATAGAAGAAAAAGTAGATGCACTGCAGAAAAAGAAGCGTGAGGTAGAAACAGAGCAGCACCGTACAGAAATGGAGTGTATGCAGCTTCGTACGTCATATGAACATGATAAGAAAAACATTCCTGAAAACTTACAAACAGTCCAAGCTTGGAAAGTTCAATTTGACCAAGCTATGCATGAACTTAGATTAATGGAGGACGAATGGAAGAAAGTGCAGGAAGCGTATCAACATTGGCAAAACGAAAATATACGTATTCAAGCAGAACAGGAAGGTGCTTTTAATCAATTTGAAAGTGCAAAATTGAAGAAAGAAGATACTTTTGCGCGCTTTATGAAAGAACTTGAACAAAGCGGATTTACAGATCAAATCACGTATAAAGAAGCAAAATTAAATGATGCTGAGATGGAGATGTTACAAAAAGAAATTCAAAGTTATTATTCATCTCTTGAAGTACTTGCAAAACAAATTGAAGAGTTACATGCTGAATTAAAAGATAAAGAGTATATGGATATTACAGCGTTAGGTGAACACATAACAGAATTACAAATTAATCTCGATATCATTAAAGAAAAACGTCAACGTGCGCAAAACGCTGTAACATATATTTCTGATTTACATGAAAATATTAGACGTATTGATGAGCAAATTCATGAGGAAGAAAAAGCTTTCCAAGAACTTGTTGACTTATATGAAGTAATGAAAGGTGATAACGAAAGCCGTATATCATTTGAACGTTACATCCTAATTGAGTATTTAGAACAAATTGTTCAAATTGCAAACGAACGATTACGTAAATTATCAAATGGACAATTTTATTTAAAACGAAGTGAACGAGTAGAAAAGAGAAATCGTCAAAGTGGATTAGGATTAGATGTATACGACGCATATACTGGCCAAACACGCGATGTAAAAACATTATCTGGCGGTGAGAAATTTAATGCCTCACTTTGCTTAGCGCTTGGAATGGCAGACGTCATTCAAGCATATGAAGGCGGTATTTCGATTGAAACGATGTTTATCGATGAAGGATTCGGTTCATTAGATGAAGAATCATTAACGAAAGCCGTAGATGCCTTAATAGACTTACAAAAATCAGGCCGCTTTATCGGTGTCATTTCACACGTTCAAGAGCTGAAAAACGCAATGCCAGCTGTATTAGAAGTAACGAAGCAGAAGGATGGGTGTAGTCAGACGCGGTTTGTGGTGAAGTAAGTTCCATTGTCATTCATACTTAAAGCATTGTTTGCGATTTTTTAGTATAGAACCTAAGGTAAAATAAATGCCACCTCTTTATAGAGGCGGCATTTATTTGTTATTCGCAATTAGATAATTCACCTATGAGTTATCTGTAGAAGGCGGTGTATTTTCCAAGCGATTATAAGTTTTAAAGGCTGAAATGGCCGATATAACACCACCTACTAAAAATAAAGCTGATCCACCGACCAATATGATACGACTGACATATGTTTCGCGCGCTTCTTCAACTTCTTCTTGTAACATTGTTGGCATTTGAAATCCCCCTAAACAACATTTATTTTGTAGATAGTATATACAAACGCCTAAAATATGTTAAAATCACTGGATAGTGTTATGAGGAAGTATATAGTTAGATGTGAATTGTTTGAAAAATCTTCATTATAAATATATGCTAACTTCACATAGAGCACATATTAACATTGTATTATGTATATGTACCAAATAAATAAAGTGAATTGTATTTCGTTCTGTTTTTAAAAATTTAAAATTCTATTATTTTTATATAAAGGTTTCACATCGGAGTTTTAAATATTTTGGAAATAGATCTAAATAAGAGGAATTCATATAAAAGGGGAATGTCTTATGACAACATATACGAGTGAAATGAGAAAAAGTTTAGTTTCAGAAGAAGATGTAGATATTTTAAAAATTATGGCGCACCCAATTCGATTACAAATTGTAAATGAATTAAGTACGAGAAAAACTTGTAATGTAACACAATTAACAGAATTACTAAACATTCCACAATCGACTGTTTCGCAACATTTATCAAAAATGAAAGGTAAAGTGTTACGAGCTGAGAGAAGAGGTTTAGAAATTTATTATCATATTAATAATTTAAAAGCGAGTAAGATTGTAAGTGTTTTAGGATATATAAACTAATGAAGTATTTTCATATAAAATAGCCGCTGCTGGTGAGCAGGGGCTATTTTTGTTGTGTTATTCCGCATGAGCATTCCGTAAACGCCCGGTTGGTGCGACTGATTAAAACTTAACTTTATGTATTCGTATTCATAATTTTATAGTTTTTATGATTTACAATTGTTCGATCAAATTCAAAAGTACCACCGCTTACATTTGTAATTTCAACTAAGACCGATTCAGTATAAAGTTTTAGTACAGATCCCGTAATCTTTAAATTATTTCGTTGAAAAAGTATAGTATCCCCTACGTTTGCTTTCATAGTACCTCCTCATTAAAGATAGAAATGTTTTTTTATTATATATATTAAACCACGTATAGGTATATTAGTGAATATTTAGTTTTATTTATCAAAAAATTTTTCTGTTTGTATCTAAAAAATTAAAATATCTCAATTTATAAATTCTATAGAATGAGACATAATTTTTATAAAAGAAGATGATAAAACAGTTGTAAGTCCTATTGATGCAAAACATTATAATAGCTACTTATGTATTTAATAAGTAGCTTTTTGTATTTCGTCCTTCGTTTTCTGTAACTGATTCCATGTTTTTGACGCTCTGCCTTGTAAGTGCTTACATAAGCGGGAACATCTTATACAATGAAGGTGTTAAATCAAAAGAGGTGGTCAATATGAACATAAAAAAAGAAAATTTAGCGAATAGCATTGAAATAGAAAGAGGAGGCGGAAAGGTATGAAAAAATCAAATGTTAATCCATGGCTTGTTGTCCTTGGCACAGTTATAGTACAAATGGGGCTTGGAACGATATATACATGGAGTTTATTCAATCAGCCTTTAGTTAGTAAATACGGTTGGAGTCTTAATGCAGTTGCTATAACTTTCTCAATTACTAGTCTTTCCTTAGCATTTTCAACTTTATTTGCGAGTAAATTACAAGAAAAATGGGGACTTCGTAAACTTATTATGATAGCTGGACTAGCATTAGGACTAGGATTAATTCTTAGTTCACAAGCTTCCTCATTACTATTGCTTTATGTACTAGCAGGAGTTGTTGTAGGGTATGCAGATGGTACAGCATATATCACTTCACTATCAAATTTAATCAAGTGGTTTCCAGAGCGTAAAGGTTTAATTGCTGGTATTTCTGTCTCTGCATATGGTTCGGGTAGCTTAATCTTCAAATACGTAAACGCACAGTTGATTGAATCAGTTGGTGTATCGCAAGCATTTATATACTGGGGTTTAATTGTTACAGCTATGATTGTAATTGGCGCTTGTTTAATCCATCAAGCTGCAGATCAAGGAGCAGTTCATGAAACAAAAACTCAAGAATATACAACGAAAGAAATGTTAGGCACAAAACAAGTATATTTATTATTTATTATGTTATTTACATCATGTATGAGTGGCTTATACTTAATTGGTATGGTAAAAGACATTGGTGTTCAACTTGTAGGGCTTAGCGCAGCGACAGCAGCTAATGCGGTGGCTATGGTTGCAATCTTCAATACATTAGGTCGTATTATTCTAGGACCGTTATCAGATAAAATCGGCCGTTTAAAAATCGTTACTGGTACTTTTGTTGTTATGGCGACTTCAGTCTTGGTTTTAAGTTTCGTAGATTTAAATTATGGTATCTACTTCGTATGTGTAGCAAGTGTAGCGTTTTGCTTTGGTGGAAATATCACTATTTTCCCAGCTATTGTTGGTGATTTCTTCGGTATGAAAAACCATAGTAAGAACTACGGAATTGTGTATCAAGGATTTGGATTTGGAGCACTTGCAGGTTCCTTTATCGGTGCACTTCTAGGTGGATTCAAACCAACCTTTATGGTGATCGGCGTATTATGTGTCGTGTCATTTATTATCGCAATTTTAATTCAAGCACCTAAGCAGAAAATAGAACAAGAAGAAGAGTATCACAGCGTAGCATAAGTATATAAATCTTCTATAACACTATGATTATGAAAAAGCATCCTGTTAAATAGGGTGCTTTTTTGAATTATGTTAACGAGACTATTTAACCTTTGGCAGCTTCTTGAGAAAAAAAAGAGTAGAATATCCGTTTGGATTATATTGGAATATAATGAATTGATACATCATATTCGAAACATTTATTAAATCTTAAATTATAAGGAAGACATTCATTTGTATTTGCAAGATATATTTTCAGAAAAATATTGAGAAAATATATACTCGAATTTTTGAAAAAGCATTGTAAATAAAGATATCTACAGTTTATCGTCTGCAATATTAAAAAGAGGGTTTTGAATTCTATTTATAAAGTAAGTACTTTTAATGCGTTTAAATGTGATTTTATTAAGAAGTATTAAAATATTTTATCTGAAAAATAAAAATAGGTTGACAAGTTCATTGAGAAAGATTATCATTTCGGTGTAAGAATATTAAATGAAAAACATTATCAATGAATAATATTTTGATGAAAAGTACACTTGACCAATTAGTTTAGTAAGTGTATTATTTTTTACATCAATAATGATAATCATTATCATTATTTGTTTAATTAGATTAATTTTCAAATGAAAGGATAGAGGAAATGAACTTAGGGGAATTTGATGGGAAAACGGTTTTAGTAACAGGTGCAGCCCAAGGTATAGGTAGTGTTGTAGCAAAAATGTTTTTAGAAAGAGGAGCTACAGTTATTGCGGTTGATCAAAATGAAGAAGGGTTAAAAGTACTCTTAAAACAAAATGAAATAAATAAAACACGTATGAAAACATTTCGTTTAGATGTAAGTGATAGTGCTGCTGTTGAAGATATAGTAAAGCGCATTGAAAATGATATAGCACCAATAGATATATTAGTAAATGTTGCAGGGGTTTTACGTATGGGAGCGATTCACTCTTTAAGTGATGAAGATTGGAATAAAACATTCTCGGTAAACTCTACAGGAGTTTTCTATATGTCCCGAGCAGTAAGTAAACAGATGATGCAAAGAAAGTCAGGGGCAATTGTTACAGTTGGGTCAAATGCAGCAAATACCCCGAGAATGGAGATGGCTGCGTATGCTGCATCAAAAGCTGCAACGACGATGTTTATGAAGTGTTTAGGATTAGAACTTGCAGCGTACAACATTCGCTGTAACTTAGTTTCTCCAGGTTCTACTGAAACTGAAATGCAAAGGTTACTATGGGCTGATGAGAATGGGGCAAAAAATATAATTGCTGGTTCTCAAAGCACATATAGACTCGGTATACCGTTACAAAAAATTGCACAGCCTTCAGAAGTTGCCGAAGCGGTATTGTTTTTAGCTTCAGATAAAGCAAGCCACATTACCATGCACAATTTATGTGTCGATGGCGGAGCTACATTAGGAATTTAATAAAAAATTTAGGGGGCTACTATACTATGAATGAATTTACGGCTGTAAAGGAACTGTCAGAAAAATTATTAGAAGATTATAAGACTGAATCTTCTTTCTTTTTCGCTTCACCAACTCGAACGATATTGACAGAAGGAGGGTTTGCTACAGTAAAGCATCGTGAAATTGAAAGTTTTCCAGAGCTTGTGCAAGCCGTATTACGTAATGCAAAACAAGCAGGAAATCCGAATCCTATCGTTGTAGGTGCCTTGCCATTTGATCGTAGAAAAGAAGTTCAACTTATCGTCCCAGAATATAGTAGAATTTCTGAGCATTTACAATTGGATACAACAAATCAGCTTGAAACAAATGAGAACTTAACATTCGAAATGACGCCAGTCCCAGAGCCTGAAGTGTATATGAACGGTGTGAAGCAAGGAATTGAAAAAATCCAGGACGGCGATTTAAAGAAAATCGTTCTATCCAGATTGTTAGATGTTGAATCTTCTGAACAGATTAATAAGCAAAAACTTCTTCGAGAATTAGCAGAACATAATAAGCATGGTTATACATTTGCTGTGAATTTACCGAAAGATGAAAATGAGAATAATAAGACATTAATTGGAGCAAGCCCTGAATTACTCGTTTCACGTAATGGTATGCAAGTTACTTCTAATCCGTTAGCTGGTTCAAGACCTCGTAGTGATGATCCAGTGGAAGATAAAAGAAGAGCAGAGGAATTACTTTCTTCTCCAAAAGATTTACACGAACATGCGGTAGTAGTGGAAGCGGTTGCTGCTGCGCTTCGTCCGTATTGTCATACATTACATGTTCCGGAAAAACCATCCGTTATTCATAGTGAAGCGATGTGGCATTTGTCTACTGAAGTGAAAGGTGAACTAAAGGATCCAAATACTACTTCTTTGGAATTAGCAATTGCTCTTCATCCTACGCCAGCAGTTTGCGGAACGCCGATGGAAGAAGCGAGAGAAGCTATTCAAAAAATTGAGCCATTTGACCGTGAATTCTTTACAGGAATGTTAGGATGGAGCGATTTAAATGGAGATGGTGAATGGATTGTTACAATTCGTTGTGCTGAAGTACAAGAACATACACTTCGTTTATATGCAGGCGCTGGAGTTGTTGCTGAGTCTAATCCTGAAGATGAGTTAGCAGAAACCTCTGCTAAATTTCAAACAATGTTGAAAGCTTTAGGGTTAAAGGATAGTTCACTTAATGAAAAGTAGGGGGAAGAAAGAATGTTAGAAGGTTATACGGAATGGCCAAAAGAATTTGCAAATCGTTACCGAGAAGAAGGATGTTGGCTTGGAGAAACATTTGGTTCGATGTTAAAAGAGCGTGCTGAAAAATATAGAGATCAAATCGCGGTTGTAAGCGGTAATTCGCAAATAACGTATAGTGAGCTTGATAAAAAGGTAGATCGTTTAGCTGCAGGTTTACTGAATTTAGGAATAAAGCAAGAAGATCGAGTTGTAATCCAGTTACCTAACATTATCGAGTTTTTCGAAATATGTTTTGCGCTATTTCGAATTGGAGCACTTCCTATTTTTGCGCTACCTTCACATCGAAGCAGTGAAATTAGTTATTTTTGTGAGTTTGGTGAGGCGAGTGCTTACGTTATTTCAGATAAGGCTCTCGGCTTTGATTATCGAAAACTAGCAAGAGAAGTGAAAGAGCAAGTGCCAACTTTACAACATGTAATTGTAGTGGGAGAAGAAGAAGAGTTTGTGAACATAAATGATCTGTATATAGATCCCGTTCCATTACCAGAAGTCCAGCCAAGTGATGTTGCGTTTCTCCAATTATCAGGAGGGACAACAGGACTTTCTAAATTAATTCCTAGAACGCATGATGACTATATTTATAGTTTACGTGTTAGCGCTGAAATTTGTCATTTGAATACAGATAGCGTCTATATGGCCGTTCTTCCAGTAGCGCATAATTACCCGATGAGTTCTCCTGGGACATTTGGAACTTTCTATGCGGGTGGAAAAGTAGTGTTAGCAACTGGCGGTAGTCCAGATGAGGCATTTGCACTTATAGAAAAAGAAAAAGTTACGATTACTGCCCTCGTTCCGCCATTAGCAATGATATGGCTTGATGCTGCCTCTTCACGTAATAACGATTTATCGAGCCTAGAAGTGATTCAAGTAGGTGGTGCGAAGTTTAGTGCTGAAGTTGCAAAACGTATACGACCTACATTTGGATGTACGTTACAACAAGTGTTTGGTATGGCAGAAGGATTAGTAAATTACACAAGATTAAATGATCCTGAAGAAATTATTATTCATACACAAGGGAGACCGATGTCTACATTTGATGAAGTAAGGGTCGTTGATGAAAATGATAACGATGTAAAACCTGGAGAAGTAGGTAGTTTATTAACAAGAGGGCCATATACAATTCGTGGTTATTATAAAGTAGAAGAGCATAATGCAAGATCCTTTACAAAGGATGGATTTTATCGCACAGGTGATCTTGTAAAAGTAAATGAACAAGGTTACATCATTGTAGAAGGAAGAGATAAAGATCAAATTAACCGTGGTGGTGAGAAAGTTGCTGCGGAAGAGGTTGAAAATCATCTATTAGCACATGATGCAGTACATGATGTAGCAATTGTATCAATGCCTGATGATTATTTAGGAGAACGTACTTGTGCATTTGTAATAGCTCGCGGACAAGCTCCAACTGTAAGTGAATTGAAAATGTTTTTAAGAGAACGTGGTATAGCAGCTTATAAGATTCCAGATCGAATTGAATTTATTGAATCATTCCCACAAACAGGTGTTGGAAAGGTAAGCAAAAAAGAATTACGTAAAGCTATTGCTGAAAAACTTATTACGGTAAAACGATAAATAATATAAAAATTGGAAGGAAGTGATTAGATGGCTATTCCATCTATTTCAGTATACAAAATGCCAGTTGAATCAGAACTACCAAAAAATAAAGTGAACTGGACGCCAGATCCGAAACGTGCGGTTCTTCTAATCCATGACATGCAAGAATATTTTCTTGATGCATACAGCGATACAGAATCACCGAAAGTAGAACTCATTTCAAATATTAAGGTGATAAGAGAAAAATGTAAGGAACTTGGTATTCCAGTTGTTTATACAGCACAACCTGGTGGACAAACGTTAGAACAGCGAGGGTTATTGCAAGACTTCTGGGGTGACGGTATTCCTGCTGGACCAGATAAAAAGAAAATTGTTGATGAACTTACTCCAGATGAGGATGATATATTCTTAACAAAATGGAGATATAGTGCATTTAAAAAGACAAATTTACTAGAAATATTAAATGAACAAGGACGAGATCAACTCATCATTTGCGGTATTTATGCACATATTGGCTGCCTATTAACAGCTTGTGAAGCGTTTATGGATGGTATAGAGCCGTTCTTTGTAGCAGATGCAGTTGCTGATTTTTCACTAGAACATCATAAACAAGCGTTGGAGTATGCATCTAATAGATGTGCAGTAACGACATCAACTAACATTTTGTTAACAGAGTTACAAAGTTTAAAAGATAATGATGAAATCACTTTACAGCAAATACATGAACTAGTTGCACAATTACTTCGTGAACCAGTAGAGAGTGTTGAGACTGATGAAGATTTATTAAATAGAGGACTTGATTCGGTCAGAATTATGAGTTTAGTAGAGAAATGGCGCCGCGAAGGAAAAGAAATCACTTTTGCGGATTTAGCAGAGAGCCCAACGGTTGTTGATTGGTACCGCTTATTATCTCCGCAAACAGAGCATGTACTTTAATATAGACTACATAATAAAGGGGTAGTAAAGAATGCCTAATAGTCAAAAGGTTCGCCATTCGTTATCATCTGCGCAAACTGGTATGTGGTTTGCACAGCAATTAGATCCGCTGAATCCGATTTATAATACTGGGGAATATGTTGAAATAAGCGGAAATATTAATCAAGAAATTTTCGAATTAGCAGTACGAAATGTTGTAACAGAAGCAGAAGCACTACATGTTCGTTTTGAAGAGGATGAAATTGGCCCATGGCAAGTTATTGAGGAATCGTCAAAGTTTCATATGCATTTTATTGACGTTCGTAAAGAAGAAAATCCTGAAGAAGCTGCTAAGGTATGGATGAAAAATGATTTATCTATACCAATCGATTTGAAAAAAGATACATTATTTACTGAAGCACTTATTCAAATTGAAAATAATCGTTTCTTTTGGTATCAGCGCATCCATCACATTGTGATGGATGGCTATGGATTTTCACTTCTTAGCCAAAAGGTAGCCAATGAGTATACATCACTTATAGAAGAGACAAAAAAGAATGAAAAGCCATTTGGTTCTCTTGCGAAAATTGTACAAGAAGATATGGAGTATCGTGAGTCTAAACAATTTCAGGAAGATTGTACTTTTTGGTTAGAGAAGTTTGCAGATGAACCGGAAGTTGTAAGTTTAGCAGAACGAGCGCCGAGAACATCAAATGGATTTTTACGAGAAACGGCTTATTTATCAAATTCTAGTACGAAAAATTTACTAGAAGATATCAATATTTCGTTAACAAGTTGGCCGGAATTTATTATAGCTGTAACAAGTATTTATATGCATAAGTTAACAGGTGCAAATGATATTGTTTTAGGTTTACCGATGATGGGGCGTCTAGGTTCTGTATCTATTCATACACCGAGTATGGTAATGAATTTAGTACCACTTCGTCTCACTATAACTCCAAATATAACTCTTGCAGAATTAATACAGCAAGTTTCTAAAGAAATCCAAGATGTACGTCGTCATCATAAATACCGTCATGAGGAATTAAGAAGAGACTTAAAGTTATTAGGTGAAAACCAAAGATTATTTGGACCGTTAGTGAATGTTATGCCTTTTGATTATGGGCTTAACTTTGCTGGAAATCGTGGTATTACACATAATTTATCAGCAGGACCTGTCGATGATTTATCAATAAATATATATAAACGTTTTGATCAAAATGAGCTAATGATTCATTTTGATGCGAATCCAGAAGTATATAATGGCGCGGAACTAGCGTTGCATAAAGAGAGATTTATGAATTTATTAGAATTAATGATAAATGTTTATCAAAAAGACGCGTCGATTGGAAGCATAAACATTACTCTTCCTGAAGAAAATCATAAAGTTTTATTGGAATGGAATGAAACGAAGGAAGCTGATAAATTCATCTCTCTACCTATATTATTTGAAAAACAAGTACAAAAGACTCCAAATAAAATAGCGGTTACTTGTAACGGTGAAGATCTTACGTATAAAGAGCTAAATGAACGAGCGAATGAACTGGCGCACTATTTAGTAGAAGAAGGAATAGGATCAAATCAGTTTGTAGCTTTAGTATTTCCAAGGTCAATAGAAATGGTAGTCAGTATGCTAGCAGTCTTAAAGGCAGGTGCAGCGTATTTACCAATAGATCCAGAATATCCAGCGGAGCGAATAAATTATATAGTAAATGATGCAAAACCAGTTTGTATCATCACACATTCATCTGTTTCATCAACCTTAGTTATAGAAAATGATATGAAAAAAATCGAATTAGATAGTGAAGAAACAGAACTAGCGTTAAAAGCATATTCTCATATGAATCTACCATTTAGAAATGATGAATCACTTTTAAAGCCTGCGTATACAATTTATACTTCAGGATCAACCGGAAATCCAAAAGGTGTAATTGTTCCTATGAAAGCTTTAAGTAACTTTTTATTGGCCATGGAAGATATGTTTTCATTACATGAAAATGATCATTTATTAGCAGTTACAACGTTTGCGTTTGATATTTCTGCTCTAGAAATTTATTTACCTCTTATTAGTGGTTCAAGTTTAACAATTGCACAAAAAGAGGTAATTCAAGAACCTTCTGCTTTAACGGCATTGTTACAAGAAGAAAGAGTGACAATCATGCAAGCTACACCGACGCTTTGGCAGGCGTTAGTAACTGAATATCCAGAGCGGCTACAAGGGCTAAATGTGCTCGTTGGTGGTGAAGCTCTTCCGGCCCATTTAGCAAATACATTAAAAGAATTAGGTTGCTCTATTACAAACTTATATGGACCAACCGAGACGACTATTTGGTCTACTTTCATGAACATTGATGAAAGTGGTATACCTCCTATTGGAAAACCAATTTGGAATACAGACGTGTATGTATTAGATGCAGGTTTACAACCAGTTCCACCTGGAGTGATTGGGGAACTATATATTGCGGGGGAGGGGCTTGCGAACGGATATTTAGGAAAACCAGAGTTAACGGCTGAACGGTTTGTTGCAAATCCATATGGAGAACCAGGGAAGCGTATGTACCGCACAGGTGATCTGGTGAAATGGCGTAACGATGGTGTGCTAGAATACGTGAGCCGCGCAGATCATCAAATTAAAATTCGCGGTTTCCGAATTGAATTAGCTGAAATTGAAATGGTATTACAACGACATGAAAATGTTAAGCAAGCAGTAGTGATGGTACGAGAAGATCGCCCAAATGATAAACGAATCATTGCGTATATCGTTGCCGAAGGAAAGGAACAAATTGATCTTGCAGAAATTCGTTCTTATGTTTCAGAAAGTTTAGCGAATTATATGGTGCCATCAGCATTTGTTGTGCTAGAAGAATTACAATTAACGCCAAATGGTAAGGTTGATAGAAAGAAATTGCCTGCTCCTGATTTTAATGAAATGAACAAGGATAGAGTTGCTAGAAATCCGAAAGAAGAAATATTATGTGATTTATTTGCAGAAATACTTGGTGTTTCTCGCATTAGCATCGATGATAATTTCTTTGAAATGGGTGGTCATTCGCTTCTTGCATCTCGTTTAATGGCAAGAATTCGTGAAACGTTAAGTGTGGAATTAGGGATTGGAAAACTATTCGAATTGCCAACTGTTGCTGAACTAGCGAAACAATTGGATCAAGCAAAAAGTGTAAGACCAGCTATTAAGAAAGTAAGTAGACCAAATGAGATTCCACTTTCATTTGCACAGCGTAGGTTATGGTTCTTAAATTGCTTAGAAGGTCCGAGCCCTACTTATAATATTCCGCTAGTTATTCGTATGAATGGAATTTTGAACGAGGAAGCATTGCAAGGTGCCTTTTATGATGTAGTTGAGAAACATGAAACACTTAGAACAATTTTCCCTAACGTATTAGGTAGTTCCTATCAGAAAATTTTAGATATGGAAAATTTAAATTTAGAAATGATTATAACAAATACAAGTAAAGCGCAATTAGAAACTGTACTTGTAGAGGCGGTAAGATATAACTTTAACCTCGATGTTGAACCAGCAGTTCGTTTGCAACTTTTTACAGTGAGTGAAAACGAACATGTAATACTAATTCTATTACACCATATTGTAGGGGATGGCTGGTCGTTACAACCGTTAACGAGAGATTTTGCAGCGGCGTATAAAGCACGATGTCAAGGTAACAGAGTTCAGCTGGAGACACTTCCAGTTCAATACGCAGATTATGCCCTTTGGCAACAACAATTGCTTGGTGATGAAACTACACAAGAGAGCCTCATTTCAACACAATTAGATTTTTGGAAGAAAGAGCTAGAAGGTTTACCAGATCAGCTGGAGTTACCTACAGATTACCAGCGTCCAATTGAAACGAGTTACCGCGGAGAAACAATTCATTTTCATATAGATGCAGGTATGCATAGTAGGTTAGTAGAGCTTGCACGGAAAAACGGAGTTAGTTTGTTTATGGTGTTGCAAGCAGGACTTAGTGCGCTATTTACAAGATTAGGTGCCGGTACTGATATACCAATCGGGAGCCCGATTGCTGGAAGAAACGATGATGCACTATCAAATATAGTTGGCTTATTTGTAAATACATTAGTGTTACGTACAAATACATCAGGAGATCCAAGTTTTAAAGAATTACTAAATAGAGTGAAGCAGTTAAATCTGGCAGCTTACGAAAATCAAGATGTTCCATTTGAACGACTCGTTGAAGTGTTAAATCCAGTACGTACCCGAAATAGTCATCCGCTGTTTCAAGTTATGTTAGCTTTCCAAAATACGCCTGAAGCGACATTTGATGTTCCAGACCTAGAAGCGAATCTTGAAATTCAAAGCGTTGGCTCTGCGAAATTTGATTTAACATTTGAAATTAGCGAGAGTAACGGAGTTGATGGTACTCCAGACGGCTTACACGGATTGTTAGAGTTTAGTACTGATTTATATAAACGGGAAACGGTGCAAAAATTAATAGAACGATACATTCTGTTATTAGATGATGCAGCGGAAAATCCTGATCAATCAATTGGTAGATTAGAAATATTAACTTTAGCAGAGAGAAATACAGTGTTAGAGAAGTGGAATGGTGGTTTTCAAATTGCACCAGAAATGACATTATCACAATTATTTGAAAAGCAGGCTCATATAAATTCAAATGCTATTGCTGTCGTCTTTGAAGATGAAAAGTTAACATATGAAGAGTTGAATAAAAAAGCGAATAAAATAGCTCGATTGCTAATAGCAAAAGGAATCGGTCCTGATCAACTCGTTGCTTTAGCGATGCCGAGATCTTTAAATATGGTTGTAAGCTTACTAGCTGTTCTAAAAGCTGGTGCGGGATACCTTCCGTTAGATCCAGATTACCCGTCAGAGCGTATTTCATTTATGCTCCACGATGCGAAACCATCATGTGTTTTAACAAATTCAGATGTGGAAATTGAATGTAATGAGGAACTGAAAATTTTAGTTGATGATGTGAAAGTAATAAAAGAAATAGAGAAATATAGTGAAGATAATATTGATGAAATGGAGCGCATGAGGCAATTATCGCCTTCACACATTGCGTATGTTATTTATACGTCAGGCTCAACAGGTAGACCGAAAGGCGTTATGATACCTCATCAAAACGTAGTAAGACTTTTAGGTGCAACTGATCATTGGTTCCAATTTGACGCAGACGATGTTTGGACGATGTTCCATTCATACGCATTTGATTTCTCGGTTTGGGAAATTTGGGGGCCTTTATTATATGGAGGTCGTCTAGTCGTAGTACCACATACTGTAAGTCGCTCGCCGAAAGAATTTTTACAACTTCTTGTTACAGAAAAGGTAACTGTTTTAAACCAAACTCCATCAGCGTTCTATCAATTGATGCAAGCAGATCGTGAAAATGAAGAGATTGGCCAAAAATTATCTTTACGATATGTTGTTTTTGGAGGAGAAGCACTTGAGCTAAGTCGATTAGAAGATTGGTATAGTCGACATCCTCATAACGCACCGAAGCTTATTAATATGTATGGTATTACTGAGACGACAGTACATGTTAGTTATATTGAGTTAGACGAGAATATAGTTTCTTTACGGGCAAATAGTTTAATTGGGTGCAGTATACCTGACCTTAAAGTGTATGTGTTAGACAATTATTTACAACCGGTGCCACCTGGAGTAGTTGGAGAAATGTATGTTGCAGGTGCAGGGCTTGCTCGTGGATATTTAGGAAGAGCAGGTTTAACTGCTGAACGATTTATCGCAGATCCATTTGGCAAGCCAGGTACAAGAATGTATCGTACAGGAGACTTAGCTCGCTGGCGTAAAGATGGGACGCTAGATTATATAGGACGTGCAGATCACCAAATAAAAATTCGTGGATTCCGAATTGAATTAGGGGAAATAGAAGCGGTAATAATGAAACACCCTAAAGTTGAACAAGTAGCTGTTATTGTACGGGAAGATCAACCAGGGGATAAACGGTTAGTTTCTTATATCGTCGCATCAAATAATGAAATGATTGATACGAATGAAATGCGTAGGTATGCTGGGGGGAGTTTACCAGATTACATGGTTCCATATGCTTTTGTAGTAGTAAATGAGTTACCTTTAACTCCAAACGGTAAATTAGATAGAAAGGCATTGCCAGCTCCAGAATTTATCGCATCATCATCTAGTCGTGGACCAAGAACACCGCAAGAAGAAATGTTATGTGACTTGTTTACAGAAGTTTTAAGTGTGCCGCAAATTGGAATTGATGATGGATTCTTTGATTTAGGTGGCCATTCACTTCTTGCAGTGCAGCTTATGAGCCGCATGAAAGAAGCACTTGGGGTGGAACTAAATATCGGAACTTTATTTGCAGCACCTACTGTTGCAGGTCTTGCTGAAAGACTTGAAGTGGGAAATGGACAAAGTGCACTTGATGTGTTGCTTCCATTACGAACAAGCGGAGACCAATTACCACTATTTTGTGTACACCCAGCAGGTGGGTTAAGTTGGTGCTATGCAGGACTTATGAAATCTTTAGGAACAGATTATCCAATCTACGGTATACAAGCACGTGGTATCGCTAAAAATGAAGAACTTCCAAAAAGTTTAGAGGAGATGGCGGCGGATTATTTAAAACACGTTCGTGAAGTACAGCCTCACGGACCATATCGTTTACTCGGTTGGTCGCTTGGAGGAAATGTTGTGCATGCAATGGCAGCGCAACTACAAAATGAAGGGGAAGAAGTAGAATTACTCGTTATGCTAGATTCTTATCCAGGGCACTTTTTACCGAATACGGAAGCACCTACTGAAGAAGAAGCGTTAATTGCATTACTTGCTTTAGGTGGATACGATCCAGATAACATGGATGGTAAACCACTTACGATGGAAAGTGCAGTAGAAATACTTCGTAAAGATGGAAGTGCATTAGCAAGTCTTGAAGAAGAGACTATTTTGAACTTAAAAGAAACATATGTAAATTCGGTAGGGTTGTTAGGGAAATATGTGCCGAAAGTTTATAACGGAGATATTTTATTCTTTAGATCTACTGTTATACCAGACTGGTTTGATCCTATCTCTCCAAATACATGGCTAAATTATTTAGACGGGGAAATTGTGCAACACGATATTGATTGTAGACATAAAGATTTATGTCAACCAGGACCACTTACAGAAATTGGACAAGTATTAGCGAAATATTTGCAGAATAAGAAAGGGGTAAGAACAGTATGACAAATCCGTTTGAAAATGATAATTGCACATATAAAGTATTAAAAAATGAGGAGGGCCAGTATTCTCTCTGGCCTGTCTTTCTTGATGTACCTATTGGTTGGAAAGTCGTACATGGAGAAGCTAGCAGGCACGATTGTTTACAATATGTTGAGAATAACTGGAAAGATTTGAATCCAAAAAGTAATCAAGCTGGCGAAAAAATATTAGTAGGAAAACGATAATGAAGGCAAAGATAAATCCAAAAGTAGTTGTAAGTATCGTATATATAACAGCGATGTTTATGGCTGCGATGGATGCAACAATTGTGAATGTAGCACTACAAACGATAAGTAAAGAATTACAAGTGCCTCCATCTGCAATGGGGACGGTTAATGTTGGCTATTTAGTTAGCTTAGCTGTTTTCCTTCCGATTTCTGGTTGGTTAGGAGATCGCTTCGGTACGAAAAGAGTATTTCTAACCGCTCTTTTCGTATTTACAACTGCGTCTGCATTATGTGGAATAGCGAACGATATTACTTCATTGAATATTTTTCGTATCATTCAAGGTGCTGGCGGGGGACTTTTAACACCAGTCGGGATGGCGATGTTATTCCGAACATTTTCACCAGAGGAAAGGCCGAAAATTTCACGGTTTATTGTGTTGCCAATTGCTGTCGCACCGGCAGTAGGACCGATTATTGGAGGTTTCTTTGTAGATCAAATGTCTTGGCGCTGGGCATTTTATATTAATTTACCGTTTGGAATTGTAGCGTTACTATTCGGTCTTCTATTTTTAAAAGAACATATTGAAAAATCGGCTGGTCGCTTTGATTCTCTCGGTTTTGTTCTTTCAGCACCAGGATTTGCGATGCTGATCTATGCACTTAGCCAAGGTCCATCAAAAGGTTGGATTTCTCCAGAGATTATAAGTACTGGGATAGCTGGGATTGTATTCATTACATTGTTCATCATTGTAGAACTTAAAGTAAAGCAACCGATGTTAGATTTACGCTTATTAAAAGAACCAGTCTTTAGAAAAATGAGTCTTATTTCATTGTTTTCATCAGCTGGTTTACTAGGAATGTTATTTGTTTTTCCACTTATGTATCAAAATGTAATAGGAGTATCCGCACTGGAATCAGGTCTTACGACATTCCCGGAGGCAATTGGATTAATGATATCGTCACAGATTGTGCCATGGTCATATAAGAAATTAGGAGCTCGCAAGGTAATTTCTATAGGGTTAATTTGTACGGCGATTATCTTTGTTTTATTAAGTTTTGTAAATCACGATACGAACCCTTGGCAAATACGGGCATTATTGTTTGGCATCGGTATTTTCTTAGGTCAGTCGGTCGGTGCAGTTCAATTTTCTGCATTTAACAATATTGCACCACCTTCTATGGGGAGAGCAACTACTATATTTAATGTGCAAAATCGATTAGGCTCAGCGATAGGAGTTGCTGTTTTAGCTAGCATATTATCAGGGGTTGGAAGTAATGAAATACAGTATCATGCACAGTCAGATTTCTTACCATATCAAGCGGCATTAATTGGATCAGCAATGTTTTTACTCGTAGCATTATTATTTTCTTTACGTATTTCTGATAAAGAGGTAATGTCAAAAAAGAAAGAAAAAATGTTTTCCGTATCAAAAAAACAGAAAGCAATTGTCAATGAATAACAACTGATATTCGTTGAATAAAGGAGAATATACATGATTGAAAGGAAAGTTGTAGATTCTATACCAACTTTGAATGAGAATGATTGTCAAATATGGTGGGGAAGAATTTCGGATTTACAATCATGGCATTACAATTTACTAAATGATGTTGAACGAGAGAAAGCAAATTCATACCACCACTCGGCAGATCGTGCCCGTTTTATAATAGGCTGCGTAATTAGTAGATTAGTTCTTGGAAAGATACTTTCTATGTCACCAGTTCAAGTACCGATTAATCGAATGTGCCCAGTATGTAAGTTGCAACATGGCAGACCACAACTACCAGAAGGAATGCCGCAGTTATCTGTTTCACATTCTGGGGATTGGGTAGTTGTTGCATTTACAAAGTCAGCACTTGTTGGTGTTGATGTGGAACAAATGAATCCAAATGTAGATGTTCTGAAAATGGCAGAAGGCGTATTAAAAGAGATTGAAATAGCACAAGTTATGAAATTATCTAATGAAAAGCGAATAGAAGGTTTTTTAACATATTGGACTCGAAAAGAAGCAGTACTAAAAGCGACAGGTGAAGGATTAATGATTCCGCCAGTGCATATTACTGTATCAGCTCCAAATGATCCTCCAAATTTGTTGGTTTTTAAGGATAGACATGAATTAGTAGAAAATACAATGATGGAAGATATAAGGCCAAGTGTAGATTATATGGCTTCAATTGCAATATTTAGTAAAGAAGTAACTGAAATCACACAGTTAGACGCAGTAGCGCTTTTAAATTATAAATAAGTTTAATAAAATATCTTATAGAAGAGGTGTTCCTCATGTTAGTGGCGGAAAATAGAACAAATGAATTCACTTATAATGTACAAGCAATTAAAAATATTTTATTTTCTGGAGATACATCATCTATTCATGCTTTAGAAAAGCTTTTAAATGATACAGTTCAGTTTGATGTTCTCGAACAAGAGGTACTTGATAGACAGTACATCCCGAAAGAAGCAAAGAATTTCTTTGATAAAAACGGAACATTTCTTTACCGTGTATCGCATGTTAGTTATAAAGGAAAAGTGTTATCTGAAAATCTAATTTTTGCGGACACTTCGTTTTTACCCAATACAATTAAGAGTGAATTAGAGAATGGAAACATTCCAGTTGAAACACTTATAGAAAAGATGGAAGTAAGAAGAAACGTATTATACGAAGGGTATCAGCCTTCTGGAAATATTATTGAATTATTTGATGGATGCTCTGTTTCGGCGAATGTGTATCCAACAAGAAAATATCAAATTGTAAGTAACTGCAAATGTATATTTTATATTTGTGAAGTGTATCATGCAGAGAATATAAAGGAATTACTAAATTAAAACAAGAAACCAGCCTTTAAAATGGCTGGTTTCTTGTTTATTTCACAGCTTCTTTTAACTCTTTACCTGCTTTAAATGCAGGAACTTTACCAGCAGCGATTTGGATTTCTTCGCCAGTTTGGGGATTACGCCCTGTACGAGCAGATCTTTCGCGCACTTCAAAAGTTCCAAATCCGATTAATTGAACTTTATCGCCAGATTGTAATGCAGTAGCAATTGTGTCAAAAACGGATTGTACAGCCGCAGAAGCATCTTTTTGAGAAATATCAGCTGATTGTGCGACATTTTTAATTAATTCTGTTTTGTTCATGTTTTCACCTCATAAAAAATTTTTTTGGAATGAATGATTTAGTATAATGGATAGTAAAGATAAAACTATTTATATTGTTAGAAAGAATGCTATATAGTTATGTTAATTTCGTTGCAGGAAACTGAATCCCTGCTAATAATTAGGGATTAATTAAGAATTGATGCATAGAAAACGCTGTAATATGAGGATGAGGGGGAGTATACGGATGATTTTTCGTGAAAAGGATGAGAAAGAAAGTATATTAATTCGTCAACATGATCATGGTTTTTTAGCTGGAGAGATTTCGAAGCATATAAAAGAAGATTTTTTTGAAGATAACACATACTTAAAAGAGACAATTGATGCAATATATGAGCATGATAGAGGCTGGATAGAACTTGATAAAGTACCAATTTTGAATGATGCTAAAAATGTCCCATATACATTTATGGATTGTCCAAGTTCATTACGCTTTGTCTTTTATACGATTGGTTTGAATGAAATTGAAGATTCAAATCCATACGGAGCATTACTTTGTAGTAAGCATTTTTTATCATTTCCATTAAATGAGGAAGATGAAGAGATGATGTCATTTTATACAGGGGAATTGGAAAGACAAAAAAGAATATTGACAACGCTAACAAAAGAACAATTTACGATGTTCGATAAACATTATAGATTATTAAAGTTTTGCGATGAACTTTCTTTATATGTCTGTATGAATAAACCAGGTGTAGAAAAGAAAGATGAAATTGATTTGTTTAAAGATGGTTTTGAGGGAACAGAAATGTTTAATAGTAAGGAGGAGAAACCTATTCAAGCTGAATGGGTGGACGAGGAAACAATTCGGATTACACCGTTTCCATTTAGAAAAGAATTCTTTACTTATGTAAAGTATAAAACTATAAATAAACGTGAAATTGAAGAAAAAGGAATTGCAAAAGCTGATAGAGAATCGGAAATGAAGAAACAAGCCATACGTTTCATACAATAAGGAGGCGATTTCGATTGAAAGAGTACATGTTAAAACAGGTGGATTATCATGCTTGGGCTAATATACGTTTATTCAATCGACTAAAAGAATTACCAAACTATGAGACTATTTTTAATGAACAGATACAGAGTGTATTTCCATCAATTAAGGATACTTTTGCGCATATTTATATTACAGATCAAGTGTGGCTACACATATTACATGGTAAAAGTATGAATGAAGCAATACAAGACCGAGAAAATTTACGAAAACAAATCGAAACTAAATCGTTACATGAATTAGAAAAAATGTTTGAAAACATGGCAAATCAATATAGAGACTTTTTAATTACAATACAAGACGTGAATGCTGTATTTGTTATCAAGAATCCATATGCAGGGACACTAGATACTTCAATTTTAGAATTAGTGCAACACGTCGTAAATCATGGTACATATCATAGAGGAAATATAACAGCAATGATTCGTCAACTTGGTCATTCGTCGACTATGATGGATTTTGTACTGTATTTACATATGGTTCAGAAGGGAAAGGAATTGAAATAGAGAAAAAAAAGAATGGCTTATTTTAAATGAGCCATTCCTTTTTAAAGTGATTAACTTGCCTGTTTTTTATGACTTTCTTTCAATTTCTCTGCTTGTAAAAAGCGATTCGTTTCAGCAACAACAATACCGCTTAATCCAATTAGACCAATTAAGTTTGGAATCGCCATAAGTCCATTTGCAATATCAGCGAATGTCCATACGATGCCTAATTTTAAATTCGCACCAATAGCAATCATGACGATAAAGATTGCTTTATAATATTTAACAGCACTTTCTCCAAATAAATAAGCCACGCATTTCTCTCCGTAATACGACCACCCTAAAATAGTAGAGTAGGCGAATAATATAATCGCGATACCGAGAATCATACTACCTGCAGTACCGAATACAGATTGGAACGCAAGTGTGGTAGCTTCAACGCCAGTTTTACCAGATTTCCATGCACCTGTAGTAATTAATACTAGTCCTGTAATGGTACATACAATAAACGTATCTAGAAAAGTACCAGTCATTGAAACTAAAGCTTGCTTTGCAGGTGAATCTGTTTTTGCAGCCGCCGCGGCAATTGGTGCACTCCCTAAACCAGCTTCGTTCGCAAATACACCGCGCGCCATTCCAATTTGAATAGCTGATGCAACTGTTGCACCGATAAAACCACCAGCAGCTGCAGTACCATTAAATGCACCAGAAAAAATAAGTGAAAATGCTTCTGGAATTTGATCGTAGTGATAGAAAATAATAATAAGACCAGCAATGATATAAAAGAAAGCTTTAATAGGAACGATATATCCTGTCACTTTCCCGATTTTTTTAACACCGCCTAAAATAACAATGGCGATTAAAAACGACATTACTATACCAGTTAAAGCAGGGGGGAAAGAGAAATTAATTCGCATTGCCTCTGCAACTGAGTTAGATTGCACCATATTACCGATACCGAAAGAAGCGGTTGTACCGAATATAGCAAACAAAACAGCAAGCCATTTCTTACCTAAACCACGTTCTAAATAGTACATTGGTCCACCTGAATATTCACCATTTTCATTGCTAACACGGTATTTCACTGCAAGAATTGCTTCGGCATACTTTGTTGCCATCCCGAACAACGCAGTAATCCACATCCAAAAGATCGCACCGGGTCCACCGATTGTCACAGCAGTTGCAACACCAGCTATATTTCCCATACCAATCGTTGCCGCCATAGCTGTCATAAGTGCTTGGAAGTGGCTAATATCTCCAGAGGAAGATGTATCTTCTGATTTTTTAAAAGCTAGTTTGTGAGCGTATAATAGTTTACTAAACTGTAAACCTTTTAAACGCACTGTGAGAATGATACCAGTACCAACGAGTAACAACAACGTTGGTAATCCCCACACATAGTGATTGATTTGTTCTAATACTTTACTTACTGTCTCCATCTGTATTCTCCTTTATTTAGAAAAAATAAAAACCACTTCAAGTAAATGAAATGGTCTCTGGAGAAACAAGGGATAGAAAAATAAACCGATACAAATCGGCATTTTCTTTCGCTTGTCTCTGTCCTTTTTACCTGAGAGATTATCCGCTAAAATAGCGGATTTGCTCCTTCGGCGCTCGTTTTCCTCCGCGCTATATGAAAGCGAGAGGGAGTCTCTCCAGAGATTCGTCCCCATGCAGTTCTACTTGTAACCAAGACCTGAGAGTTTCAAAGTTGATTCAGCAACTTTTTGCCCCGTCGGTAGATCAATAGATCTTCTCCTGAATGGTTCATCCGAATTATAAAATTAATAACTTATACGCATTGATTGCGTATAGAATCAATAAAAACATTATAGATATACATTTAGTGAAATGCAATCATTTTTTATTTTAAAATAGTAAAGAATTCTATTTTTTCGAAAGTCCTAATTTATCTTCAACTTCATTTAAAGTAGATAAAGCGAGAACAATGTGTTGATCTGCAAGTCCTAAAACATGTTTAGTATTTTCAATTGTTTCATTGGATGGAGTTGAGTTATTTGCGCTGTCTATAATTAAATCTGCTGCGTTTTTCATAAATGTAGAAGCAGTCTTAAATTCTGTTGTGAAATAAACTAGTTGTTCTTGTATTTGTACTTCCGATATATTTTCATTAATTTTCAAAGTATCTATTTCATGTATAATTTTTTCATATTGCTTGGAAACAGCAGTCATTGTAACTAATAGTTTATCTCTGTCTACTGAATCTCCGTTCGTGTTAATCTCTTCCCAGGCAGGCAACCAATTTTTTTCGATGATTTCATTATAATTTGTAGTTAATTCATCAATTTTTGGTTGTAATTTAGATTTAAAAGTTTTTGTATCAATTGTTTCTGCGATAGTTTTTTCGTTATTATTTTTATCTTTAGTTGTGTAGAAAATCGTACTGGTAATAATAAAAATAGAAATAACTATTGTCCATTTATTAAAAAATAATTTTTTCAATGGGTAATACCTCCAAAAATAAATATCTTTTAATTATAATATACAATAATAATATTATTGTTGGTAGAGAATATAGTATGTAATTAATTTTAATTATATTTTTTATATACATAAATAACTAAGATTAGTAAAATGATGAAAGTAATATGTGAGAAAAGAGGGTTTTTAGTAAAAATGAATAGAAGAAAGCTAGTTTCAAATATTTCAATGACTATGTTATTAGTTGGCTTATTTGTACTCATATATCTGGACAAAGAATCTAAAATTGAAGATTTTCCAGTACCAATGTCAGCAATCCATATTAACGATAATAAGGAAGAGGATTATAAATATATAAGTGTAATGCCTATTAAAAAGGTAAGTGGATGGGAAGACTTAGGGGAAAACGGGCATACTGTTACTTTTAAAAAAGGGGAGCGTAAGGTAACTGTATTACATTATCCGGGAGAAATTACGTATTATTTATTTGAGCAAAAGATGAATAAGGGAGATTAGCTAAAGTTGTAATTCGGTAAGGATTACAACTTTTTGTATTCTGAATTATTTGAAATAAAATCAGATAAATGGTTTGATGGATTTAGGGATAAATATGATTAATTCTATATGTGTATAAAGAGTATTTAGGTGATTATAAAAATATTATGTAAACAAAAGGGTGTAAGAGTAAGATAAATTATATCATAAGGGGGAATTAGAAATGCTACTAAAAACAATCTACTGTAAGGTGGAAGAAGAGAAAAAGGAATTGTTTTCAAGTGCGCAAGAAAAATGGCGTGATATACAGCACCTAGATGGTTTTCATGGACAATTCGGTGGATGGAATGAAAATGAGGCGTGTGTATTTACTTTATGGAATGATAGGGGTGCGTATCAATCATTTATGAATGGTGCTCACGATACCATTTATGTAAATAGTAATCAAGAGGATACGTTTCTTTCATGTGAAATTGAACTATTTCAAACGTTGTATGATATTACTGATACGCCTTTGAAAGACGTTGTTACAGAAGGATCATTCGTTAGAGTTGCTATATGTGATGTAAAGGTGGAAAAAGAAAAGTATTTTTTACATAAACAAGAAACAATTTGGAATAAAGGAATGGAAAATGCAAAAGGGATGTTAGGTGGCGTTATTGGGAAGTCTTTAAAAACTGAAAATCGTTATATCGTTTTAACTTATTGGAAAGATGAAATGGCGCATCAAAATTATGTAGATGAGATTTTCCCTAAGTTGTATAAACTAGCGAATATTCATGAAGATTTAGCAGATATAAGAGGTAAACAAGCTGTATGTAAGGAAGAGTGGCTTGTATATTAAGTGTACAAAACGTGCATAAATGAATGTATAATAAAGATATTTTCTTATAAACGAGTAATTAATAGAAGACGTTATATACCCTTTCATGTTAATATATTTAAGTTATAATAGAAGGCTTACCCTTTTGTATTGTACGGTAGAAGCAGTGTGAGCTTGAATTTTTTTGAAAAGGATGTGCCTAATTTGCGTATCAATAAATTTATTAGTGAAGCTGGAAAAGCGTCTCGACGTGGAGCAGATAAATTAATTAATGAGAGAAGAGTAATTATTAATGGTAAGGTTGCAAAAATTGGTGACCAAGTAAATCCAGGTGATGATGTACGCGTAAATGGAGAGCAACTTCGTATTGCTCGAGATCACGTATATATCGCTTTAAATAAACCAGTAGGTATTACATGTACAAGTGAAAAAGCTGTAAAAGGTAACATTATCGATTTAGTGAATCATCCTTTACGAATTAGTCACATTGGGCGTCTTGATAAAGACTCAGACGGTTTAATTTTGTTAACGAATGATGGTGATATCGTTAATGAAATTTTACGTGCTGAAAACAAACATGAGAAAGAATATATCGTTTCTGTAGATAAGCCAATTACACCTGATTTTCTAGAGAAAATGGCAGCTGGTGTGAAAATTTTAGGAACGAAAACGCTTCCTTGTGAGATCACACAGTTATCAAAATATGAGTTCAAAATTATTTTAACACAAGGGCTAAATCGCCAAATTCGTCGTATGTGTGAAGCTTTAGGTTATCAAGTATACACGTTAAAACGTACTAGAATTATGAATATTGAGTTGAATAATTTACCAGTCGGACAGTGGAGAGATTTATCGAAAAAAGAGAAACGACGTCTATTTTCAGACTTAAATTACGAACCACAAGATTGGTAAAATTGTGAAGAGGAAACCAAAAATCTATTTTTGGTTTCTTTTTTAAAAATAAAAAACTTTTTTAAACACTTGCAATAATAAAATGAATAAGATATAGTAAATAACAATTAATGGATGTACTTTTAAAAGCAAAGAAAAGGACACGAGTTATTTTACCCGGTTATACAGAGAAGGAAGGAAAGCTGAGAACTTCCTAACGCAGAAAAATAACTTACCACCTTAGAGCTGCACTAGGGAAATGAAGTATCTAGTGCCGTGTAAGCGACGTTATCGCAAAAGAAGCCATTGCATTTTGTGATGGGAATCTGGGTGGAACCACGGATATAAGCATATTCGTCCCTATTTTAGGGATGAATATGCTTTTTTGCATTCAATTTCATAATAAGCGAAGAAAAGGACACGAGTTATTTTACCCGGTTATACAGAGAAGGAAGGAAAGCTGAGAACTTCCTAACGCAGAAAAATAACTTACCACCTTAGAGCTGCACTAGGGAAATGAAGTATCTAGTGCCGTGTAAACGACGTTACCGTAAAAGAAGCCATTGTATGTTTACGATGGGAATCTGGGTGGAACCACGGGTATAAGCACACTCGTCCCTATTTTAGGGATGAGTGTGCTTTTTATTATGAAATGGAGAGATGAAAAATGAAAGAACAGATGATTGAAATGAAATTTCCGGATGGAAGCGTTAAAGAATTTACAAAAGGAATTACTTTAGAAGAAATTGCAGGTTCGATTAGCAATAGTTTGAAAAAGAAAGCAGTCGCAGGAAAGGTAAATGATCAGTTATATGATTTACGCCGAAATATTGAAGAAAATGCGAAAGTGGAAATCATTACTATAGATTCAAATGAAGGTGTAGAAATTGCAAGACACTCTGCGGCACATATTTTAGCGCAAGCTGTAAAGAGAATGTATGGTAATGTAAACCTCGGTGTAGGGCCTGTTATTGAAAATGGATTTTATTATGATATGGATCTTCCGAGTAGTGTAAACGTAGAAGATTTACCGAAAATCGAAAAAGAAATGAAAAAGATTATAAATGAAAATGTAAAAATAGAACGAGTTGAGGTTTCAAGAGAAGAAGCAAAAAAATTGTTTCAAGAAATGAACGATCACTTGAAATTAGAACTTTTAGAAGCGATTCCTAATGAGGAAAGTGTAACACTTTATAAACAAAGTGAATTTGTAGATTTATGTAGAGGACCACATTTACCGTCAACAGGCTATTTGAAAGCATTCCAATTAACTCACGTTTCAGGTGCATATTGGCGAGGGGATAGTAACAATCAAGTGCTTCAGCGTATATATGGTGTTGCATTCTCTTCTCAAAAAGAATTAGAGGAGTATTTACATTTTGTTGAGGAAGCAGCAAAAAGAAATCATCGTAAGCTAGGTAGTGAATTAGAGTTATTTATGTTTTCTGAAGAGGCACCAGGAATGCCGTTTTACTTGCCGAAAGGACAGATTATCCGCAATGAATTAGAAGCATTTTTAAGAGGAATTCAAAAAGAGTACAATTATCAAGAAGTGCGTACTCCATTTATGATGAATCAAGAATTATGGGAAAAGTCAGGGCACTGGGGGCATTACAAAGACAATATGTATTTCTCTGAAGTAGACAAAAAGAGTTTTGCATTAAAACCGATGAACTGCCCAGGACATATGCTTATGTTTAAAAATAAATTGCATTCTTATCGCGAATTACCGATTCGCATGTGTGAATTCGGTCAAGTACATCGACATGAATTTAGTGGGGCTTTAAATGGATTATTAAGAGTTCGTACTTTCTGCCAAGATGATGCTCATTTATTTGTAACACCAGAACAAATTGAAGATGAAATTAAATCCGTAATGGCGCAAATTGATTACGTTTATAAAACTTTTGGGTTCGAATATGAAGTAGAGCTTTCTACTCGTCCAGAAGATTCAATGGGTGATGATCAGTTATGGGAGCAAGCAGAGGCGGCACTAGAAAATGTATTACATTCATTGAATTATAAATATAGACTAAATGAAGGTGATGGTGCATTTTACGGACCGAAAATCGACTTCCATATAAAAGACGCTTTAAATAGAAGTCACCAGTGCGGAACAATCCAGCTAGATTTCCAAATGCCAGAGAAGTTTGATTTAAATTATATAGATGAGAAGAATGAAAAGAGAAGACCAGTTGTCATTCACCGAGCAGTATTAGGATCTTTAGACCGCTTCTTAGCTATATTAATTGAACACTTTGGAGGCGCGTTCCCAGCCTGGGTGGCACCAGTTCAAGTGAAAGTCATTCCAGTTTCGAATGCAGTTCATGTACAATACGTAGATGATGTTGCAGATAAGTTAGCACAAGCTGGCGTTCGTGTGGAACGAGATGTTCGAGATGAAAAGTTAGGATATAAAATAAGAGAAGCGCAAATGCAAAAAGTTCCTTATGTTCTTGTTATTGGGGATAAGGAAATGGAGAACGAATCTGTAAATGTACGTAAATACGGTGAAGATAAGTCAGAAGTGATTGGACTAGATGAGTTTGTGCAAAATATGAAAGAGGAAATAAAAAATAAGAAATAGAGATGAATAATAAAACACACCTTTAACATGTATTACTGAATTTAAAGTAATGAAAGAACCATAATAAATGATGAAAGGATAGCTTAATCGCTATCCTTTCATCATTTATTCCCATATATTTCACTTCAGACTGTTAAAGCATTTTCTAATTTTATACGAATGGCTTCTTGTAAGAGTTTTTGGAGAACTGCAGCAAAAACAGCAATCACGATAGAGGAGAAAATAATGATCAATCCAATTGGTATAAAACTTGGAGGGTCAATTTTTTTTGCCATGAGATAGTAAAGTGGCATACCTAGCAAATATAAGGTACCGATCGTGAGGGCACAGTATTTTATATTTTTTAAAGCCTTTACTGATAATTCCGAGAAAGCTTTGTTCTTATCGATATAGCTTAAAAGTTTAAAAGCTTGATACAGAGCAAAGTAAAAAGGTATTGTTGCTACATACATATCGATTAAAACGAGAGATTTCATAAAAGCAATATCTGGATATAATTCTCCAGCAAAATTCCCGATTTTAGGCACTAAAAATATGCACAATGCAAGAACTACTATACCTATAAAAACAATAGCTAACTTTAAAAAGAGTGTTGTAACTAGTTTCATAAAAAGCACCTCATTTATTTAATGACAACATGATTTTATCATACAATTTATCGTTTTAAAATAAAATTATATTGTTTTTTATTTTATTATTATTGTTATTTATATATCCTATTCATTTTGATAAAAATAAAAATTTTTTCTCATTATATAGAAAGTCCCCTTATGAATTGGTCTGTAATATTATTTACCTTACAAAAATGTAAGGTAAATGTAAGCGAAATCGAAGGAACGAGTTGTAGAAAAATGAGAATATGAAGTAGGAAAAAGGTTCATGGTCCCCGTGTAACTCTTTTTGTTTGAAAAATTTAAAAACTCTTAAGGATTTACATGAGAAAAAGATAAGAAATATGTGAGAAATTAATTTTATACAAAAGGGATGGAGTGAAAGAGATGTCAGCAAATGTAGTTACTGTAGAAAGTGTAGAAAAAACGTATGGGAAAAGAAATGAGAATCAGTCAAAAGCATTAAGGGGTGTGTCATTAAGTATTAAAGAAGGGGAATTCGTCGGGATTATGGGTCCTTCTGGATCTGGAAAAACGACTTTATTGAATGTGATTAGTACATTGGATCAAGCAACAGGTGGCAGTGTGACAATAGCTGGTACAAATATTACTTCTATGAAGGGGAATGCTTTATCTGATTTTCGATCTCAAAAATTAGGATTCATTTTTCAAGATTTTAACTTACTTGAAAACTTATCAATTTATGAAAATATTGCTTTACCACTTTCTCTGCAAGGCGTACCTTCAAGTGAGATTACGGGAAAGGTAAATGAGGTCGCGAAGAAATTAGGGATTACTGAAATTTTAACAAAATATCCAACTGCTGTTTCTGGTGGGCAAAAACAAAGAACAGCGGCAGCACGAGCTTTAGTACATAATCCAGCAATCGTATTAGCAGATGAACCGACAGGAGCGCTGGATAGTAAAAATGCAAAAAGCTTATTAGAAGCGATGCAAGATTTACATGAAAATCACAATGTAAGTATTTTGATGGTTACACATGATGCATTTAGTGCGAGTTACTGTGAGCGTATTTTATTCATTCAAGATGGTCTTCTATATAAAGAATTAAAGCGTCAAGGAACGCGAGAAAGTTTCTATCAAGACATTTTAGGTGTGCTCGCTCATATGGGCTCAGCTGCTGAGTCTAAGTAGGGGGCGAGACTATGTTATTTAAATTATCACGTCATAGTATGAAAAAGATGTTAAAAGATTATATGGTTTTACTTATTGGTCTCGTTATTAGTATTAGTATCTTCTACATGTTCCAAACGATGGCAATGAATAGTGAATTTACAAAGGATAATAGTCTTATTAGTAGTATTAGACTCGTATTCTGGGTAGGTGCCATACTATTATCTTTCATTACTGTATTTTATATTATATATGCTAATTCTTTCTTACTCACATTAAGAAGAAAAGAACTCGGTATGTACATGATGCTCGGAGCGAAAAAGAAAAAAGTAGCACAGTTATTATTTATTGAAACATTCGGTATGGGTATTGTCAGTATTATTATCGGGATTTTAGTAGGGATGTTACTAGCAAGTGTAGCAGGAAACTTTTTAATGAATGGAATGGAGATTTCAGCGAAAGGTAGTTACTCATCTGTATATACACCAGCAATCTTAGTTACAGCTATTTTCTTTTTAATACTATTTTTTATTACCGGATTAATGAATAGTGTTCGGTTATTACGTAAAACAGAACTAGAGTTAATTCGTGAAGATGAAACACTAGATGAAGTGAAGAAAAGTAAAACTCGTATTATTATAATGACTGTACTTGGTGTATTACTAGTAAGTACAGGATACTATTTTATGGTAAATATAAAAATGTTTGCTGAAATCGGTTTTATAATAGCGACAATCGTTACAACACTTGGAACATATTTTATCTTTAGTTCGTTGCTCCCATTTTTTGTGATGAAAATTAAAGGGAATAAAAAACGAAATGAAACGGGCTTAAATAGTTTTACATATGCACAGTTACGCTTTCGAGTAAATAGTTTATCGAGAGTATTAGGTACTGTAGCAATGTTAATTGCATTAGGAGCAGGTGCCATGACTGCAGGGATGGCGTTCCAAAAAAATGTAGGTATTATGACAGACTTCTCACGAGTATATGATGTCGTAATTCATGATCCAAATGAACAAGACAAAGCGGCCTTAAAAGAAATGGAAATTGTTGAAGAAAGCAAGTACAAGTATAAAGTAGACGGAGAAGCGGTGTATTACTTACGTAATGACTTAACTGCGAAACCACCACTTGTTTCCGATCACTTTGATACAAAAACTTTAAAAGAGCCTGTTCGTAAACGTGTGGCTGAACCTTTAACTGAACCTGTCTATTCTGCTTTGGAAGCTCCCGAAGCAGCGAATAAGCTTCCTCGCATGCCAAAAGATTGGGAAGATGCAGTTGTAAGAGAAATACAAATTACACATAATCAATTTAACGGAAAACCTGTAAGAATTGCAGACGAAGAGCATTATAAAGGAATTCAAGGAACAGAGCATAGTGTAACATTAGCAAAAGTAGACGATATGAAAAAATATAAACCATTGTTGCTCGATATAGATAAGAGACAAAAAGAATTAATTGAAAAAACAACAGGTACAAAAGTAGACTTATTTACGAAAATGACAATTTATCAGTTTATGAACAGTTTCATGAGTGGAACAATGTTTATGGGATTCTTCCTCGGAATTGCCTTTTTAGCAATGATGGCAAGTTCGCTTATGTTCAAAATATTAACGGGTGCTTCTCGTGATGTACGCCGTTATGAAATGTTACGAAAAATCGGTGTGAGACGTAGTATGTTAACCAAAAGTATATATAAAGAAATTTCATATTTATTTATCTTCCCAGCGATTATTGGAATTTCCCACGTGTTAGTAGGGCTAAACTTATTCAGCTTTATATTAGTTGACCCGTTTGTAAAAGTGTGGGTGCCGATTGGGATTTTCTTAGTCATTTATTTCATCTATTACTGGATAACAGTCCAACTTTATAAAGGTATGGTAATGCCGAAAGAAGAAGTAGCGAAATAGTTTAAGAGAAGAGTCCTTGTTTAGAAAACAAGGACTCTTTTTATTTGTAATACATTGTGACAAAACCTTCCTATTATTAATGTATTGAAAATTAAGGGAATATTAAGGGGTTATGTAGTGGAAAGTTAAGAAGTGTATGGGATATTAAGAATGTACAAAAGGTTAAGATGAAATTAGAGAGAGCAATTGTTATATATTCATATTATTTTCAGGTAGTTTTACAGAACTAAATTGATATTTTTATAAATTTAAAAGAAAGGAAACGACTTATGAAGAAGGTGAAAAAATTAATAAAATTTATTGGAGCCATCACTACACTATTATTAATTGTAGCACTAGTATTTCCTACATGGACCTCGCAAATAAAAGGGAAAAACAGTATAAGTACGTTAGAACAGGTAGAGGTTAATGGAAGTAGTCATGAAATAATGATACGCGGCCAAGATAAGAACAATCCGGTCATTATTTTTGTACATGGTGGACCAGGTACTTCAGAAATACCATATGCTCAAAAATACCAAGTCGTATTGGAGGAGAAATTCACAGTTGTTAATTACGATCAAAGAGCAAGTGGGAAATCGTATCATTTCTTTGAAGATTATTCGAACCTTTCATCAGACCTACTAGTAGAGGATTTATTAGCAATGACAGATTATGTTTCAAAACGTCTCGGCAAAGAAAAGGTAATATTAATTGGTCATTCTTACGGTACATATATCGGAATGCAAGCTGCCAATAAAGCCCCTGAAAAATACGAAGCATATGTTGGCATAGGGCAGATGAGTGATACAGTAGAAAGTGAAATGGATAGTTTACATTTTGTAATTGACCAAGCAAAAAATGCAGGGAATGAAGATGAAGTTGCATATTTAAAAGGGTTGACTGAAAAAATTAAAAATGGCGATACATACACTCCGCGAAATTATGTTGCGAAATACGGTGGAACATCAAGGCTCATTGAAAATCCAGATGGTGATAATATCGGGATGTTATTCAGTAATGAATATAACTTGTTAGACGTAATTCGTTATAACGTTGGATTATCACATTCTCAAACTGTATTATTGGAAAAAGATTTGAAAAATCCATTGCCTACTAAAGTAACTAAGCTGAAGCTACCGTTTTATTTTCTCATGGGGAAATATGACTATAACACTTCATTTCATGCAGCAAAAACATATTTTGATACGATTGAAGCAGATCAAAAAGGATTTATTACTTTTGAGAAATCAGCCCATTATCCACAATTTGAAGAGAAAGAAAAATTTTATGAGTGGATGTCCGATACATTCGTAAAATAAATAAAGTGTATCCGAACTATAGAGAATTAAAAAAGTTAGCGAGATATATCATTATATGAAGCGAAGTTAAATAAAAAAGACTCTTGTATAAAAACAAGAGTCTTTTTTTGAATGTTCTCTATACAGAAGGAAAAGATTGAATAATGGTCGAAAAAGATAATATAACTTCCAATAAATGACTGAAACAATAAAATCTTGTCGATAGAAAGGGTATGAAGTATGAAAGAAATGCTACAGTTATTTCGCAACAAAGTGTATGCGCGTTTTTTTCTAGCAAATATTTTAGAGCGACTTGGTTCTATGATTGCTGGAATTTCTTTAATGTTTTACTTGTTAGATCAATACGGAAAACAACCAGTTTACGCAACGATGACACAAATTATGATGGCATTACCTGCATTAATCTTTTTTCTATTAGTAGGGACAGTAGTGGATCGTTTTGATAGACAACGTATTTGTACGGTAAGTAACATATGTTGTTCGCTATGTAATATCGGCATCCTAATTTCGCTTTATTACGGGATGATTATACTCGTCTTTATATTTTTATTTTTGGAAAATGCATGTATACAATTTTTCTCCCCATCAGAACAGTCGATGATACAGGGAGTAGTTGAATCCGACCAATACGGTGCAGCAGCAGGTGTGAATCAAATGGTAAATAGTTTGTATGCTTTGTTTGGTGTAGGAATTGCAACGATGGTGTACTGGACTTTTGGAATATACGGGAGTATTTTAGTAAATACGCTCACTTTTATTATGAGTGGTGTTTTGATTCAAACGATCTCCATTCCAGAAAAAGTGCGTTTGCCAAATGGTAGAATAAAATGGAAGGAAGTTAATTTGAAGATGTTAATAACAGAGTTTCAAGGAGGGATCAAGTATATATACCAAAATGAAACTTTAAAAAAATTACTTTTAGGATTTATCGTATTTGGTTTATTAAATGGTATTTTAAGTGTATCTACTACTTACATATTAAAATACAAATTAGCACCAGCAACGTATGAAAGTCTAGCGATGGTGGGTGGTGTAGTTGGAGGGATTTCATTACTAATTGGAAGTATAGTAGCAACAAGTATAGGTAAGAAATATGCACCCAAGCCTATTATTGTCTTTGGTATGGCAGGCTCAGGGGTCTTTTTCGGTATGTGTTACTTTGTAAACCACGTATGGTCTTTTTATGTATGTATCGCTTTTGCGACTTTCTTTTTACCGTTTATTAATGTTGCAATTATGGGCTGGATGTATGAAATTGTAGAAGAATCATTCATGGGACGTGTTCAAAGTTTACTTAGTCCATTAACGACAGGATTCCAGCTGTTATCTCTCGGTGCGATAGCGATGTTGTTCCCGAAATGGATTAGTGCAGATACGTTGTTTATTATTTTATTTGGTTTATTATTTTTTGTTACGTGTTTATATCAAGCCATTTTACCTAGTGGGAAGAAACGCGTGCAAGGTATAGCTGAAGAGATGTAATATATGTGGTTTTTGGTTTCTGAATATTCTATCGTATGGTAAGGGGAAATCGTTATGTTGATGCGAATTGCTAAATGGTGTGGGGTTACTTGTTTACAACTAGTAGCTGCAATTCTATGTATAATCTGTCTAGGTGCGCTGCCACGTTTATTTAAGGGATTGCAAATAGATTCAATTGGTTTTTGGAACACGATTGTATTACTTGGAGAAAAGTTACTGCAACCGGGTGAAATTACATATGGATTTCGAGACTCAAGAAAACTATTTCCGCAAATATGGATTCATTATTTTGAAACAATGATTGTATTTCTATCAGCATTTTTACTTTCTTTGTTTATAGCGTATATACTTGTCGTTTGGGTATTGCAGCGTTCTCATATGAAACAGAAAATGTGGAACGGGATTTTTCTTACGCTTGAGAGTATACCGGATATATTACTTATTTTATTATCACAGCTTCTTGTCGTAATTATGTTTCAAAAAACAGGATTTATGCCAGTCAAACTGGCTGGATTAGGGGAAGAAAGGATACGTTTGTTACCAATTATATGTCTTACAATACCAACTACATTATTGTTTATTAAACTTTTGTTGTTACGGTTTAAAGAAGAATTAGAGAAAGATTATAGTTTATTTGCCAAGAGTAAAGGACTAAGCTTACGGCATATTTTGACACATCATATTTCAAGAAATGTTTTATTGACGACAATTTATTATGCGAAAACAAATATTTTATTTATGCTTTCAAATTTATATATTATCGAATGGATTTTCAATACATATGGAATGTTTGTTTTTGTAAAAGAAAATTCGAAATTAGAAATATTTACGGTGAGTTTAATTATATTATACGTACCGCTTTTTATACTATTTCGTATATTACATACGCTTTTAAAAAATGTTATAAAGGAGCGTGCGTGATATGTGGGGAATTGCAAAAAGAGATGTAAGATTTTGGATCGGTGTTACTTTTTTAAGTGTACTTATGGTTGTTAGTATTGGGAATACGTTGTTTTTCGACGGGAATATTCGCGAACTAACGATGATGTATAACGAAAAAGGAGAACTAGAGGCTGCTCCGTTTTCACCGTCGAGTAAATTTTGGTTCGGAAGTGATGAGAAAGGACGCGACCTTTTCCAGTTAATAATAGAAGGAGCGAAATGGACAGTTGGAGCGAGTATAATTATAGCGATTTTACGAGTTATAGTTGGAGGGGGAATTGGTTTACTTCTTGGTATGTATGGTAAACGTTCTTTTCCAGTTATTTCATCCTTTTTTGATCCTTTTAGTATTGTACCGATGGTTATGATTTCTTATTTTATGTTAAATGAAGTTTTAACGTTTGGTAGTGGAGCAGAAGTTGTGCCGTTATATTTGCGTGTGGCATTTCAAATTATAGTTCTTGTATGTCTTGCTGTACCGACGGTTATGTTGTATGTAGCGCAAGAAGTAAAGCGTATTAAGAAAGAAGAATTTATGTTGGCAGCTACTGTGCTCGGCGGAAGTAAGTGGCATAGGTTGAAGCGCCATATATGGCCGCATATGTTACCATCATTTCTTTTATTAGTAGCTCAACAATTTGTAAGTGTACTATTACTTCTTTTGCATCTTGGATTACTTAAGTTGTTTTTTGGAGGAACAATATTATTTGGATTAGATGCAGATAGTGTAACAAAGGAATGGACTGGCCTAATTGGTCAAAACTTCCGCCATTTAACTACACATACATGGATTGTACTTATACCAATTACTTTTTATAGCATGACAATTTTAGCGGGAAATCTAGTTAGTAATAGTATGCAAGATGCGATTAAACTAGGAAATGTAAGAATGCCTAGGAGCAAAGATAAAGAAATGAAGGAAGAGAAACAATTACAACATACTTTGAATGATTTTTCATTCTATAAAGAGATACAAAAATAAAGTAAGATAGCTGAAGACAAATTGTTTTCAGCTATCTTTTTTTGTTTATAGTGGTGGTAAATCAATCTTACCTTCTTCAAATAATTCTTTTATCATATGTTTCGTATAACCAGCTGCTTGACCAAATGTGATTTTTGCTGGCATTGGTGCTTCATTTGCATCTACAACTACATCGATAATACATGGTTTATTTTGTTTTACCGCACTTTCGAAAGCAGGAAGTAGTTCATCTAAATTTTCAACGCGGTATCCAATACCTCCGCACGCCTCTGCGTATTTTGCGAAATCAGGGTTTGTTAAGTCTGTACCAAATTCGATATTACCCATAACTTCTTGTTCAAATTTAATCATGGCGATTTTATTATTATTTAAAACGACAACAACGATTGATAGTTTATATTTAACAGCTGTTACGAAGTCGTTCATTGTCATTCCAAAACCACCGTCACCACAAACTGCAAACACTTGTTTATCCGGGAAAGCAATTTTTCCAGCAAGTGCTCCAGGTAAACCGCAGCCAAGAGTTGCGAGCCAACTAGAAATAATAAATTGCTGGTTTGTCATACGGAAGTGCCTTGCTGTCCATACTGTTACATTTCCGACATCGACTGATAATATTGCATCATCATGAGCTACTTGTTGCAGTGCATGCATAACACGTTGTGGCTTAATTGGAGTAGAAGTATCGTCTTCTTGATCGTGTAATTTTTCCTCCCACTTTTTCATCATTTCTTGATGATGCTCTAAGAAGGAATGGTCCTCGTGTTTTTCTACATTTTCAATTAACCATTTTAATGTTTTATCAGCATCACCGGCTAAGCCGATATCTGTGGCATAACGTTTTCCGATTTGGGCAGGATCTGTATCGATATGGATTGTTTTTGCTTTTTCAGGTAAGAAACCAGTGAACGGATAAGAAGTACCAACCATAATTAAAGTATCCGCATGTTTCATTGCATCATAAGAAGGTTTCGTTCCAATTAATCCTAATCCACCAATACAAAGTGGATGTTCATCAGGGATAATTCCTTTAGCTGGTAATGTAAGTACGATTGGAGCACCAATATGTTCTGCAAATGAAAGTAAGGATTCTCTCGCATGTTTCGCACCTTTTCCAGCTAAAATAACAGGCTTTTTCGCTTCATTTATTGCGAGTTTGGCAGCATGTAAATCTTCCTCTTGCGGAAATAACTCAGGTAATGTAAAAGAAGTATTTGTAACACGAGCACCACTTTTTACTTCGAATTTCGGAACATCATCTGGAATTGTAAGAACAGATACGCCTTTTTTCGTATAAGCCATTCGAATCGCTTGATTTACGACAGCAGGTAGCTGTTCTGCTGACATAATGCGCTGGTTATAAACCGCGACATCATCGAACAATCTTTCTAAGTTTACTTCTTGGAAAAAATCCGTACCGAGTAAATCTGTTTCTACTTGGCCTGAAATTGCTAGAACAGGGGCTTTATCGAGTTTGGCATCATATAAACCATTTAATAAATGAATAGCACCGGGCCCTGCGATTGCCATACAAACGCCGAGTTTTCCAGTTAACTTAGCATAGGCAGCTGCTGCTAATGCACCAGCTTCTTCATGGCGAACTTGAATGAATTTGATTTTATCTTGTTTTTTTCTTAAAGCTTCAATAATAGAATTGATGGAATCTCCAGGCATTCCGTATATGTGTTCTACTCCCCAGTCAATTAATAGGTCAACTAGTGCTTCACCGGCTGTTTTTCCAAACATAATTTTTCCTCCTTATAAGTAGGTAGATACTATTATGTTTTGAAGAAAAAGGAAAAATATACAAATGATAAAATATATTAGTTTTAATGATGACCAGTAAATAGTGTAAATACTGTTATTAGTAAAAATCCACTAGTTGCCCATGTTAAAAATGAAAGGGAAGAGAGCTGTTTCTTAGCTTTCCAAAGCATTTCATGAATTGTTACATAGCCAAGTGAACCGATAGCACTCCCCATAATCAGCCCTTGTAAATGTAGGGCTTTTCCTTCCATCAAAATACCAAAAACAGTACCAGTACCGAGAATAAGAGAAAGTAATAGAGTTGTTAATAAAAATGAAATATATTTATGCTTTGTAAAGAGAAAGGGGATAATTAAAGCTAATCCTTCTGGAATATGATGAACTACAATTGCTATTAAAAAAGGAATGGCAGAGTCAGCATGATTAATAAAAGCTGTACCTAAAGCAAAGCCACTCGGCAAATTATGAATAAATATAGCAAAAGAAAGAAAAAGGAAAGTTTGCCATGCTTGTTGATCTTTTTTATGTATCGTTGGATGATGACAATAGTTATCTAATAAGCTCATAACTAAAATACCAATAGCTATACCAAGTATAGGCCCAATTATTTCATAGCTTGTAAAGGTTTCAGGAATAATTTCAAGGGATAATAGACCGAGCAAAATTCCGCCACATAAGGCGTATAAACGATGCATTTTTTCTTCAATTAGCTGGCGAGTAGCAATGCCAACAGCACCGCCTAATAGTAATCCACCGAATGAAAAAAACGTAACAATCATTGGAATCCATAATCGTTCCATAGTATCACACTCCGATTCTTCCACTTATTTTTAGCTTACGAAAAGGAAAGTTAGATTAGTCCAAGTAATTGTGTTTGATTATAGAGAAAAAACTAATAATTCGTTATAATTTATATATAAAATTAAGTGGAAATATGAAATGGGGAATAAGTTTGCAAACAAAATGGAGTCTATCTGAATATGAAAATCCAAAACGATATGATGTAGAAAATAAAAGTTTGTCAGATTTTCCGTTTTTACTATCATGGGCACAAAGACTAAATATACAAAATGAATGGATTCTAGATATTGCTTGTGGAACAGGAAGAGTTACAATTCCCTTTATAGAAAACGGGTATCAAATGATTGGTGTAGATATACATGAAGGGATGCTTGCTGAAGCAAAGAAAAAAGCTAAGAATTGTAATAAGGTTAAATGGTTACAACAAGACTGTTTACAATTAAGCATTGATGAAATGATTCCGTTAGCATTTATGGTTGGCCATGGATTTCAGCATTTTCTTACGAATACAGATCAAAATAAGTTATTAACATCTATACATCATGTGTTAGCTGACAATGGTATATTTATATTTGATACACGTTTTCCTTCTAAAGAAGAATTAATACAACCATTTACAGAAGAATACTGGACAACTATTAGTGATGAAAAGGGAAGAAAATGTGATTTATATACTGAAATGACATACGATTCAATTCAGCAAATACAGCACTATATAACAGCAAGAAGGTTTTATGAGGATGATGTGATAGTAGAGGAAATGAAAACAACAATTGATCTTCGCTATACGTATCCGCAGGAGTTAGAAAGATTATTAGTAGCGAATGGTTTTGAATTATTACATATATATAATGATTGGGAAGGAAATGAGTTAGGGGAAGACTGCTATTCTATGGTAGTAGTTTGCCGGAAGAAAAAATAGTGTTATTTTAAAAATATGAGTGTAAAAAGCTTTTAAGGAGAGAAAAAGATGTCTTGGTACTTAGATAATGTTTATGAATTAAATAAAGGAGCACCATATACTTTCTATCTACCTAGCTCAGAAGTGTTGGAGAAATTAAAGGTTGGAGATTTGGTGAAGCTAATTTTTGTATCTAAAAATGAGGAAGAAGATGGGTTTCATGGCGAAAGAATGTGGGTAGTAATCACTGAAAGAAATGAGAAGAAGTTTGTAGGGGAACTGGACAATGATCCGTATCGTTTAGATTTAAAAATAGGTGATAAAATTTCATTTGGAATCGAAAATATATGTGATACGGAATATGATGATCCAGCTTCAAGTGATTGGGATTTTTATTTTGATACGAAGGTAATTGTTAGTGATGATGTACTTGAAAAAAGAGAATTTAACTTTATGCTTAGAGATAATCCAACAGCAGAGGGCGATCCAGGTTGGTCAATTTTAAGTGGCTATGAAAGTGATGACTATGTCAATAATCCTAAAAACTTTCAAATTATTTCAATTGGAGTCATTTTGAATATAGATGATTCTATTTTAAACTTTCTTGAGGAACCACCTTTATGTGCATATGAAAGAAATGATGAAGGTAGATTCTATAAAATTAAAGACTATGATTGGAATGCATATTTAGATGGATAGGAGAATGTACTATGTTGTAAAGAAAAGTACATTTTGTTTCGGAATCATATTAACGTTATTTTTAAGTGGATGTATCAGTTTTGGTAAAGAAACTACAGATACAATTTACGTAATTCCTGAAGAATATGAAGGGGATTTAATTGTTTTATATAACGTACCTGGTGCTGAATTGTTACCAAAAGAAGAAGAGTTTAGTGTTGTCACTTTCGCAGCTGACGGTACTGCTGTTACATCTACAAAAGATATGAAATATGGTACAGTGAACGATTTATATTATACAGTAAATAAAGAAGGGGGGCGTACGAAGCTTGATTCTAGCTGTATACGCCTTGCTTCAACTGGAAGTAGAACCGAAAATTCGTGGGAATTTCCACTTGCAAACTTAGAAGTAACTCGTACAGCATGTTCTAAAGAATTTTCGGCAAATGGTAGAGAGGTACCAGAGAACCAAGAGCATCCTGCTGAAAAGAAGATGAGAGATTTAATGCAGCATGTACAAGAACAGTATATGAATAAAGGGAAATAGTTAGTATGTTAGATGGAAGAAATTCATAAGTAGTATAAATTGCAGAGAATAGTAGTAAATGGAGGAACTAATTATGCAACAAATTAAAAAAATAGGAAACTCATTTTGGTATATGACACCTGTTTCTGAAACAGATAGACCTATATTAGGAATGGTCGTTGGACAAGAAAAAACTTTAATGATTGATGCGGGGAATTCAGAAGCACATGCACAATTATTTTTAGAAATGCTAAAAGAACAAAACGTATCAAATCCTGATCTCGTAGCACTAACACATTGGCATTGGGATCATATTTTTGGATTGCCTGTACTACAAAATGCATTAACTATTGCGCATACTGAAACGAAAAAAGAGATGCAGAAACTAGTATCTTATGAATGGACAGATGAAGCATTGGACGCACGCGTAAAAGAGGGTACTGAAATAGAATTTTGTGCAGATTGTATCAAAAAAGAGTTCAGTGAAGAACAAAGAAATATTAAAATTATTCCTCCGACCTTAACGTTCCAGGATCAACTTGAATTAGATCTTGGTGAAGTGACATGCGTGTTAAAACATATAGGCGGAGATCATGCACATGACTCTGTTGTTATGTATATAAAAGAAGAGAAGATATTGTTTTTAGGAGACTGTATATATGCAGATATTTTTTCTTCGAAGTGGAACTATACGACGAAACGAACGTCTAAATTAATAGATGAATTAGAGAAATTTGATGCTGAGACATATATTCTTTCTCATGGGACAGCTATAAATCGGGATGAGTTTTTACAAGAAATGCATTTGCTGAAAACAGTAGGAACATATACAGAAGCTCATAAAGGCGATGAAGAGAACATAAAGGCAGCGTATAAACGAGACGTAGATAGAGAATTAAATGAAGATGAACTAGAAACAATAACGTTTTTTGTAAATGGTTATGAAATGGTGAATCTATAAAACGCAACTTTAATCAGATAACATTAAACTGCACAAAAAGAGTATTGAATTAACTTTCAATACTCTTTTTAATATTAAGTTCCAACCAATTTCTAATTATTTTTACTGTACCATCTGAAGCTACATCATTTTTGGGTTTTCCATATAGATAAGTTTTTAATTAGAGACTTTCTTTGCTAACCCAGTTATATAGTCGAAAAACTCATTGTGGTTTACATCATATACTACATTTACCGGCCGTCCATCAGCAGTTTCCTCTGTACGTCCTTGGCTTGGTCCATATGTATGAACGATACTATTAATCGTTTGAGATTTTGCAAGGCTAGTTTTTCCGACAAGTGCAGCAGTTAATACATCCCATAAATAGTAAGTAGAGTTCGTTGAGAAATGAACGAGGGGAGGAACCATCGCATAGCATTGACCAAGGAAATCAATACCAATATATTTTCGCTCTTTTGCCCAACGTTCACGTATGTCTATAGTTAATGGAACTTGGTTAGTACTTTCTAGTGTCACTAAGTCGATTTCAATTTTTGATTCCCATACACGAGCTACTGCTTCAGGATCCCAGAACGAATTCCACTCACCTGTTCCATCATGTTCTGGCTCATGTACATTGCCGGCAGTACGAAATGTCCCTCCCATCCAAATAAGACGCTCAATTCTTTTTTCGATTACAGGTGCTTCATATAGTGCACGCGCTAAATCGGTAAGAGGACCTGTAAATAATAAAGTTGTTTTCGCTTCAGTTTGTAGTAGGGTTTCAATTAAATGATGATGGGCAGGTTTTGCTGCTACGGGTGTTACAACTTTTCCAGACTCATTTAAAATTGGTAAAGCATCTACATAAAATGCATGCATCCGCCAGTCTTTTGGAAATGGATTTTTTGCACGGGAGTTGGATGCGGATACTTCAATATTTCCTTTGCTGAAGCGATCAATAATTTTGCGACTTGCAGACATTGCTGGTTCCAAATAGCAATCTGCAGGGATAACTGAAACACCGGTAAGTTTAACATTATCCATCTGAAGTAATAAAAATAGTGAAATTAAATCATCTACACCACCATCATGATTGAAGTACACTTTTTTCATCATTGTAATCTCCATCCTATATGATTTAGTTAGAAATTAAACATGAATTGAGGAAAAGTCATCAATAATTTCCACCACTTCAATTTCGCCATTAATGAGTAACTCAGAGAGTTCGTTATTCACATTTCCTTTCCAATATTCTCTAGCTTGTTCAATTTTTTGAGAAAAAGGAATACCATCTTCTTTCGGTAAAAGAGCTCCGTCACCTTCAAAAGAATTACCGATCACTCGTAGTTTAACAATCTGCAAAACTTCTCGATTGTAAGAATCAAATAATGCTTTCCATTTTAAAGCATTTTCATAGCTCCTTGCAGCATATAAACAAGATAATCTTGAAGGGTATTCAGGGAATTCTTGTAGTCTTACCATTTCTACAATCGTTTCTCTAACCGCTCTAATTGTTTGATCCATATAATTCATAACTATTTTAGCATTTTCATTTTTTATATGTAATTCTTCATTTGTATAGTGTTCTTTTAAAATTTGCATAGAATCTTCACCGCTAGAATTTAAATGTTTTCTTTCAAAAAAGAAATGAAATAGAGTATTAGTTTGATTTTTATCGAAATGAATGATTTGTCCGATATTCATTTTTTTATTTGTCACGATATGATATGCGTAAAATTCTTGTGCATTCATGGGTATCCTCCTAGTAGTAATTATCATGTATTGCAAAGTTAAATTTAATAATTCAACATTGTTATATATTAAACCTCTAAAAGTAAAAAAGAGAATATATGATAACGCTTTAAATTTGTTCACAAAATGTTCACTTACGAAGAGGTTTACACAATCGATATAATGACAAAGACTTAAACAGAAAGGATGATAGAAATTGCCAACAACAAGAAAGGAAAGCCTCCAATTCGGTATGATGATGTGCCTCGGGATGGTTATTGTAATGACGTTTTATAATGTATTACTGAATGGAGCAGGAGGACCAATTCATATTAAGGAGATCGCATTAGAACTAGTAATTGGATTCATTATTGCATTATTAATTGAAATATGTATCGTTGGACCTTGTGCGAAAAAAATTGTATTTGCATTACCGTTTGATAAATCGAAAAAAGTAAATGTTATTATTGCAATGGCGACAGCTATGGTAATCGGAATGGTTTTCTTTATGTCTTTTTACGGAATGGCTATGATGTATTTGCATAATGGATTACATGGTGAATCATTCGTTTCCATTTATTTTTCGATTTTCATTAAAAATTTCATTATGGCGTATCCATTGCAATTAATTATTATGGGGCCGCTTGTGCGTTTTTTATTTGGAAAGTTTGTTATGAAGAATAAAACTGTTAATGTAGCGTAGCTTTTATTTGTAAATGTTTATATATGGATGGAACAGCTAAATGCACCTCAGATTTATTGAGGTGTGTTTTTCATGTCCAGTTTTAATTATTTTCATATTGATGTGACATTTGTTTTTTTGTTGTTTTAGTAATTTTTCAATCAGAATATTAAAGGGATAATAGGCTGGAAAATTCAAAAGGGAAAAGTATTAATGATTAGATTATATACATACGAAGAAATTGAAGTTATGATAAAATTGAATTATTTGGAAAATTATCTGGGGGGTGAAAATACCGTATGCAAAAGTTAACTAACAAAGAAGTTGATTACATTTTAAAACAATTAATGATAAATGATTTGAAAGAATTCATACATATTGGAGAAGGTGCATGGCATGAAGTTTATAGAATAAAAACATTTTCAAATCAAGATTTTGTCATAAGGATTAAAAAAGAGAAAGCATATAACCAGCTTCAAACTTACACTAGACAACACCTTCTTACAGAATATGAATCATCTAAAACATATTATAATCAAGCCAACAAATGTATTTGGAGAATATGCCCCACCGAATTTAATTATTTTATTGATGAAGAAATAGTATTTAATGTAGAAAGCTTTATGGGAAGTAGTTTACCGTTACATAGCTTAGGCTATAATAAATCATTATACTTAGGGCAGTTGTTAGGCGAATTTTACAAAGGGATGCACGATAGGGATACTATGCTGAAGGGGTATGGAAATTTAGTATGGAACGAAAATACTATAGAGGGTAAGGAAGCATTAGATATTCAAGAAAAATGGGAGCAAGACAATGACTATTATCTTAAAGCATTAGAAAAGCTAAGTAACTCAGAGTTAACATTCAATCGAAAAAAGGTTGAATTAAAAATACAGAATATCATTTCTATCCGAAGAAAAAGGATACAAAAGATATCTTTGGTTAATCAAGATGTTACCCCTGAGAATATAGTATTTCACCAGGATAATGTTTCCGTTATTGATCCATATCCTAGATTAGATTTTGATATAAAGTATGCTGGTTATTTTTACTTTTGTTATAAACTTCTTCTTCCTTCTTATTCCAACGCTCCAAGATACATAGATAGGGGTTATGAAAGCAGTGTAGACGTATTAAACAGCATAGCAGAGGGCTTTATTAAAGCATATGTAGGTGATGACCACTCTCTATATAAAAGACTAATGGATGAATATTTGTTGTGGATCTTATTAGAAATTCATGAACATTATTTGCTGTTAAAACAAGAGGATTTAAGTTATAAGGTTGAACAGCAAATGGGAAATAAGGATATTCTAAAACAGAGAATGGAAACGTATTTAAAAGAATTGGAGAAATTGATTGAAAATAGCGCTAGAACTTTATAAATTCGCAGAAACATTGACTTCCGGCAACGAGAATTATGTAAATAAGCTGTCCACTGAATTCTCATAGGAAACTGTGATGAGATGAAATTTTTGATTTTGAAGTACTTCAAAATCTTAGCTAGATGACTATGTACCGGTAGCCCATAGTAAAAAGACAGGAACATATTGTACATATCAAATATGTTCCTGTCTTTGATTTTATTAAGTTTAACAACTATGACCTAAATATAAATGTATTGAGATCTTCTTTATTTATTATTTTTTGAACTGTAAATGAACAAACTTCAACATCTTTATTAAGTTTACAATACATATCATAATACGCGTACTTCCATCCCAATCTTTATTTATAGATATATTTTTAAAGAAAGGGGAGCAGCTTAATACTTTTATGTTTGAAGACCATTTTTCTAGTGTCTTTGGATTATTTATATAAAAATACATTAGAGCGCCATTATTACCAGATTTTTTTACTGTAGCATTTGAAAGATTCAGTGCAAATTTTGATTCAGCATCAAAGTATAACTCGCCTCCAGGGAAACGTTTTGACATGGCGACTACGATCTTTTTTAAATCTTCTTCTTTAAAGTAATAGAATACACCTGCTGAAATAAATAGAATACCGTCGTTTGGATTATATTTTATATCGTCAAACCAAGAGATATCAAAAAATGATTTAGCTATACTAGTATTCCTCGGTGTATCTTCAATTAAAGTTTTGCGAAAAGAGATTGCATCAGGCAAATCAAGGTTATACCAATGTATCGTACCGTTATCAATTCTAGAAAAAGTAGTATCTAGTCCGGAACCGATATTTACAATAGTAGCATTTGGATGTTTTATAATAAATTTTTTTATAGTATCATCAATTTTTCGTGCGCGAGTAATGTATGTGATGCATCCGTATTCACCAAATGTATTTGCAATTGAGGAGAAGTTAAAATCACATTCTTTAATAATACGAATAGCCTCAGTATCATCTAAAATATCTTTATTTTTCTCACTGCCAAACGCACGTCCCCATAGCGGAATAAGCATTGTACCTTGTACTGAATGTATATCTATTTCTTTGACCATGAAACTTCCTCCGTTTAATAAAAGTTACTTTTATTCTTAATCGTTACTTAACATTTTTGAGAGCATTTTATTTGTTTTATACAATCCGTAAGTTAAATCACGTTGATCGTCTTCACTTAGTTTTTCAAGATTATGAGTGAAAGTATTATATATTTGTTTCCATCTCTCATAATGTACCTTTTCAGCTTTTTCTGTCAGAGAAATGAGTACAGCTCTTTTGTCTACCGTATCTTGTTTTTTTATAATATATCCGTTTAGTTCTAAATTACGAACTGTTACACTTAATTGTTGTTTAGGTATGTTTAAATAACTAGCAATCATTTTTAAATTTACAGGAACCTTTTGTTGTGCGATATACTCAACTACGTGTTGCTCTAAATGTGTAAATTCAGAGGATTTCTCTGATAATAATTTGAAAGTACCTGACATATTTAATAACAAATTCATGTATTCGTTTAATAATTCGTTTTGGGTCATAGTTTTCGCTTCCTTTATGTATTTAGTAAATATTTTATTACTATTTTAATGGTTAATCAAATCATTTAATTTATTATAGTAAATTAATATTTACTATAATAATGTTTTTGGTACTATACGAACTGAAATAGAAGGGTAAAAGAGGTGCTTTTAGGGGAGAAGAATATGAACGGAAATAAAATATTACTAAATACAAATAACTGATGCATGCAATGTCTTTTTCAGTTATTATGTTGTAAAAAATTTTATGATAAAATCTTTTACATAATTAAATAAAGGGGTAGTATTCTATGGGTTATTTCTCAAATGGTTTATTAGTTTTGTTTGTTCTTATCGTCTGTAGCTGTATGATTTTTGGTTGATAATATAATGATAGTTTTTATAAAAGAAGTTAACTAAGATGAGGTTAACTTCTTTTTATTTTATGTTGAGAAGGAATTATATTGTTCTTATGGAAGTTTGTTTAAGTTAATTTCATATTAAGGGTAATTTTATGAAATACACACAAACGAGAGAATAAGGAGTATTCATATGAATAATAGTATAAATTACAAAATGGAACATCCAACAGATTTCAATGGATTATTAGCCTTATACGAATCTTTAGGATGGAATTCTCTTAAATTAACGGTTAATGAATTGGAGCAAATGTGTAAACAAAGTGGGTATGCAATTTATGCTTTTGATGATAAGAAGTTAGTAGGGATGGGGCGTGTTTTATCAGATGGAGTAATTACAGGCATAATTTGTGGAGTAGGCGTATTGCCAAAGTATCAGTCAAGTGGCATCGGGAAAGAAATAATGAAACGATTAATCCAGCATTGTGAACACAACAAGGTTATTCCCCAACTTATGTGCGCAGAAAATTTGCAATCTTACTATGAATCTATAGGATTTGAGGCATTTTCAATTGGAATGACAAAACATATTAAAAGATAGTGTGGCTTTATATTATCGGTGTACTTGTGCATATTTTCAAACTTCATCATAAAAGAGACTGGCTATATGGAGATAGCTAAAGGGGTAGAAATGTTACAACTTGAATTTCAAGAATTTATTATTCATCCAATTCTTTTATGGGATGATAAAATGGCAGTTTTAATAGATACTGGTTTCCCTGGACAATTTGAAGATATACAAGTAGAGATGGAGAGAGTTGGCGTATCATCTGGTAAGCTAAAAGTTGAAGACAATAATTTTTTATTAATGGGCGCCACAGTGTAATCTAATTGTTGATATATAAATAAAACACTTAAATTATAAAAGAGCATGTTTGAAAAAAAATTAAACATGCTCTTTTATTAAAGGTAATCTATTTAATATGAATGATCTAACCCGTTCCAATAAAAAGAAACGATTTCTTGTGCTAATTCATCTATATTTGCAAGAATAGGATTGTGATTTTCATCTTTAAAATTCCCAATTGATAATAAAGATACGAATGCATGAGCAGCAAATTTAGCGTTTCCTTTCGGGATTTCTCCGATTTGCATCGCATTATCGAGTGCTTTTTCTAGCACTTCATACATATTATCTTCAGCCTCTTTTAATTCTTTCAATTGCTCTTCAGATAACGACAGTTTTGCATCTTTCATAAAATTTTTCATATCAATATCCATCGTTGCGTGTAAGTAAACTTTAGCGAAGTCTAATAACCTTTCTTTTAAAGTCTTATTTGCAGAGAGAATTTGAGACATATTCTCTCGTATACGCACCATCATTTGGATCATAGTAGCGGTAAATAAATCCGCTTTTGTTGAGTAGTAATAGTAGACGGTTGCTTTCGTAACACCACAAACTTTTGCGACTTCATCCATGGAAACAACTTGATAATTTTGGGTAAGAAATAACCGAGTTGCAACTTCCAAAATGGTTTCTTTTGTAGATTTTGTATTTTTATTTTGACGAGGCCTTCCGAGAGGACGTTGTTTTTGTGCCAAATCTATTCGCTCCTGACATGTATTCTTAAAATAATTATAACATAATTTTTAATCATTCTTGATTAATTAACCGTCCAGTATATATAATTAATAGTGGAGGAAAAAAGGAAGGTGGGTTTTTTATGAAAAAGCACCCGTTACATATGCTAGGGAGGCTTGTAGCAGGGAAGAATACGCAATGGATAACTTTATCGGTTTGGATTCTTATTACATTAGTACTTTCATTTACGTTGCCACAAGTAAATAGCACGAAAGAACCGAATCCGAAAAATTTACCTGAAACAGCTATGTCGCAGCAAGCGGAAGCAATGATGAAAAAAGAATTCCCTAATAATGCAGGGAATCCGTTGCTTGTAGTATGGCATAGAGATGGTGGATTACAGTCACAGGATTATAAACTCATACAAGACGTTTATAAAGAATTAAAGGCTAGTCCTTTAAAGGAACAATCAACGTTACCACCATTTGATACAATACCGGAACAAGTATTATCAAAAAGTGCATCAAAAGATGGTACATCATTTGTCACACCAGTATTTTTTAATAAATCAGCTGGTACAGATATATTAAAAGGAAATCTTGAAGATTTAAGAAAGATAGTAAATAGTAAAGTGGATGAAGATCCATTCAAACAAAAAATAAGTGACTCTGGTTTACATGTCCGATTGTCTGGACCTGTAGGTATTCAAACGGATGCAGTTAGTTTATTTAGTCAAGCAGATGTGAAATTATTAGTGGCTACGGTATTACTAGTATTGGTTTTATTAATTTTACTGTACCGTTCACCAATTTTAGCAATTTTACCTATACTTGTTGTGGGATTTGCATACGGTATTATTAGTCCTACACTTGGTTTTTTAGCTGATCATGGATGGATTAAAGTAGATGCCCAAGCGATTTCAATCATGACAGTATTATTGTTTGGTGCTGGAACGGACTATTGTCTATTTTTAATTTCGAGATATAGAGAGTACTTACTAGAGGAAGAAAGTAAATATAAAGCATTGCAACTTGCGATTAAAGCATCTGGCGGGGCAATTATAATGAGTGCATTAACGGTAGTACTTGGATTAGGAACATTATTACTTGCTCATTATGGTGCCTTTCATCGATTTGCAGTACCATTTAGTGTTGCTGTATTCATAATGGGAATCGCTGCTTTAACAATTCTTCCTGCATTTTTATTAATTTTCGGTAGAGCTGCATTCTTCCCGTTTATACCGAGAACAACTTCAATGAATGAAGAATTTGCAAAAAAGAAAAAGAAAGTAGTAAAAGTTAAAAGATCAAAAGGCGCCTTTAGTAAAAAACTTGGAGATATTGTAGTAAGAAGACCGTGGACAATAATTATGCTAACTGTGTTTGTATTAGGCGGATTGGCTTCATTCGTACCACGTATACAATACACATATGACCTATTAGAATCGTTTCCAAAAGATATGCCTTCCCGTGAAGGGTTTACGTTAATTAGTGATCATTTTTCAGCTGGTGAACTAGCACCAGTAAAAGTTGTTGTTGATACGAAAGGAAAAGAGCTTCCTATTAAACAAGAACTAGAGAAATTTTCTTTTGTAAATACAGTGAAAGAGCCAAAAGAGGGAAAAGAAAATAAGCAAATACAAATGTATGAAGTTTCTTTAGCGGAAAATCCATACTCAATTGAAGCGTTAGATCAAATCCCTAAATTGAAAAGTAGTGTAGAAAAAGTATTAAAGGGTGCTGGGATTAGTAATGTTGAAGATCAATTGTGGATTGGTGGAGAAACGGCGTCATTATATGATACAAAGCAAATTACGGAACGTGATGAAGCAGTTATTATTCCAGTAATGATTAGTATTATAGCTTTATTATTACTTGTTTACTTACGATCTATTGTCGCGATGATTTATTTAATTGTAACTGTTGTTTTATCATTCTTCTCGGCACTAGGAGCAGGATGGATATTACTTCATTTCGGTATGGGGGCTCCAGCGATACAAGGGGCGATACCGTTATACGCATTCGTATTTTTAGTAGCATTAGGTGAAGATTATAATATCTTTATGGTTTCTGAAATATGGAAAAACAGAAAGACGCAAAATCACCTGGATGCTGTAAAAAATGGCGTTATACAAACAGGTAGTGTCATTACATCAGCAGGTTTAATTTTAGCAGGAACATTTGCGGTGTTAGGTACACTTCCAATTCAAGTTCTTGTTCAATTTGGTATTGTAACAGCAATTGGTGTATTACTAGATACCTTTATTGTTAGACCATTACTTGTACCAGCAATCACAGTTGTTTTAGGAAGGTTTGCTTTTTGGCCAGGGAAACTTTCGAGAAAGAGTGAAGAGATACAAAAAGTGGATGCATAGTTAAGAAAGCCAAGGATATTTCCCTTGGCTTTTTCCATGTAATTAATCTTTTGAAGTCAAATCATCAGTTACAGCATGATCAGCATCTTCAATAGCTGTTTCTGGCATTCCATATAATCCGTTCATTGCTTGTTCTTCGATATTAAGGTTTGCAGTATTATTATTTTGAATAAGTGTAGCGTTTTCAGTAACATTTTCTTTTTTATTTTCATTTTTGTTATTCATGTATGCATCCTCCAAACATCAGTTGATTTATTAATAGTATGTGGTTGGATTCCAAGAAATATGTGAATGGATTTTTGCAGATGTTATATAATTAAATAAAACTTGAAGATAGATTTAAACTGTAAGGAGTGAACAGGTATGGTGAAAACAAGAAAGTTAGCCTTCTAAAATAAAATAAAATTTTAGGAGGCTATTAAAATGAGATTTCATATAATTGACAGAGAAAATTGGAATAGAGAGCAGTATTTTGAACATTATTTAAAGTTGAAATGTACGTTTAGTATGACTGTGAATGTTGATATCACGATGTTATTAGAGGAATTACATCAAAAGGGAATAAAATTTTATCCCGTTTTTATTTATTTAATTTCTAAAGTAGTAAATAATCATAAAGAATTTCGAACATGTTTTAACGATGAAGGAGTTTTAGGCTATTGGGAGGAAATGACACCAAGTTATACAATCTTCCATAAAGATGATAAGTCTTTTTCAAGTATATGGACGGATTATTCAAGTGATTTCCACATTTTCTATAAAAATTATGAAGAAGATATGAGATGCTATGCTAATGTTCATGGTCTCTTCACGAAAGAGAATATTCCACCAAATGCTTTTCCAATCTCTAGCATACCTTGGACTAGTTTTACTGGATTTAATCTTAATATTAATAATGATGCTGATTTTCTATTACCAATTATAACTTGCGGGAAATATTTTAATGAAGAAAATAAGGTTATGCTACCAGTTTCATTGCAAGTACACCATTCGGTTTGTGATGGATATCATGCGAGTCGATTTATAGAAGATTTACAGGAGTTAAGTAATAGTTGCAACCTTAAGTAATATCTAATTTTTAATTATACACAATTGAAAATGAATAAAAGAAGAGAACATGTTTATATTGCATGGTCTCTTTTTTTTCATTACTACTAAGTAACAGTGGAAAATATAGATTGATTTGTAGTTTAATAGTAAAGAGAGTTGTTGATTTAATTTTCTTTATTTTGTGATTTATTAAAGCTATAAATGTTTTAATAGGGGGGAAGTAAAGTGAAATTCGTAAGTATTGAAAAAGATGAGATCCTAATTGAGAATATGGCAAAATTGTATTGTAAAGCATTTGAGAAAACAAATTTCAATGAAATAATCGAAAGAATGAAAAGACATATAGAATATACAGATTTTAAAGGTATAGTAGCAATAAATGATGAAAATGAAGTAGTTGGTTTTACTTATGGTTATCGCTCAATGGAGGGACAGTACTATAATCAATTAATGAGAGCAGTGTTAAATCTAGAGCAAGTAGACGAGTGGTTACAAGATTGTTTTGAATTTGTAGAGTTAGCAGTTCATCCACAATATCAAAATGAAGGTCTTGGAACGAGCTTACATAATGAATTACTAGAAGGGATTTCAAATAGAACGAGTGTTTTAACAACACAAATCAACAATGAAAAAGCACGTTCGTTATATGAAAGGTTGGATTGGATAGATGTATTGGAGCCATTTCTTCCAAGTAAAAATGATGTTCCATATGTAATAATGGGGAAAGCATTAAAAGCAAAAGTGAATTGATAATTATGTTATTTAAAAAAGTTGTCGGTTTGTAACAATGGAGGGGAAAACAAAAATGACGATAATATCTATAGAAAAATCTACAATTTTGGATGCTGAGAAATTAACAGAAATAATGAAAAAAACATTTGATGCAGAAGCAAAACAATGGTTATACGGCCAAGATGATGTTATTGACTATAACATCCAACCACCAGGATATTCTTCAGTTGAAATGATGAAATATTCCATCGAAGAATTGGATTCTTTCAAAATTGTAATGGATAAAGAAATAGTCGGAGGAATAATAGTTACGATTTCTGGTAAGTCGTACGGTCGAATTGATCGTATTTTTGTAGATCCTGTGTATCAAGGAAAAGGAATTGGATCACATGTTATTAAATTAATAGAAAAAGAATATCCGAACATAAAGATTTGGGATCTCGAAACATCTAGTAGACAAATTAATAATCACCATTTTTATAAAAAAATGGGCTATGAAATAATTTTTAAATCGGAAGATGAGTATTGTTACGCAAAAAGAATAAATTCAGCCTCAACCGAAGATATATTAGTTGAAAATGAAGATTTGAAAAATTATCAATACGAAAACTGTAATTTAGCAAATACAGAGTATTATCAAGTAAATTTTAAAAAAAGTTTATTTGTTAATAGCAATATAATGAATATTAATATAAGCAATTGTAATGTAAGTCAATCAAAGTTTAGAAATATAAATTTTAGAAGTTCTTCTTATTCAGATTTAAATCTTTCTGGCAGTAAATTTAATTTGGTGACTTTAGGTGGAGTTCAATTTAAAGGTACAAGTCTTGGAGATGAGAAGGAACCTATTTTATTCGATAACTGTGATTTGGAAGGTAGTACAGTACGTAATAGTAATTTGAAAAATATTGAAATAGAAAATTGTGATGTAACCGGTATGAAAATAAATGGTATTCCAATTGAAAATATGCTTGAGTTATATAATAAGGTGAAAAGTTAACTTGCAATAATTAAGTGAGGTTTAGTAGGTTAGTTGTTTATAAAATAAACATTATACCGAAATAATTGTGTAAAAATAACATAAAGAAATACGGATAAAAGGGATTTAATGAAGGGATCTAGAATATTCAATGTACTGTTATGAATATGGAGGGGCGAAAGATGGGGATCACAGTTAGAGCAGTAGAAATACAAGATGCTAGAGCAATTCATCGCATTTGTATACAGGAGGATGTTTTACCTTGTATGGTTTTTTTACCTAGCATGCGTGTAGACGCTATGGAAAATAGAATTCGAAACTTAGCACCAAATCAATTTGAATTTGTTGCAGAGTATGATGGAGAAGTAGTAGGTTTTGTTGGCTTAACACAAAGTCCAGGAAGAAGATCACATTCAGGTGATTTATTTATCGGCGTAGACAGTGAATATCATAATAAAGGTATTGGTAAAGCACTTCTTACAAAAATGCTTGATTTGGCAGATAATTGGTTAATGCTAGAAAGAGTGGAACTTGGTGTATTAGAAACGAATCCGAAAGCGAAAGCTCTATATGAAAAATTTGGATTTATAGAAGAAGGAATAAAGATAGGGAATTTAAAAGCTCATGGAAAGTTTATAAATGAAATTATGATGAGTCGTTTTAGACCTGATGGTTTAATCTTACACGATAAATAAATATATTGGATTAATATAAAAAAGCATGGTGAATTGTCGCCATGCTTTTTATGTTATAAGAAGTACGAGCAACTATTAATAGTACAAACGTTAGGCATTATCTTAGAATGAAATGCATATTACTTAATAGAATTTATTTCAGGAAGAAAAATTAAAATGAGTTGGATTTTTATACTTTGTACTGAATTAGTCAAAAGTAGCTTGAGATGATATTATGCATTGGTTTAAATTTATAACACCTTGAAAAACTCACTATATCATATAAGTAAATTTGAATTATATATATTTCTATACGTAGCATATGAATGCATTCAAGGAATAAGGAGTGATTGGATTGTCGACAGAGCAACCTATTGGATGAACAGCGTGCTATGTTGTTGCCACCAGAATTAAAGGGGGCTCCATCTGAATCCTTAACTGAGCAATTATTTATTGAACGATCTTTAACAGAAAATAGATTTTGGTTACGTATAATGAAAGAGCATGCTTTATTTCTTGGCGAAGGATTTAATCGTAACGATAAAAATTTAATTCAGCAGGTAGATCAATTTTATAATTTGTTTGATAGACATTTGCAAAAAGCGTTTACGATTCCGCAAACGGTTCAAGCGGTTAGGCAATTAAATGAAGAAAGTATTCAGCTTGTATACGCTTTTCGTAATTATAAAAGAAATTTACTTATTTTAATTATTAATTGTAAGGTGAAAGGCTTTAATTTTCCTCTTTTAGTAGATCATGTTGCTCGGGAAGCGGAATATTTTATGCGCACACTTCAAAAGTTTAATGAGGGGAAAATGGATCCTATCCAAGATGCGATTATAAGTGAGAATGTGTTTTGGTTACGGATTATGATGGAGCATTCCCGTTTTATTGCCTCGTTATTGGATCAATCGGAGAGAAACCTAGTTCATACAGCATTGAAGTTCGGGGATGATTTTGAAGTGTTATTAAACGAAGCTAGAGATGTTGAATCTATGCTATACAAAAAAGAACCGACCTATCCGATTATTAGGAAAATGAATAAAGATAGTGAAAACGCCACAGTGGAGTTAAGGAGTTTCAAAAAAGCAGGATTAGAACTAATTCAAACGTGCCAAATTCGAAATGTCATTAATCCTCTTTTGGCTGATCACGTTACAAGAGAAGCGGAACATTTCCTTTTTATGATTCATGCTTTAGAACAAAGATTGAAACTAAAACAGATGGAGCAATCAACACAGCAATAAAAAGCATGACAAATCAATGTCATGCTTTTTTATTTGTTAGTTGTGATTCGGTAGTTTTGGTTGTAATAAAAATAATGCTAAACCAATAAAAATAACTGTAATACCTAGTCCTTGTTGTAAAGAAATGGTCTCATTTAAAATAAAGTACGCTAGTATACAAGTTCCAATCGTTTCTCCTAAAATGCTCATAGAGATTACAGTAGCACTCATCCATTTTAATAACCAATTAAAAATTGTTTGTCCTAAAATCGTTGCAATAAACGCTAATCCAATAAAGCACACCCAAGTTTGTGTAGAGTAGTGAATGAAAGATTCGTGTTGCATGTAAGCAAACATACCAAGAAAACAGGCACTACTTCCATAACTAATTACCGAATACGGTATAAGTGATAAATCTTTACGAACATGTTGACTAATGAAAAAGTAACCGGTAATAATTCCTGCCGCAATAAGCGCTAAAATATCCCCGTATAAAGCTTCTCCGCTAATTTGCAAGTCTTGCCATCCAATGACGATACTTCCTGAAATAGCGATGAGGCAACCGATAACCGCTCCTTTCGTAAACCGCTCCTTGAATAAAAAATGACCACCAATCATTGAGAATAAAGGTTGTAATGTTACGATAACTGTGGAGCTTGCTACAGAAGTATATTGTAACGATTCAAACCATAGTACATAATGTGCAGCTAATAATAGCCCGGATATGAATCCGAATCCCCATTGTCTTCTTGTTACTGTTTTTAGCTCGTTTCGATTATTTTTATTAAATAGTAATAACGGTAACAGAATCAGTGTAGCAAAGAATAAACGGTAAAAAGCAATGATAGCCGCAGGAGCATCTGCCAATTTTACAAAAATTGCTGAAGTTGATAGGGCGAATACGCCGAAAAATAAGATGCAATATGAAAGAATAGGTGATTTCACAGTTTGTCCCTCCGATATAATGTTAATTATAATGAACTAAGTACGATATAATGTACAAAGGTAAGTATATAAGTCCCAGAGACGATAGGAAAGGATTATTTGCCTTTGTTTAGTATGTCAGCACAAAGACAATGAAACATGCAATATGATGGACGAAAGGAAGTTTTTACTATGATACATGATAGACTCGGACAAACTGTATTAAGTTATCGTAAGAAAAATAATATAACAATTCGTGAATTTGCTGATTATGCAGGGATTAGTACTTCACTAATTAGTCAAATTGAACGAGGATATGCGAATCCTTCTTTAAGCGTATTGGAATTAATTGCGAAAGCATTAAATGTACCGCTATTTACACTTTTTATTAATGAGATTGATACAGATTCACTCATTTCTAAGAAAAAAGATCGAAAAAAAGTATATCGGGAAAACAATGATCACATTGTATATGATGTATTAACACCCGATTTCATGAAAGCACGTATTGAGATGCTAATGATGGATTTAAATAAACAGGCAAACACAACGGAAAGCCACTATTCACATGAAGATAAAGAAGAGATTGCTGTTGTCATGAAAGGAGAAGTGTATGTGGAGTTAGAAGGAAAAGAATATTTTTTAGAAGAAGGTGATGTTGTACGTATTCCGCCAAATGTGAAACATCGTTTTTTGAATAAAAGTGATGAATCCAATCATATTTTATTTGTATTGACGCCATCTTTAGGATGAGTATAAAGTGATTTTTATTACGGGGGATAAAAACATGGAAAATAAAACTGTTTTAAAAGGTGGCCTTTCAATTATTTCTCAATGTAAAAAAGAAACAAATGATATTTGGCATGCACATTTCGGAGCAGCTGCAATTGCTAGTTATTTTTTCATGAAAGATAACAATGTGGGAGAAGAAATAATTCGTAGTATGTATTCTCAAATAAAACTGATGTTGAACAAGAAAAACTTAGGTGAAATCATCGATAATAAAAAAGAAATTGATTTTCAAAGTGCTGAAAAAATGATTCTAAAATCATTGGAACATACAATTGATGAACTTCATTGGGTCGGACATAATGTCATTTATGCTGCATTAAGTTTATTAGCTATGAAAGAGTTACAAAAATGGGGCGATAATCAAGCAATTGAAGGGATTATTAACCTTATATTATCGTTTCAAAAAACAATTCCTGGCAGATCGTGGATTGGTTTTACGACGAAGGAAGTAAAAAAATTAAGTATAAAAGATGAGATAGAAAGTGAATTAAGAAATCCGAAGCAATTATCTAAATTTATTTTAAACGAGCTCTCGCAATTTAATATTATTTATAGAGCGGAATCGCACCATGATTTAATAGGTTATTTACTTACTTTTTCTCATGCAATTAATATTATGTATGACTTAGGGCATAGAGATATATTCCATCGAGGGGTACGTCCACTGTTAAAACTAGTATACGTGTTACGTGCTAGTCAAAATCTTCCGCCAAATGCTGAAATAACTATACACTCACCGATAGATTGTTTACCTTTAATCGAAACTAATCGTGCTCATGTATTACCAACAGAAAAACAATTTTGGCTAAAAGACTATAATGCATTTGATTGGGATTTCGGACATGTCTTTAAATTCTCATATAGTTATTTTGATCATATAAAGAGAGCTCCAGAATATAAAGATATAACACTAGAGAAATTTCGATTTGTTATTAAAACGTAATGAAGTCTAACGATCGGTATAAAGAAGCTAAATTTAAAATTTCTTTGTTGATAGGATATTATTTTTAAAAATATGTAAGATTTTGCATACGCATTTCACTTTTACTAATTATGTAAATAGGCTATACTAAAATACATACATTTTAGTATTGGAGAGAGAAGTAAAACGACATGGAATTAGTGAAATTGGAAAAAGCAATTGAAATAAAGAAAGAAGAACTTTTATTTTTAGTATCGGATTATGGAATTCAACATGAAAAAGTATTGGCTTTAAGTCAAGAAATAGACAAATTGATTAATTACTTTATGTTTTTAAAATAGGAAGAACTATGACATGATGTGAAAGTGTTATAGTTCTTTTTTATTTGGAAATTCAGATGTAAATTCTATATACTAATAATTGATAGAATATTCCGTTTTGAAGGAGGGGGAAATATGAAATTATATACGCACATTTCAGGCGAAGGGGAACCAATCGTACTTTTACATTCTGGTGGTATGACAGGTTTAGTAGAATATGAAGAGCAGGTAGCATTTTTTCGAGAACTAAATTATCAAGTCATTCGCCCTGATTTAAGAGGGCATGGAAGATCAGGAGGGACATTGGAGAAATATTTCCTACGTTCTGTAAGGGATTTACATGATACGTTAGAGCATTTACAAATTGATAGATGTCATATAGCTGGTGTTTCGCTAGGAGGATTAGTTGCTTTATTATTTGCAAAAAAATATCCAGATAAAGTGAGAACATTAACTTTTTCAGGTATCTTTCCGCTTAAGAGAGAAAATTGGGAGGAGTCTCAGGAGTATGAAGCAAATTGTCATCGACAATTAATGGGGAATGAAGAAGTTGTAACCTATATGAATCAAATTCATGAAAAAAGTGATTGGAAAGCATTGCTTGAATCGTGGCAAGTTAAAGAATGGTACCCATTTGATGAAACTGGTGACGTAGCGAATCTTCAAATACCTACACTTTGTATTGCTGGGGGAGATTCAGAAGATGAAGTTATAGCTGCTACAACGTTCAAACAATTAAACGACAATATCCATATCGCCGTTATTCCGTTTGCCGGTCATTTAGTGCATAATGATCAACCGGGAATATATTCGAATATATTGTCTAAATTCTTACAGAATGCGCAAGCTGCTAGTCGAATATAAGGACTTTTGGGTATAATAATAAAGGAATTATTAATTGTACCGGTTAGGAGCGCAGCATATATGAAAACAGTTGTTGTTATTGGTGGAGGTATAACGGGACTTTCTACTATGTTTTATTTAGAAAAATTAACAAAGGATAATAATATTGATTTAAATTTAATTCTTGTAGAAAAAGAAGAGTACTTAGGTGGTAAAATCCGTAGTGTAGAAGAAAAGGATTTTATTATGGAATCAGGAGCGGATTCTATCGTTGCTCGTAATGAGCATGTTATGCCGCTCATAAAAGATTTAAATCTAGAAGAAGAAATGGTATATAACGAAACGGGTATTTCTTATATATATTCTGATAATACTTTACATCCAATTCCTTCTGATACTATATTTGGGATACCGATGAGTGTTGAATCGTTATTTAGCAGTACGCTAGTATCAACGAAAGGGAAAATTGTTGCTTTAAAAGATTACATAACGAAAAATAAAGAGTTTACGAAAGATACATCACTTGCTGTATTTTTAGAAAGCTTCTTAGGGAAAGAGTTAGTGGAACGACAAATTGCACCTGTACTCTCAGGTGTATATTCTGGTAAATTGAATGAGCTTACGATGGCATCTACATTACCATATTTACTGGAGTATAAAAATAAATATGGAAGTATTATTAAAGGTTTTGAAGAGAATAAAAAACAATTTCAATCAGCAGGAAACAAAAAATTCGTATCATTTAAAGGTGGACTATCTACAGTTATTGATCGCTTAGAAGAAATGCTGAATGAAACCGTCATAAAAAAAGGGGTTGTAACGACAGGTGTAAGTAGACAAGTCGACCGATATGAGGTTACTTTTGCAAATCATGAAACAATACAAGCTGATTATGTTGTATTAGCAGCTCCGCATGATATCGCACAAACTTTATTACAGTCCAATGAGTTAAACGAGCAGTTTCATACATTTAAAAATTCATCACTTATAAGTATTTACTTAGGTTTTGATATACTAGACGAACAACTACCAGCTGACGGTACAGGGTTTATCGTAACGGAAAATAGTGATTTACATTGTGACGCTTGTACATGGACAAGTCGAAAGTGGAAACATACATCTGGTAAACAAAAGCTTTTAGTAAGAATGTTTTATAAAAGTACAAACTCTATATATGAAACGATTAAAAATTATAGTGAAGAAGAATTAGTACGAGTAGCTTTATATGATATTGAAAAGAGTCTCGGAATTAAAGGGAAACCAGAAGTAGTTGAAGTTACAAATTGGAAAGATTTAATGCCGAAATATCATTTAGAACATAACCAAGCGGTTCAAACATTACAAGAAAAAATGACGAATCTTTATCCTAATGTATATTTAGCGGGTGCTTCCTATTACGGTGTCGGAATTGGTGCGTGTATTGGAAATGGAAAGAACACTGCAAATGAAATCATTGCAACATTAAATGAATCGTCAAACTAATATAGAATACATATATAAATAAAATGTCCCTCCAGTATAATGAAGGGACATTTTATTTATATTTATCCCGCTATTTGCGGGCAGTAAGACCCCCATCTCAAAATACAGCAGAAGCAAAGAAGTTAGGTAGGGGATCAACTGTTCGTAAAAGCCTGATTAGTTGAACTTTATCTCACTTGAATTGAGACCTTTTTATTTGTTGTATTATTCTCGGTAATCGTTAATGTTATGTTTCCGGATTCTTTAAATGAATATGATGAGAGTTGATAAAGCTCTTTTATATTATGTTTCTCTTTTAATTTATTGGTAGGAATTAATGTTATGTTCGGTTTCCATGTTTCTTGTTTACCTGAAGGATAGATTACTAGTATTTCTGGATTATTTAATTGCATTGCTTCCCAAGAGGCAAAATGTAGTTCAACTTCTGTATCTTTTTTTAGTAATTCTTCTGAGAAATATCCAAGCTGTCCAACATTACCGAAAACAGTAAAGTTTTGATTTTGCAATGTGATATCTAAATGTTTAGGTTGATATGTTGCTGCGTGATAGATTCCATATGAAAGAGAAAGAGTGGCAGAAATTAACATGCCGATTGAAAATGTCTTAAAGCTATTGCCTGTAAAACTAGTCATCATGAATGAGTTTGGAGCGAATTTTTTTGCAAATAAAAAAATGAGTAATATGAGTAAGAGGGATAAGCCGATGAATATATACATAGAAAATATACACCTCCACAATAAAATAATTAATTATCTATATTTTACCATAAATGTATGGAGTAGGGTGTTATTTTAGAAGGGAAAAGTGAGCATGGAATCGAAATGATAAGACATATTATTTTGAGTGGTGCGGTGAAAATGAAAATAATCCAATTAATTTTTAAAAATGAAGGTGAAAACCGGACAATAGGAGGGAATGTTATTGTTACGTACTGTTGAAGCAACGCAAAAAGTATTTGACGAATGGGCAAAAACTTACGATGAAAATTTCAAGAAGCAACAGGTACGTTATATGGATATAACAATAGTTTAATTGAAGCGAAAGAAATGATTCAATTATATAAGAGGGGAAAAATTATTGATATTGGAATTGGAACAGGTGCATTTGCTTCATTAGTGAGTGAAAATAATGGGAGGGTAATAGGGGTGGATGTATCGGAAAAGATGTTAGAAACATGTAAAGAAAAATATCCAACGTATCATTTAGAGGTAGGATCATTTACGAATACGAATACGAATCAAGAAGATGAAGCTTTTGATATAGTTATTTCAAGTTTTTGTTTTCATGAGGTGTTACCTTCAGAGAGAAAGAAAGCTTGTGAAGAGGTGTATAGAATAGTACGGAAAGAGGGGGAATTTCTTCTCTTGGATATTATGTTCGTATCTCATTTTGCATGAAATGAAGCGAGAGAACGAATTGGGAGGAAATGCGATAGTGCAGAAGTATATCCTTTTGTGAATGAGTTAGATACACTACTTAGAGAAACTGGTTTTTCAAGTGTAAACTGGAGACAAACAGCCCCATGTCATTGGGCATTAGTTGCATATAAATAGAAAATAAAGAGATGATCAAACTACTATGATCATCTCTTTATTTTTCTAATCATGTAAAAGTAAGAAGGGTTACTCTTAGTTCGTATTGAATTAAGAGGATAGGCTTCTCTAGAAATATTTGATTAATGGGACATTGAGGACTTTCCTAATTATAAATATTTTTTCTGCTATAATGAATGAGTAGAAAGAAAGGAGTGATCCTGTGGCATTTCCTATATTAGAAACAGAACGTTTGCGTTTAGTTGAAATAGAACAATCTTATTGTCAAAAAATATATGAAATTTTTTCATTGGATGAGGTAACATGTTATTACGGCATGAATTCTTTTACGGAGTTTGGACAAGCTTCACGTATGATTGAATCTTTTTCAAAAAATTATTTCGAGAAAAAGGCAATACGATGGGGGATAGTATTAAAAGAAACTAACACTTTAATAGGTACAATTGGATTAAATAATTTACAATTATGGAGTAAACGATCTGAAATTGGATATGACTTACATCCTCGTTATTGGGGAAATGGCTATGCTTCAGAAGCGGCTCAAGAAATTATTCATTATGGATTTCAAGATTTAGGCTTATTTAGAATTGGAGCTATTACATACCCTGAAAATATTACTTCTTGTAAAATGTTATCTAAAATAGGCTTTCATAAGGAAGGATTATTACGTGGATATATTCATCAAGGAAATAAGCAACATGATGCACTACTGTATTCTATCATTCGAACGGATGTAGAGGATACAAATTTATAATAAAAAACCCCTCTTTTATAAGAGGGGTTAAGTAAAAATTAACCTAATTTAGGTAATAAACGTTCTCCGCTTTTCATGCTACTTTTACATAAAGGGCATTTAGGCTCTTCTTCAAATGAAAAGTTCTTTCTCATCCATCCTAAACAATCCTCTGCTTCACATTCCCAGACAGGGGTTTGTTCTGGTGGTACTTCTGCTACATCGTTCTTTCGATTGCGATACATATAACCACTCCTTTTATGTAAAAAATTTTAGTTATATATTAAAAAGGTTGTTAACCAAGCTGGTAACAACCTTTTTATTGTTTAAATTATAGCTTTACAACGTTTTTAGCTTGAGGTCCACGGTTACCGTCTTCAACTTCGAAGCTAACTTCTTGACCTTCGTCAAGAGATTTGAAGCCGTCGCCAGTGATAGCTGAGAAGTGAACGAATACGTCGTTACCGTCTGCAACTTCGATGAAACCGAAACCTTTTTCGCTGTTAAACCATTTTACTTTACCTGTTAATGTCATGGTAATGCCTCCTAAAATTTAAAAAGATTACAATATGATCGGCCTTATTTGAATGAAAAATAAAAGTTCACATATTATCAAAAACCAATAAGGCATACAAAATGTTCCTGATTGATACTTGATAATATGCAAAGTAAATATAGTGTTAAATTGACCTTAATTACTATCTTACAACAAATGGTGGGAAATAGCAAGTGCTGGTAATACCAGTGTGCAATAAGATGGGAAAAATGGTAAAAGTCACAAAGACATCTCTTTTATTTATATATTATTCCTAATTTTGGTTTATGCTAAACTGAGAACATTTTTATTGGAGATTTGTATTAGGAAAACGATTTATAGTATAAGAATAGTGTTGAAGTATTTGTTAAGGAGGCGAGAATATTGCAAAATAAACAATTTAAAATAATTGAAGCAACCAAAGAGGGAAGAAGAAAAGTTCATCCAGTATTGGCTGTTATACTTACAATTGTATTTTTATCTTTAGGTGAATTGTTTATGTTATTTATGCTGTTTTTACCGAAAGCAGAAACACTTTTATTGAAGGCAATTTATAGTGATATTGAGATGATATTGACATTTGGCGGAGCTATATTTTTTGTTTTTTTATGGATTAGATTTGTAGAGAAAAGATCAATTTCATCCATTGGATTTTGGAGAAATCAGTGGATAAGAAAATATTTGAGAGGTGCATTAATAGGTTTTGTTTTCATTTCAATACCAGTCATGCTACTTTTAGTAACAGGAATTGTACAACTACAAATGCAACAAATTACACCAACCGTTATACTTGGAATTGTGGGGTCTTTAGTTGCTTTTTTAATACAAGGTGCAACAGAAGAAATTGTTGTTCGAGGTTGGTTATTTCCAGTCCTTTCTGTTAGAAGCCGTATATGGATCGGGATTGTTGTTACTTCTTTTTTATTTGGTTTTCTTCATTTGTTAAATCCAGGTATTACAATTCTTTCGATATCGAATATAATATTAGTTGGTGTATTTGCAGCTTTTTACGTTTTGAAAGACAGTAGTCTTTGGGGGATATGCGCATGGCATTCCATTTGGAATTGGGCACAATATAATGTATTCGGTTTTGCGGTTAGTGGAATGGAAATGTATTCTACACCAATTTTTAGACCTGTAACAAACGGATCGGAACTCTTTCATGGAGGCTCATTCGGAATTGAGGGTAGTATCATTACAACAATCATGCTTTCTATCGCTTCAATTGTTTTATGGAGACAGTTATGGGGGAGAAAAGCGAAACAACGAGATTTTAGTTAATGAAAGTGGGAGAAACTATGGGGATTATAGCGTTTGAGGGAGCGAGCGCGGTTGGTAAGAGCACAACGTGTCGTGAGTTAGAAAAGAATTATGGTGCTTATATTATACCAGAAGTGAATTTTTTATTTGAAAGACCAAAAAATGAACATAGAACATGGTATTTTGAAAAACAAGTAGAGCGCTGGAAAATAGCAATGCAGAAGTCAGAGCAATATGAAATAGTAATACTTGATGGCGACATTTATCAACCACTTAGTTATAATTGGTGTTTCCATTTTGAAATATTTGATCAGCCATTATCTTCAATAGAAAACTTTTATAAAGAAAAGCTGATACATAGAGAAATTGGTTTTCCTGATCAATATTTTTATTTATATACGAATGATGAAGAACTTAGAGAACGGAAAGAATCTGATGAGACGAGAAGAAGAAGAAACTTTGAAAAGCATTTACATATATCAAAACAACTTCAGCGTTATTATGAAAATTTAAATACCGTTACAGACGGGTACTGTAAATTAATTGAGGCAAAAAGTGTAAAGTCGAATGAATTAGAAATTGTGAAAAGTTTAAACAGTTTACATGTGTGTGAAGACAGACGTTTTGATGTTTCGAGATTAGATACGATTACGAAGTGGTTAAAAGAAAATCGCGCATAAAAAGAACGAGTACCTGTAAGGTACTCGTTCTTTTTATGCATATTGAATATGTAAGTTCGTTTTATAAATTGTTTTTAAAATTTGTAAGTTTGCTTGTTCATTTTTCTGAATAGCATTTTTATATTTAGGTAAGAAGAGTTGAGAAGGATAAACTGGGAGTTCACCGCAAATATCAATACCATAGATAGATTTATTCATAATAAGAGAATGAATAAATTGTAAAAGTATAGATAGCTTCATATGCCCTTGATCCCAATTTGTAATAGTGACTTTTGGATCTAAAACATCTTTATCAATGCTTACATATATTGTTTCTGTATGAATATGTGAAAGTATTGTATGTATCGATACTTCATGTGAGATATCAATTGGAAAAACTTCTACGTATGAACAATCATTAGAATGAATTGTTAGAGAAGAAGGTCCGATAATAATTACTTTCTTTAAATTACCATTATTTCGAAGAGAAAATGATACCCAAGATCCGCAGGAAATAAGAGTCTGTTCATTTGCTTCCTTTAAGTTCATATCAGTATGATGATCAAATAGTATAAGGGTAAAAGGTTTGTCTATTTCTTCTAGTAATAAATAAGATACATAATGATAATTTCCAGAACCTATAAAAGTAACTCCCTTTTTCTTTCTACGATTTAATGCCCTTTTTATATGCATTAAAGAGGGATTTTCGCAATATAGATTTGAGTGTTCTAAATGAGTAAAATCAATATCTTCATGTGAATAAGAATGTAGTTTATTTTGTAATAAATATGTATCATCAAAGTTTAAAAAAGTTAAACCGTTATGTAATAAACTCATATTTATTCATCTCCTTTAAATATAAGGCTATCATTTATTTTTATAAAATTAAAATGAAATGCTTTGAGGTGAAGTTGCATTTGAAAAAGACGGTGTTTTTTAACAGAATAATCTTTCAATTTATAAAAGAAAGAAATATAATATGAGGAAATACATATGTGGTTTAGGGAATAGAAAATATGAAATGAGATATGCGGGAGGAAACAAGCAAGATGAAAACATTCTTTAAAATAATTGGAATTATAGCTGGTATGGCGGTAATCGGTGTAGGTATAACGTATGGTATGCTGTATTATTTGAATAATAGTAAACCAGTTGCGAAAAAGGCATCACCAGCCGCTCCGGCAGTAGAAGTATTAGCTGATAGTAATGTAAAAGCTGAAGATGCAAAGGTTTTGGAAAATGGCAATCATTCATTGCCGAATAGCGGCTTTAATAAAAATTTTAAATGGACAGATGAGAACATACAAACAGCATTACATGAAATGGCACATCAAAAAACGAAAGCTGATCAAAAGTGGGGCTATATTTTTATTACACAAGAACGTATTGAAAGTTTACTTGATATTGTAAAGAGCAATGATCTTGTGCAAGGAAATACATATGCAGATATTTTAGAGAGATGGAAACAAGGAAAATATGAAAAAATTGATGCGGATCACAATAAGATTTGGAAATTACAAAGCGGGAATTTAGGCGAAGGAAAAGGGGTAATGTCAGAAGTGGAACAAAAAGAGTTAATTAATCAAGTGTTTATGCAAAAAGGTACATATTCGGGTAGTCAATTAATTGCAGGTGGGGGACAGACTAATAAATAAGGTAATAGTAGAAGAGAGTAAGTGCTTATTAGGCAGTTACTCTTTTTTTGTGCACTTTTTAGTCGTCCTCTAGTAAGGAAAGAAACGATTGTAAAACGGGTGAAATCCATCTAGATCTATGATAGATTACATGACTTTGGATAACATCTGGAGTTTCGATAGGGTGAAATCGTATTTGTTCCTTTTGGCAATTTTCTTGTACGACGATATAAGGAAGAATTGAAATTCCTAACTCACATATAACGGATTGTTTAATGACTTCAACGTTGGAAGTTTCAAATGTTTTCTCTGGAATATTCCCGCTTTGACGTAAAAAACGATCTACCATCGGTCTATAGCCGCAGCTTTGTTCAGTAAAAATAAACTGGGTGTCCTGTAATAAATGAAATGGATTAGTATGTATGGGGGAATGAATAGGTAAAATCCATCCAAATGCTTCATTACTAAAAGTACGCGTAATAAAATCATTATGTTCTACACTTTCTCCAATTATGAAGACAACATCTGTTTCTCCTTCACGTAATTTTTGTAATGCTTGTTCATTTGTGCTTGTTTCAAGTACGATATTTACTTTCGGATTTTTCTGTTTGTAAGTACGTAATAATTGTGGTAAACGATATACTGCTAATGATTCGTTAGATGTAATACTCAATGTACCTTCTAAATGATCGGTATTTTGAGGGATTTCTTGCGCTTTTTCATAAATAGCAAGTAATTCTAAAGCATAAGGATGAAATTGATTATAGCTTCCTAGTTTTTGTTTTATAATTGCTTGCTTTATTTCAGCCATATCTGATTTGAAAGACAGTAAAAAACATCAAGAATGAATAAAGTTTATTTGGTACGATATGGATAAATTAAATAAGGGGGAATTAGATGTATCAAGTAAAGGGGTATTTTTCATCGTTAAAAGGAAGTCCTTATGAAATCGGTAAGCAACAAGGGGAATTTGTGAAACAACATCCTTATCTCATTCCGCAATTTATACAGAAAGAAAACTTAATATCGCACCACCATTGGACAGAATCTAGGAATATATTACATAAATATTGTCCAGGAATTAATGAAGAGATTGAAGGGTTTTGTGAAGTTTTAAAAATTCCATCTGAAAATATGATGTATTACTATCAAACATTATTAAAAGCAGGTTGTAGCCATTGTGCCGTTTTACCTAAAAAGACAGATTTAAAGCATACTTATGTATTAAGAAACTATGATTTGTCACCAGTAATAGATGATATGCGCTTTTGTTCGACTCATGTTGAAGGTGCATATGCACATAGTGGCTTTTCTACTCAATATTTTGGCCGAACGGAAGGAGTTAACGAGCATGGATTATCTGTTACATTTTCAGCATGTGGCCAACCGGTAGGAAATATTGCGGGTTTAAGAAAGCCAGCGGTAAGTGGTTTACAATGTTTTGCGGTCATTAGAGTATTATTGGAGAAATGCAAAAATGTGCAGGAGGCTAAGTCACTAATAGAAGACATACCAATTGCTAGTAATATTAATCTAATAGTAGCGGATCCTTTAGATGCAGCACGTATTGAAATATTTGACGGATATAAATCAATAATCACAATTGATGAGGAAAGCCAAGATTTTATAATATCAACAAACCATGCGGTCAGTTTACCTATTCAAAAATTGAATAATAGGAGATTAGAACAATCTACAAACAGATATCACACATTGTATGAACATTTAAATCGAAATGAACAAGTGAGTATGGAGTCTTTAAAAGGATTAGTAGAAAAAGAATATCCAGCCGGGCTGTCTGTGCATAATTATGAAGAATGGTTTGGAACTTTACATTCTGTATTATTTGATTTACATGAATGCACAATGAACATTTGTTTCGGATCACCGCTGTTAAATGACTGGTACTCGTTGGAGGTTGGAGGGAGTCTTCCTTTTTCAGAGGTGAATGTAAACTTCGAAAATAAAACGTATACTGATTTTTGGAGAGAAGAGAATAATAAATTGATTCCAAAAGGATAAATGGGATAAGATGGTAGTAACGAAGGGGTTATTTATACTGGAGGGATTACCGATGCTAAAAATTTTGTTAACGATTGTTCTTATCATTTTTCTAGCCGTTTCCATGTATATTGCGTATCAAAAAAGAAAAAAAGCAGAAATAAAAGGATTGAAGAGTGCATTAACTTCAATTTGTTTCTTTTCACTTACAATTTTTAATTTGTTTGCATACTGGTTTCATTTTGGCGGTATTTTGACAGTGTTATTTTCAATTGTATTATTGTTAGTCGGGGCTTATTTTACAAAGTATATTCCAATTTCCAAAAAGGTACACTAAAATTTATAGGTAATACTTTATTTCATTATGAAAAGAGATTATTCTACTAGGTCGTTATGAAACGACTTCATAGGATAATCTCTTTTGTTCGTTTAATTTTGTAAAGAATGCACGGTTAGTTTCAATTGCTTAATGAATTCTCGAGTTGCAGCGCACATATATTTATCTTTGCGATAAATAAGTCCTATATCTATAGTTGGAGTAGGATTTTCTATTTTAATAGCTTGAATATTTTCATTTTGTAAAAAGTCTATATACGGTTTGGGTAATACTGTAATTCCCATTCCTTTTGAGACCATTTGGATTAAAGATTCCATCGTACTAATTTCTAAAATTGGTTTTGGTTTAAAGTTGAATTTTTGACAATGAGATGTAATTAATTCAGTTAAATAGAAATTTTTAGGTAAAAGAATTAAAGGGTAGTTCTGTAATTCAGCGATAGATACATGGTCATGTTCAGTTAATTGATGACCGGTTGGTACGACTAATGTAAGTTCACTTTTGTATAGGGGGATAGAAATAATCTCTTTATCGTGCACCGGGAGAAAAGTAATGCCGATATCTAGTTCGTTTTGTAATAATTTTTCACGAATATCTCCTGTACGAAGCCCTAATACAGAAAGTTCTATATTGGGATATAAACTATTGAAATTTAAAATAGCTGGTGGTAATAAATAATTCACGACGGTTAACAATGATCCTATTGTTAACGAACCTTGCTGTAATCCGTTTAAGTCTTGAATAGCAGAACGTGCTTGTTCGACTTCATGAAAAATGGTTGTACTATGTAATAATAAAATCCTTCCTGCGTCAGTTAAAGATATTTTTTTACCAATGCGATCGAAAAGAGGCATTCCTACTTCATGTTCTAATGCACGTATTTGTTGACTTAGTGAAGGCTGTGAAATATTTAATCTCTCAGCTGCTTTTGTGAAATGTAATTCTTTTGAAACAGCTAAAAAATATTCAAGTTGTCGTAATTCGATTGGGATCACCTCAAGTTTAATGATAGGTTATACCTATCATTATTATATAAATAATTGGATTGAACAATGGTTTTGTGGAGCTTATAATCATTTTATTAGAGAGGAATTGAAGAGCATTTGAAGTAAGGATAGATAAGTATTGGAGCAAGGATATTTGACAGCTATTACATTTTCTGACCTTTTGTCATTTTTAAAAAATAGACAGAGAGTTTGAAAGGATAGATTAATTTTTTGCAAAATTGTGGGTAAGTAAGAGGAGCGATTAAGGTGAATAAAGTATATGAGGTACTATCTTTAAATATAGGATTGCCTAAAGAAGTTATGTACGGAGGTAAGTTAATTCAAACAGGTATTAACAAAGTGGAAACAAAGGAGCCTATATTTTTATCTTTTTTAAAATTTAAAGGTGATGGTCAGGCGGATTTGGTTCATCATGGTGGAGTAGACAAAGCGGTTTGTGTGTATTCGGGAGAACATTATGGATATTGGGAAAAAGAGTTGAATCAAGACCTTGTATATGGAGCATTCGGAGAAAATATAACAATTAGTGATATGTGCGAAGAGGATGTTTGTATTGGTGATACATTTCAAATTGGAGAAGCAATTGTACAAGTAACGCAGCCGAGACAACCTTGTTTTAAATTAGCTAAGAAATACAATATTCCAAAGTTACCACTATATTTTCAAGAAACAGGATATACAGGGTTTTATTTTCGCGTATTAAAAGAAGGATGGGTATCACCTGCTGATACGTTAAAATTACTGAAGTCTGATCCAAAAGGTGTTACGGTAGCATTTGCTAATCGTATCATGCATAAGGAAAAACAAAATTTGGAAGGGCTAAAAAGGATCTTAGAAGTACATGCACTTTCTACTAGTTGGAGAAATACGTTTGAAAAACGAATGAGAGGAGAAGAAATTAATACAAAGGAGAGACTAGAAGGAAAAAAATAATAAAAAATATTTTTTTATAAATGGTGCATTTCTATTAGTAAAAAAGAAGTAGAACGCACTATTTTTATATAATAAACTTATTAATATTCAAAAATCTTAATATCGCTTTATTCGACTTACTTCCGAATAGTCAAAACATAAAATAAATTAGACATTTTTTTTAAGTTTTATGATAGTATATTGATTTGTAAGGCCTATTATGAGTAGGTCATATAACTATACCTAATTTAATGGAATTGACGTATGGAGGTACAACATGGGGAATGTTGAAAAATTTGCAACTCTTCTAATAGAAGAACCGAAAAGAGAGCAGTTATTTCCTTTATTTGAAGAAGTGTTTGGAATTACAAGTCAAACATTGAATGATTTTTCGGAGAAAGGGTATTGGGATGATACATATAAAGCTTTATCATTTTTACAAGAAGATAAAGTGATTGCAAATGTTGCGGTATTTTCGCTACCATTGCTAATCAATGGTGAAAGAATAAACGCAAAGGGTATTCAATCGGTAATGACGCATCCAGATTTTCGTAGACAAGGGCTAATGACACATTTATTGGAAAAGGTGATAGTGGAAATCGATAAACAATGTGATTGTACAATGTTGTTTACTGAAAACCCTGAATTATATGCATCATTTGGATTTAAAGTTGTACAGGAATATCTGATGAGTATACCATACGATAAAAATAATAATAACGATTCTCTGCTTAGAAAATTAGATTACTCTGATGAAGAGAATAGACAGTTAATACATGAAACGATCGATAGTAGCCAAAGGCTTTCAAATAAATTTGCAACTATAAACTTCCAGTCCTCATTTTACTTAAATATGTATGACGCGAAATGGAATGAGAAACTGTATTATTCAGAGAAACTAGATGCTCTAATTGTGTATGAAGTAGATAATGAAAAGTTGAAATTATATGGAGTGTTTGCACCAGTAATTCCAGTTTTAGATGAAATATGCGGGGAAATCTCTGAAAGATTTACAGAAATTGAATTTTACTTCTCTCCAGATCAATTAGGGATTGAGGATGTACAGTTTACTGAATTACAGTCTAGTAAGTATTTAATGGTTCGAAGTAATAAAGAATTAGATTTTAAAGGGTATAAATTCCCAGTATTAACGGAGTTTTAAATGTTTATATAGATGTTTTTGATGGAGACATAAGTATAAACACTATTAAAATAGGTTTGTACATGTGAAGTTCACCTGATAATAATGAATTTAAGATTAAATTTTGTAGTTTAACACATATAGATAAAAAAACCGTATTCTTTCTATTTAAGAATACGGTTTTTCTATTTGTGTAATACAAAGCACATTTATTGACCGAGAAGTCATTAATGCTTATCATTTAATAATGTTAAATATTAATTTGCATAATATAATAGAAGTAATAAAAAAATCATAAATAATATGGCTTAAGTAAGGAGGGTAAGAATTATTAATTGGTAATTTCATAGGAAAAGGAGATTATGTATGAAATCATTTCGTAAGTTATTACAGTATTTAAAACCATACATGTTCTTCGCTATTATTGGACCGCTTTTTATGGTACTTGAGGTTGCGATGGACTTAATTCAACCGACTATTATGCAACATATTATTGATGTTGGGATAGCGAATCGAGATATGAATTATGTAATAAAAATGGGGCTTCTAATGATAGGAGCAGCAGCACTTGGTTTAGTTGGAGGACTTGGGTGTATGATGTATTCTACAAAAGCAGCTGTGAATTTCGCTACAGACATACGAAAAAATGTATTTGCGAAAATAGAAACATTTTCTAGTGAAAATCGTGATTCATTTGGAACTGGGAAATTATTAACGATTGTGACAAATGATGTTACTTCTATTCAATCGGCGATGACGATGACATTACGTGTTCTTGTTCGTGGTCCTTTGTTATTTATCGGAAGTATAATCATTGTTTTTGTAACAGCGCGTGAGTTATTTCCTATATTACTCGTAGTCGTTCCAATTTTATTACTTGCCATTATATTTATTGCAAGTAAAGCCAGTGGGACGTTCAAAAGGGTGCAAGAAGCATTAGATAAAGTGAATACAAAGTTACAAGAAAATTTATCTGGTGTACGTGTTATTAAAGCGTATGTAAGACAAAAATATGAGATCACTCAGTTTGGAAATGTTAATACAAATTTAACGAAGATAAATATTCGAGCGGTGCAGCTTATTTCCTTAATGATGCCAATCATTATGTTAGTTGTAAGTGGAGGAATCGTCGCAACATTATGGATTGGTGGAGAAAAAGTATTCAATGGAACTCTTCAAGTAGGAGCTATATTAGCGTTTATAAACTATTTGAACATTATATTAATGTCACTTATGTCTATAAGTATGGTATTTATGCAAATCGCGCGAGCATTTCCGTCTGCGGATCGTGTACAGCAAGTTTTAAATACTGAGGTTGATATTATGAACGAAACAAATGCGCTTGTACCTAAGCAAATTGAGGGGCATATTGACTTTAAAAATGTTAGTTATAGTTACACGAAAAATAATGAATATGTTTTAAAAGATATTTCATTTCGCATATGTAAAGGTGAAAAAGTAGGGATTATCGGTTCTACAGGAAGTGGTAAATCTACTTTAGCAAAACTGTTACCGCGTTTATACGATGTTGATCAAGGTGAAATATGCATTGATGGAATAAATGTTAAGGCATACGATTTACAAAAACTTCGTGGTTCAATAGGTTTTGTACCTCAAAAGGCATTGTTGTTTTCAGGTAGTATAGAAGAGAACCTGCGTTATGGTAAAGAAGATGCAACAAGTGACGAACTGGAAGTAGCGGCTTCATCAGCTTGTGCAACGGAGTTTATTAACAAGCTGGAAGATTCTTATCAATATCATTTAACACAAGGTGCAACGAATTTATCAGGTGGACAAAAACAACGTGTATCAATTGCAAGAGCACTTGTGAGAAAGCCATCTATTCTTGTATTAGATGATTCTACATCAGCAGTTGATGCTAAATCAGAATCTAACATTCAATCGGCATTAAGAAAAGAATATAAAGGAACAACGACATTATTAATTGCCTCTAAAATCTCATCAATAATAGATGCTGATAAAATTCTCGTTTTAGATAACGGTGAATTAGTTGGTGATGGTACACATGAAGAACTGTTAGAACAATGTGAGGTATATCAAGAAATCTATCTTTCCCAAGGTGGTAATTTACATAAAGAAGGTGGGAAAGAACATGCGTAATTTTCAAGGACAATTTGCTAATAAAGGTGGACGTAACGCGCCTAAGATGGGTAAAGCTAAAAATACGAAAGGAACTGTAATGCGAGTATGGAACTATATGGGGTATCAAAAGGCTGCTCTTACGTTCGTTATATTTTTAGTATTTGTTACGACGTTACTTGGGCTATTAGGTCCGTATTTAATGGGAGTAATTATAGATCAATATATTGTACCGAAAGATTTAAGCGGTACGGCGAGAATGTGCTTGTTACTTATTGCGATTTACGGTGTAACGGTATTGTTAACATGGTTACAAACATTTGTCATGGTTAACGTTGCATTAAAAACGATACAAAAAATACGACAAGATATCTTTGAGAAAATCCAAACGCTTTCTTTACGGTTCTTTGATGTACGTTCTCAAGGGGATTTAATGAGTCGTGTGACAAATGATATAGATAATTTGAATCAAGCATTGACACAAAGTGTTGTACAAATTATTTCATCAGCATTAACCTTTATAGGTGTAACGATTGCGATGTTCGCATTAGATTGGGTTTTAGCGATTGTTACTTTAATTACAGTACCTATTATGTTTTTTGTTACAAAAAAACTAGTTGCTTATAGTGGTAAAAACTTTGCAAAGCGTCAAAAAGATTTAGGAGAATTAAATGGATTTATTGAGGAAGCTATAACAGGAGCGGATGTTACAACGTTATACGGGAAAGAAAAAGAAACCGTACAAAATTTCAATAAAATTAATGAACAACTAAGAGTTTCAGCAACGAAGGCGGATACATTTTCAGCTTTTATTTTTCCGAGTATGAATTTTATTAACAACTTAGGTATGGGACTTGTAATTGGGACTGGATCAGTAATGGTTTTAAATGGAATGACAACAGTAGGTGTCATTGCAGCTTTTATTAATTATTCTCGTCAATTCTCAAGACCACTCAGTCAATTCGCAACTTTAATGAATACGATTCAAGCGGCAGTTGCTGGTGGAGAACGTGTCTTTGAAATTATGGATGAAGTACCGGAAATCCAAAATAAAAAAGATGCATTCATTGTACAAAATTTACAAGGGCATGTTGCACTCGAGAATGTTTCATTTGGATATGAGGAAAATAAAACGATTTTAAAAGAAGTGAGTCTTAAGGCACAGCCAGGGGAGACAGTTGCTTTAGTTGGTCCAACCGGATCGGGCAAAACCACAATCATTAACTTGCTAACGCGCTTTTACGATATACAGCAAGGGCAAATTCATATCGATGGAAAAAATATTAAAGATTATGATATTAATTCGTTGCGAAGTAAAATAGGAGTAGTTTTACAAGATACGTATTTATTTGCTGGGACGATTATGGATAATATCCGTTATGGTCGATTAGATGCTAGTGATGAAGAAGTAATTAATGCAGCTAAGGCAGCATCTGCACATTCTTTCATAAAGCATTTACCGAATCAATATGAAACAAAAATTGCTTCAGAAGGATCGAATTTAAGTCAAGGACAGAAACAACTTCTTGCGATTGCAAGGGCAATTTTAGCGGATGCAGATATATTAATTCTCGACGAAGCGACATCTAATATTGATACGAGAACAGAATTACAAATTCAAGAAGGACTGAACAATTTAATGAGAGGTCGAACAAGTTTTGTAATCGCTCATCGACTGAAAACGATTGAAAAAGCAGATCAAATTCTTGTTATTAAAGATGGAAGTATTATGGAAAGAGGGAATCATGAATCTCTTATGGAAGATAGAGGATTTTACTTTGATCTGTATACGAGTCAGTTTAAAATATAATAAGAACTTTGATATGGTGCGGTTTCTCTAGGAAGGAGAAACCGCATTTTTATATTTGCAAACATTACTATCCAAATAGTCATTCACTAAATGTTTTAACTGCGTCTTCTTGTGTCTTAGGTAAAACTTGCGACTAGTGATGTAAGATTATGAAAACGTCTTTATGACCCAACTGTTCACTTACAATCTTTGGATGTACACTTTGTTTCAAAAGTAGTGTTGCATGAGTATGACGTAAACCATGAAATCGACTTTTTAAAAATTTATATTTTATTAAATAAGCCATAAAAATATCTTGAAATCCACCGCGACAAACGCATTTACCTTTTTTGGTACTAACAACTAAATCACAATCCGTATACGTTTGACCAAGTCTTAATTTATCAGTGTTTATTATAATTTTATGTTTTTATAATGTTTCAATTATTTTTCATCAATTGAGACTAATCGTTTGGAACTTGAAGTTTTTGTATCTAGTACAATTATCCAGGTTTACAGTTTGACTAATAACGTGTAAAAAAGCGCTCGTTATAAGTGCTTTTTATTTGTATATAATAGTGAAATAATTGCACTTTGATTATATAACGGCAGTGGAACAAATAGAACGAATAACGGCAATCTTAACGACAATTTTACTATACATTTTAAAAAATCAATAGATAATGCAATTTGAGTTTTATAAAAAAAAGACACTGCTTTCAGTGTCCCAACTTACTACGAGAGTTTTATGAGGAAACTTAAATAGGTGAATTTAAGTTTCTCTATAATATAGGAAACTGTAATTAGAAAATCACTTATTTTTTAAAGGAGTTAATGGATATTTGTAAGTGCTGAAATCTTTATTAAAAATATCTTGTACTAATTGGATAGTTTCATGATCATAAAAACTATCGTATGTTGGGAGGCGTGGGAATAAAGGATCGGTAATATCAGCGTCTGCAAAATTACCTCTAAAAATCGCCCTGTCCTTCTGATGATGCCATGATTTGGTTAGTATGTGTAAAGGAGAAGTTTTGAATTGATATGTTTGTTCTAGATGTACAATTTCGGTAGAGAAATTTTCAAGGTAGATATAATTTGTAACAAACGCTTCTTCGCCGGGTACATACTGTGGTGTCAAATGTGGATCTACTTGTTCTAAATCAGTCATTTGTGATTTTAAGTAATAGAGATAGATTTTAAATGAAATAGGCTTACTACAAATGCTGTTACCATAATAAAAACCCCGAACGGGCTCCCATGCTGGGTTTTCTATGTATGGAGGAGCGATTAATGAGAAGAATGAACTTACAGCTCTTGTATACGGGTTTCTTACTAACTTATAGGTATCCTTTTCTTTTGAATATAAAGCTGCAGCTAATTCAATAAAGTAATCTGAGGAGTTTTTGTATATTTCATTTTCGTAATTATGGATGAAAGAATCGTATTTTATGGCTTGCTTAAATAAATTAATTTGATAAAAAAACCAATGTGCAAGAGAAGTACAACCACTTTTCTGGCTCCAAAATAAAATTAAAGGGAAGTTAGAATTGAAGTGGGGAACGCGCCTGTATTTAATAATATTTGCAAAAGACATTGTTAGCCTCCATTCAGTTATGTCAATTATTTTTAGTTTATGAATAAAGTACTTGGCATATGAACAAGAGAAGAGAAGTAGAATAGATAATTTAAAACAATATAATTTTGAAATGAAGGCGTTATTTTATAGAAATGTGAAAAGAGCACACAGAAAATGTGTACTCATAACAATCTAAATTATTATAGGGACCATGATATATCATCAAGGGCTTTATAAATATAACTATACATACGGTAAAAGAGATACTTTGGATTGTATTTTTGTTTCCAGTTCATAATAATCACCTCTCATACAAATAGTTTAATTATATTATACAGTTTCTAATTTGAATATTAAGAAAAAATGGTATGAATTGAGGTGAATTTAAACAAAATAGTTATATTAATTACAAAGCAGTTGGCTTTTGCTAACTGCTTCACTAACTGGGAGTTCTCTTTATGTAATTTAGATAAAGAAACTAGCCATTAAAAATATAGCTCCTATCAAAATTAGAGAATCAACTAAAATCAAGAACTGTTTTTTCTGTGGTTTTCGAAATTCCTTTATTAATCTAAAAACTGCACTAATTCCGAAACAGATGTATAACAAAATCATTATTGTTTTTAGCATTATTAGCACTCCTGATATATTGATAATTTAATTATATAACGAAAAAAATATTCATGTAAGTTTTTAACAAAATCCTTATTTGAGAGAAAAGGGATTAGTTTAGTTTTGATTCTGCTATTCCCCAACCAATTATAAAAAATAGGCCAAATATGCAATTATCAAACTAGCTACAGCGACTTTTTTCGATGTACCTTTTGGTGCAAAAATAGCCAAAACAATTGAGATAGGTATTAAAAAAGTATATAAATGTTTGAATGCATAGATAATAGATCAAAAAATACGATCAAAGTTAATAAAAATTTCATGTTGTCATAAACAAAGCACTTTTTCAGAAATAAAATATGGATGATTTCTGAAAAGGTTATAGGGTTTAATCCTATTTTTATTACTCAAGTGATGAGCTTAATTTTTAAGAAAGGAATGACTACATTATATGAAAGCTTGTCTAACAGGGTTGCAAATAAAAGAACAGCAACTTTTCGGCTGGTTCTCTAAAAGGGGGAAAGGAGAAAGATTAGGGACATCACTAAATGAGTTATGGCCATCGCCTATCTATATTATTGAAGGGATATTAAATTTTATTCAAAACAACCTAAAAAGAGCGCCTTTAAAAAGTGCTCTTTAAGGGAAAAGTGAGGTATGAAAAAGAAAATTAGGTTTTTTACTTCGAGATAATATATGACCATTGCATCATAATGTGACGATGAATAACAAAAGAACAGCTAGCAAAAGCTAGCTGCTCTCCAAATGGAATGAAGTGTGTATTTATATTAGGGTTTAGCTGCCCATATTTCTATTTCAATTTTAATTTCTGGTAATCCTAATTCTGAAATATATCCAATTGTCATTGCTGGGTATTCAGTATTAAATAATTGTTCCCATTCCAAATCCATGTGTTCCCAATCAATTTTTTCTGTTGCCCATATATTCACTTTTATAATGTTCGCAGCAGTTAATTTTTCAGAATCTAAGACTTTACTTACATTTTTAAAAGTGTTACTGATTTGTTCATTCATACTTTCTGGGAATTGACCGTCCTGATTCATCCCGATCTGTCCTGATGACACAAATAACTCTGCGTTTCTAGGGATTTTAGTAATATGTGTATAGTTTCCTACTGGTTCTAGCATATTTGTTGGATTTTTTCTGGTGATTATTCCGTTTCTCATATATTTCACCTCATCATAAAAAATAACTGCGGTTTCTTCTATATCATTTTTAGACACACTTCATCCTATAAAAATGATTTTAGAAAAAAACAGCAGTCGAGTACCCATATCCATTTGATAAAAAATTCATTGATTTTTTCTTCATGATTTTGGTACTCTCCTTTCTTTAAAACGATAAAGTGAAATGCTTATCTTAAATCATACGCGAATAATATCTCAATAGCAACCGGGGGTTAAAGGAAGGAGGATGAATAGTTTAAAATTGGAATAAAATAACCTTTATACGAAAACAAGGTCCTATCTTTATTATAAATAAAAAAGCTAGCTACTCGGTTCTCCAAGGAGGAACAAGGAGAAAATCTAATGTTACTTACATTATTGACAAAATATTGATTTTCATTTAAGGGGGTGTACTAATTATGTAGGTTACATGAGAAGTCCTATTAACATCCAGGCTGCCCCAATGAGAATTAAAGTTTCGAAGGTAATCCAAAACTTTCTTTTTTCTGGTTTTTGCAATTCTTTAATTACAGAAAATATGGCACTTATTCCTACAAGTGTGAAAAGAGCGATTCGGATTGTTTCAGTCATTTGTATCACCACCTAAGATTTGAATAGTTTAATTATATATTAATTACTATTTTATGGAAACTCAATAAAGTAATCCATTTATAAGTAAGTAGATCGAACGGGGCCGTATCGCATGAATCAATTTTCATTTTTTGAAGACATCGATGAAAAGGAGATGCGTAGACTTGTGGTGAAGGAGCTGAAAAACTACAAAACATGGTGCGTCCGGATGAAAAATCAAGAAGATCAGGAAAAACAGCGAAAAGAGAGTGTTTATAAGCTAGTACGTTTATACCTTGAAAAACTAGTTAAGCAAGGAGAAATAAAGGAGGCAGAAGAAGCGTAGAAAGAGATAAGGTGTTTGGAGTTTATTAGGAATATAATAGTGAAATAACTAATCGTAAATGTGAGGATACAACTTTGATTTGTATACGAGTCAGTTTAAAATATAATATAGTGCGGTTTCTCTAGAAAGGAGAAACCGCATTTTTATATTTATAAAGATAATTAGAAATATAGACTTGCAATTTTTTAGATACACGAATTGTTAACAAATACTAGCAACTTCAGTGACAGATGGAAGAATTAATTTACGTGGTATTGTAATAATCTCAAGAGCAATCTGTGCCGAATAGAGCAGTATTGGAGTTAACTCTAAAGCGTGAGTTAATAATAATATAAAGCTTGTTAAGATTGCAAAGCTTCCCCAAAAGAAACTTTTTGAAGTGTTGCGGAAATCTTTTATTAAGGAAAAGAAAGAAAAAAATGCTGTAACAATGAGAATCAAAAATTTATACTTATCAGCCATTAAACCCCTCCTAAAGAACAATAACTTATATTATAGCGTATTTTTTGTATTATAATAAAAAGATTTTGAAATAAATAGGTTAATGCCGCAACTTAAAATATTAGCTGTGGTTTTATTTATGAGTTCTTTGTTTTAGAAAATATATTATTTAGAATTAAAAATTAAACTAGTGCCCTAATTTTTGTTTGCTGGAGATGTACTGGATATTTGACCGGACAATAAGACGAGCTTTGAATATAGTAATAAAAAAAGGGGATGTTGAACAATGGCTAGATATAGTTTACATGGAGGGCACAATAGTATTGTGCAGGGTGCGAATTATGGAAATCGGAAAGAACACATTATGGATCGCCAAGTTAAGGATGCGGTTGTCGCTAAATTAAGAGCATTAGGGCATACAGTTTATGATGATACTGATGAGGTAGGGACAACGCAGGCACAAAATTTAAATAACATAGTATCAAAAACAAACTCACATGATGTAGACTTAGTAGTTTCATTTCACTTAAACTCATATGATACGAATGCTAATGGTGTTGAAGTATTGTATTATGACCAACAAGCATTATCAGCAAAGATAGCAGCGCAACTTTCAAAAGATATTGGCTGGTCAAATCGTGGTGCAAAGGAACGAAAAGATCTTTATGTGTTAGCGAATACGAAAGCACCTGCAATCTTAATTGAACTTGGATTTATCGATAATGAAGCAGATATGGCAAAATGGAATCCAGATAAGATTGCAAATTCAATTGTTTATGCATTAACAGGGCAATCTGGTGGGACAACTCCGCCATCCCAAAAAAATATCATTCAATCAGGAGCTTTTTCACCGTATGAAACACCTGATGTAATGGGAGCATTAACGTCCCTAAAAATGACAGCTAACTTCATCTTACAATCTGATGGTCTAACATATTTTATCTCTGAACCAACTTCAGATGCGCAACTTAAAGGTATGACGGATTACCTTGATCGTAAAGGCTGGTGGTATGAAGTTAAGTAAAGATTTGAGTTTAGTGGAACAGAATGTTTAAAAATCAATCGACCCTAAAAAGAGGATTGCTTATAATGAGTCATCCTCTTTTTTAATTTTTAATTCCGGACTAAAACTAAATAAGTAATGCATGTAAGTGGGATGTTCATTGAAAATATCATCTATATTTGTAAAATATACTTTTAATAAGAAAAAAATTTAGAATTTGAATTTAATTGACTACAATTGAAATAGCACTGAAAACTAATAAAACGGCCATAATGATGTTAAATGATGTAGTATGTTTTAATAAAAGTTTTTGGAACATGGAACCAAATAAACTCCAACTAAATGTACTCATTAAACCAACTACACCGAGAAATAATGAGAAAAGTAGATAACTTGAATATGAATTGTAGTAAGGGAGAATAAAGGTTGATACTACAGTTAGTCCGAATAGTATCCCTTTAGGGTTAATAAACTGAAGGGAAATCCCCACTAAAAATAAATTTTTATTATATTTTTCATCGGGATCTGTACTAGTTTTACTAGTGAGTATTTTAAAAGCTAAATATAGCATATATGCTACACCTAAGATTTTTAAAGGGAACTCGATTTTGGGTAGGATATTAATTAGTACAATATTAAAAAAACTACATAAGGAAGTGAGGATGAAAAACCCGAAAGCTACTCCGAAGCAAAATTGCATACTCCTTTTTAAACCATGTTGATTAGCATATGTCATAGCTAAAAAATTGTTAGGACCGGGTGTGAAGCTACTAATAAAAACAAATAACAAAAAAGAAAATATAGGCATTTCAAAACCCCCTAATTATTTAGTGTGTGTTATAATGACCGAAAAGAACAATATAACGTGTGCTTTTTATTATACATAACGGTCGTTATATTGTATATAGTGTAGGAGTGTTTCTTATGGAAGAAATTCAACTTATTTTGGCGAAAAATTTAAAAACAATACGAGAGAAAGAGAAAATGAGTTTGGAAAAGGTCTCGCAATTAACAGGTGTAAGTAAAACGATGATTGGACAAATTGAACGAGGAGAGTCAAGTCCAACATTAACAACGATATGGAAAATTGCGAATGGATTGAAAGTATCTTTTACTTCTTTAATCAATAATCCGCAACCAGATACGAAACTTGTTTTACGAAATGATGTTCAAGTATTATCAGAAGACAATGGGAGATATAAAGTGTATCCTTCTTTTCCTTTTCAAGATGATAGGAACTTTGAAATCTATATGGTTGAAATTGAAACAGAAGGGAAGTTAAGTTCGGAAGGCCATAAAGAAGGGACCGAAGAATTTATAACTGTGTTTGAAGGGGAATTGATAATTGAAATAAATGATTGTCAATATACATTAAATAGCGGAGATGCAATTCGATTTAAGGCAGATAGACCGCACTCTTATCATAATTTCGGAAGAACGCTAACTCGGTTAAGTATGACCATCTATTATCCAGCTGTATAAACTTGTTATTTCATCAAGAATATATAGAAATGTGTGTTGATAAACCATCTAAAAGAGATGGTTTTATTTTTTAAAATTCATAAAAAAAGACACTCGTTTGAGTGTCAACATAGTATTGCTCTCGCGTATAGGATTGGAGTATGTTTCTCAAATACGTTTTGAGATGGTTCGCATTTGAGAAACTGTCTTCATATTTAATGTAACATTGGTAGGAAGGAGTGTAAATTGATAATGTATATACGGAAAATTTAGTATAGATACTTTGTACTATGAATATAGTACAAAGTGTTTCTTATTGCATAATCACTGTCGTGAAGTTATTGAAATATAAGCTTTAGGAATGACGTAATAGTTACTATTTTAGCATTTAAGAATGATTATTATAAAAAAGAACGAATCATTTTTTAATCGATTCGTATAATTGTTAAAGAGGCACCTGTTGAACCGCCTCCAACTAAATTAACTACGGATAATACGCCGAATAGTTGAAGTGAAATTGTATTACCAGCAATTAAATTGCTTATTAAATTATTATTATAATTTGAAGTTGATATTGCGGGTGAAAAAATAGATCCGGGAAGTGGAATCGAAGAGTTTAATAGTAGCCTTGTACCAGCAAGTAGAGAAGTTGTTGTATTAACTTGATAGGTTAAATTATATCTTCCAGTAACAGGGATTGTAAATATATCATTTGTAGCGTTCACTGTAAAATTACTGAGACTTTGGTTATTAGAAAGTGGAATATTAGTTCCACCTAATATGACTGAAATGGGACCACCTAATGTATTATTAGCGAACATAGAGTTTGTTGTAATAATGGGTCCAGTAATGCCTGTGGGCCCAGTAGGACCTGTAAGTCTGTATGGAAGAATAATTTCAAGAGCCAGTGATAATAGTTCTTTTTTCATTCTTATCTTGAATATAAATCACCTCATTTTTAATTAGAACGTAACCGATTTAGTATTTTGAAATGGAACTATCATTTTATTATATTAATACTACTGGCTATAGCAACGGTAAAAAGTTTACTATATGTAAAAATCATTTGAGAATGAAAAAAGTAGTTATGGAATCCTTCTAAAATGATAGATGTATTATTTTGTTAATTAGTAAACAAAAATGTGGGATGAGGTATTTAAGTGAAGCGAGATAATAAATTATCAATAAATAAAGCTATGATAGAACCTGAAAACATTGGACCAACTTTTCCAGTTCTTCCCCCAATTTATATTCCGACGGGGCCAACTGGAATAACAGGTCCGACCGGCTTAACGGGAGTAACAGGGTCAACAGGGGTAACAGGGTCAACAGGGGTAACAGGCCCGACCGGAGTAACAGGCCCGACTGGTTTAACGGGGGCACCGGGAATAACAGGTGCGACTGGTATAACAGGATCACCGGGAATAACAGGCCCGACTGGTATAACAGGATCACCGGGAATAACAGGTGCGACTGGAATAACAGGTGCGACTGGTATAACAGGATCACCGGGAATAACAGGTGCGACTGGTATAACAGGATCACCGGGAATAACAGGCCCGACTGGTTTAACAGGGGCAACGGGTCCAACTGGAGTAATTGGACCAATAACAACAACTAATTTATTATTTTACACTTTTGCAGATGGAGAGAAACTTATATATACAGATTCAGATGGGCTAGCTCAATATGGTACAACTCACATATTATCTCCTGATGAGGTTTCTTATATTAATTTGTTTATTAATGGAATACTTCAACCACAACCATTATATCAGGTTAGTAATGGTCAGCTAACTTTATTGGATAATCAACCACCAACGCAAGGTTCTTCAATTATTTTGCAATTTATCATTATTAATTAAAAAAGACAGATTCTTAGATAAAAAGAATCTGTCTTTTTGTTCTACATTAAAGTAGTTAAACTAAGTGACGATAAATTCGATTGTAATTGGAATTCCGCCGTCTAATGCATCTCCGCCAGGAATTGTAATAGCACCGGTAGGTCCAGTAGTAACACTGGAGTTCACACTAGGTTGAAGAATGCCGTTTACATATAAGTTGTAATACGTAAAAGTCGGAAAAGCAGTTGCAGTAGTACCGGCATCATTTAAACAAGCTGTAGCAGCAATTGCAAAAGCTGCACCAGTTCCGGTTCCAGCTCCTAGTGTAGATGTGAATCTTCTAGATGCCATAAAGGGTTGAATAATAGGCAATTAATTTTCACTCCCTAAATTATTTTTTGAACAAAGTATGGGATAACTTGTCCAATATATTGTATGAAAGTTTTTGATAATAGAAACGGCTTCATGATAATAGAGGGAACACAATTTTAGTAAAGATATTGTTGTTTTGGTGGTTATATGCCAATGCTTAGTTTTTATACTCAAGTTAAAATGTGCTTTTGGACCTAAGAGATAAACGTGGAAAAATAAAATAAACTTTTAAGTTTAGGTGTTTAATCTAAGCAGTCAATTATTAAAAACATATAATTAATATGTGAGTCATGAACATAATTAAATAACATTTTAAAGTTTAATTATCATTCATGTTTCCTATTTTAAGTGAATGAAATCTATGCACAATTTTATAGTTCTTATAATAGGAAAATACTCAAATATAAGAAAGGTAAGGAGGAAATAAATGAAACATAATGATTGTTTTGGTCATAACAACTGCAATAATCCGATTGTTTTCACACCAGATTGTTGTAACAATCCACAAACGGTTCCAATTACTAGCGAACAATTAGGAAGATTAATAACTTTACTAAACTCTTTAATTTCGGCTATTGCAGCGTTTTTTGCAAATCCAAGTGATGCAAACAGATTAGCTTTACTCAACTTATTTACTCAACTACTGAATTTGCTAAATGAATTAGCACCTTCTCCAGAAGGTAATTATTTAAAACAATTAATTCAAAGTATTATCAATGTACTACAGTCTCCTAACCCAGACTTAAGCGAATTGCTTTCCTTATTACAACAATTCTACAGCGCACTTGCACCATTCTTCTTCTCTTTAATTATTGATCCTGCAAGTTTACAACTTCTATTAAACTTATTAGTTCAACTAATTGGTGCTACTCCAGGAGGAGGCCCAACAGGAGCAACAGGAGCAACAGGAGCAACGGGAGCAGGAGGCGCGACAGGAGCAACAGGTCCAACAGGAGCAGGAGCGACAGGCCCAACAGGTCCAACAGGCCCAACAGGAGACACAGGAGCAACAGGTCCAACAGGAGCAGGAGCGACAGGCCCAACAGGTCCAACGGGAGACACAGGAGCAACAGGTCCAACAGGTCCAACGGGAGACACAGGAGCAACAGGCCCAACAGGTCCAACTGGAGCAACAGGCCCAACAGGAGCAACAGGTCCGACAGGCTTAACAGGAGCAACTGGTGGCGGAGCTATTATTCCGTTTGCTTCAGGTACAACACCATCTGCGTTAGTTAACGCGTTAATTGCTAATACAGGAACACTCCTTGGATTTGGATTTAGTCAGCCTGGCATAGCTTTAACAGGTGGAACTAGTATCACATTAGCATTAGGTATAGGTGATTATGCATTTGTAGCACCACGCGATGGGGTTATTACGTCATTAGCAGGTTTCTTTAGTGCAACAGCTGCATTAGCTCCATTATCACCTGTTCAAGTGCAGATACAAATATTAACTGCACCTGCAGCAAGTAACACGTTTACAGTACAGGGTGCACCTCTATTATTAACACCAGCATTTGCAGTAATAGCGATTGGTGCTACATCATCAGGTATTATACCTGAAGCTATTCCAGTAACTGCTGGAGATAAAATACTACTGTATGTTTCGTTAACAGCGGCAAGTCCAATAGCTGCAGTAGCTGGATTTGTAAGTGCAGGTATTAATATCGTCTAGTTTGTCATAATGTCTGTTTGAAATTTGAACTGGCATTTGTATATAGCCCTTCCTAATTATATTAGGAAGGGCTATATTTTATGGGAAGATAGGTGATAAATCAATTGAGAAATCATTCTTTGTTAAGTTGGTATGAAAGAAAAAACAAAATTTATACTCTATTGTTTATGCATTAAGTTAAATGCTTTGAAAAATGACCTATAAACAAAAAAGATGAATTCTATTAAAAATAGAATTCATCCATAAAATAAACTTGTATACAAGGGAAGTAAGTTATTTATCGTGAGCGTTGAAATATTATTGTTTACATTCGAAATAAACTATTTGTTTTTATTACAGTTACATCCTTTTTTCTTTACATAGCCTTGTTCTGCTAAATCTCTTTGAGATTGGGAATTGGAAGATTGAGAATTCGAAGACTGAGAGGATGCTGATGAACTACTATTTTTATTATGAGAGTAGTTTTTTCGATAGTTATAATTACTCATAGTACTATCACCTCCAATTAAATATATAAATATTATATGTATGTACTCTATTAATTGTTACGATAAAAATAGGAATGGAGGATATACAATAAAAAAATCTCCCACGTATTTTTCGAGGAGATAAATAATTGTCTTTTAATGATATAAATTAATACCCCCAATAAAGAGGGTAATAATAAGAATCATGGTAGTATAGATTTTGTTGTTGAATAGGGAGCTGAGTTGGCTGATTTATCATTTCGCGGTTTTGATTACAGTTTGCTGGGGGACCAATTACTGTAGTGGATTGAATAGGGGATACCGCTTGTTTCCATTGTTGCTCATCGAGACAATAAGTATGAGCCATCATATTAGCGGGAGTTAATCTTAAAATATCAGAACCAAAAATAACTTCTGGGGTTGGGGCATCGAAAATAGCTAATAAATGAGTACCATCTGCTGTAGCAATTTCATAATGCCACCACGCTTGTGGAATGTTGGCAACTTGCCCTGGTTTTATCGGTAAGTTTAATATTTGGTTTGTAAAAGGATTAAGTAAAGAAACAACAGCAGATCCTGAAATACAGTAAACAAGTTCAGCTGCATTTTGATGAATATGTGGTTCTACAACATTTCCTGTACTTAAATAGATATCTAATAAAGAAGTGTTTTCTAAAGTATTTAATTGTTTTATGCCAAGTACGTTTATATAATTTTGGGCATCTTTCTTAAAAAAATTACTTTTACTTACATCATAAGTGAAATTAGTTGAGGGGGAAGTGTAGTCGATATTAGAAGTCATTGGTATTACCTGCCTTTCTTATATTTTCACACAATCTGAAATTAGGATATGAGTCTAGTTGTTGAAATGTGAAAACGCTGCTGCTTTTGGTTTGTACAAGGATAAAACTGTTCGTTTGTATGCAATATGATTAAATTAATGTCATTGCGAAAAAAGGTGCTGCTAATTACAATTAATATAAGTGATAGCGCTTTTTTATTATGGAATACAAGGGGAGTGCAGAAAATGAATCATACTATTTTAAAAGAGTTGGAAGATGAATTAACGAATTATTTTAAACCGTTTTTGAATGCACCTGCAACAATAGAAGAAATTCAATTTGCCGAAAGTGAAATGGGAATTTCGTTTCCAGATGAATTACGTAATCTTTATCTCGCACATAACGGTGAGGATAAATCAGGACCAGGTTTATTTTTTGGTTTGCCATTTCTCTCGTTAGATGAAGTTTTGGATGAGTGGAGAGTTTGGAAAAGAATTGAAGATGATGAGTTTTTTAATTTTGATGCATTTTCAATACCAACAGAATGTATTAGGGAAAGATATGTGAATCACAATTGGATACCTATTAGTAAAGATTATGGCGGTAACAATATAGGAATAGATATTGATCCGGATGAAAAGGGGGAAATGGGACAAGTTATTAATTTTGGACGAGATGAAGAAGTAAAATATGTAATTGCAAATAGAATTTCAGATTTGTTACTATTTATTTTACAAACGTTAAAAAATAAAAATTTCACCATTCACCAAGAAGAAGACTATATATATTGGGGTTATGGTGCTAACGATAATATACATTTTTTAGACGCTTTATTTAATATTGAATTACCTGTTTTACATCCTCAATTTATATTTCAATCTGAAAATAACGTGAAAGATTGGTACGATAGTTTAGATGAGAATTGGAGAAATATAGTGGGACCATCTGAACGTGCAGACAAGTTTATTAGAGAGAAGAGATTATATTTAGGTGGAAATGGAATAGAAGATATTAGTCCGTTACAGATGTGTACGGAAGTGAGAGAACTAATTTTATCTGGAAATGAAATTAAAGATTTAACAGGATTAGAACGAATGAATTCTTTAAAGAAGTTATATTTAGTTAAAAATCCGGTTCAAGATTTAACGCCAATATTACATTTACAGCACTTACAAGAAATGAATATAAAGAATACAAGGATAAATAATCTATCGGCACTTGTAGAAATAGCATCATTAAAAAAATTAGATATTTCACATACTAGTATTCAAGATTTTTCGTTACTACCGCAGTTTAAAAAGTTAGAATCGCTTACTGTACATATTTCAAATCGCGAGCAGCTCTATGCAATTTCAAAAGTAGACACTTTAAAGCATTTGTATATTTTAGGTTTAGAAAATGTTAGTGAATTGGATTTGCTTGTTTTGCAAAAATTAAATAAGTTAATAACAATTGAATTTGAAAATAGCATCATTGTTAATTTTAATTGCTTAAAACACAATTCGTCAATTCAAAATATAAAGTTGACAGATACAAAGGTAAAGGATGGAACCGCATTAGGTAAAATGAAAGGACTAAAGGAATTAGAATTAGATGGCGCAACAATTGATAACCTTAAAACGATTTGTTGTTCTCGTTCATTAGAAATATTTACAGGTTCGTTTGAAAAATTTTATATGTTAAAAGACTCATTTGAAAGAAAAATAGATTTTTCAAAAATAATTGGAGGAATGAGTGAAGAAGAAAGAGAAGTTTGGCATCAGCATGTAATGGATTAGAAAATAAATTATTTATCACTGAATGTCACATCCCTCGTTAATCGTTCGTCTTGTATGTAGAACGGATAAGGAGGGATTTTATTATGAATACATTTGATGTAGCAATTGTTGGCGGTGGGCTTGCTGGATTAACAGCATCTATATATTTAGCGAAAGCTGGAAGGAAAGTTATTGTATTGGAAAAATCCAGTCGCTTCGGTGGTCGAGGTATGACTGTAAATAAAAATGGCATTTGCATGAATCTTGGTGCACATGCTTTATACAGAGGAGGCGCAGCATTTTTAACTTTTAATGAGTTAGGTTTGAATCTTCCAGGGGGAATGCCATCTACAAAAGCACATGGAATATGGAAAGGGGATGTATTTACCATCCCCACAGATTTTCGCTCTATTTTAGCAACTCCACTACTTTCATGGTCTGCAAAAGTACAATTTTCGCGTCTTATGATTCATTTAGGGAATTTAGATGTAGGGGAAGTTCCGAAAATGAGTCTAACTACATGGGCAGAAAAAGAAATAAAAGATCCAATGGTTCGAAATATATTTTATGCGTTATGCCGAACGACAACATATACGTTTGCTCCTACAATGCAATTAGCATCATCTGTACTAAAGCAAATACAGCTGTCTATGAAAGAAGGAGTATTTTATGTAGATGGTGGTTGGGAGACGATAATAACAAAATTAAGAGATATAGCGAATAATCACGGGGTGCAATTTTCGGCTAATAAACATGTTTTGGAAATAGAGCATGACGAAGATAAACAAAGAATACATTGTTTTGACGATGAGTTATTTGAAGTAGGTACAGTCATCGTGACGACTCTACCAAAAGAGGCTTGTAAAATAATAAAAGGTGCAGAAGGAACAAGTTTGTATAGATGGAGTGAACAATCGGTACCGGTTACCGTTGCTGCATTAGATATTGGTTTAAGACGCTTAACCAACCCTACACATCAATTTGCATTAGGGTTAGATCAACCTATATTTTTCACGAATCAATCAAGAGCAGCCAAATTAAGTGAAGATGGAGCAATTGTAGTGAGTTTAATTAAGTACCATAATCCTATGCTAGAGATAAATCATTTTCATGATGATCAAGCACAGTTAGAAAATACGATGGAGTTGCTACATCCTAATTGGAAAAGAGAAGTTGTTGCAAAGCAATATTTACCGAAAATAACGGTAGTACATGATTTTCCTCATATTGACCGTGTTGAAAAACCGGGCCCTATTATACCTGAAATGCCAGGTGTTTACGTTGCAGGAGATTGGGCTGGGCATGATGAAATATTAGCTGATGCTGCGGTAGCAAGCGGGAAACGAGCAGCGTTACACATTTTAAAGCAATTAGAAAGTGAGGCAATTCATCATGGAAACGGAGCAATTATATGAAGCGTATCAACCATTATTATTTTCATTAGCATATAGAATCCTTGGGAGTGTTATGGACGCTGAAGATATTGTTCATGACGTATTTATCGCGATAAACAATACAGAGAATGTTCAATCTATAGAAAATATGAAAGCATATTTGTGTAAAATGGCGACAAATCGTTCAATTAATAAATTACGTTCGGTAGCGCATAAACGTAATGTATATGTAGGGATGTGGTTACCAGAGCCATTTGTGGAAGAGTCTGATGAGCCAGCAGAGTCATTTGTAATGAAAGAATCAATTTCTACGGCATATTTATTACTTTTACAACAACTGGCTGAGGTAGAAAGGGTTGTTTTCATATTAAGAGAGGTTTTCAGTTATGACTACGAGGAAATAGCTTCAATTGTTGATAAGAGTAGTGTGAATTGCCGGAAGATCTTTCAACGCGCACGAAAAAGTATTTTAGATAAGCCGAAGCAATCAACACTAAGTACGAAGAAAATGGCTGTCTATGTGGAAAAGTTTGTATCATCATTACAGTGTGGGGATGCAGAAGGCATGTTAGAAGTATTAAAAACAGATGCGATATTTAAAGCAGATGGTGGTGGTAAAGTTACAACTGCTATTAATCCGATTTATTCTGCAGATAAAATTATACGTTTGTTCTTTGGAATTGCAAAAAGATTGCCAGAAAAGCATAGTATTGATTTCAAAATAGTAAATGGTGCACCGGGCGTTATAGTTACAATAAATAATAAAGTGATGTATGTACTTTCATTCGCATTTGAGGATGAGAAAATCTCAAACATTTATATGATGGTTAATCCTGAAAAACTTATGCATTTAAATGTAATAGTATAAAAAAAGACGCATTTCTTTTGAATTGCGTCTTTTTTATTATTTCTCTAACATTTCAAGAGGTACATCTTTTTCGCCAGCTACCTCAAATTTAATTTCCCCGTCTTCTTCATAAATACGTGAAATAATCGGTATAGTAATCATTAATTTTTTATGCTGTTTTCGTTTTCTAGCAGCATCTAAGCTAATCACGTTCATTGTAAGCATCCTTTCTTCTAGAAATATATAAACAAAAGAAAATGCGTCCGGAAAGGGCGCTTAATTGAATTTGAAATACCGATTCATTTAATTGGGGGTTATATGATTTAATAACTGCAATTGAATTAAAAATAGTATGAATGGAATAATTGCACGTAGAAATTAACTTTACCAAAAAACGAAACAATATGCTATAAAAAATTTTAAATCTTTGTCATATAACGAGAAAAAGGTTTTCGTTTCGCATATAATGAAAGTAGACGGGCAGCAAGAGCTTTTTCATCATATTGCTTTGGAAAGGCGATGAAAAAATGGATACGTTAGATTCATTATTATTTCAACTTGAACAATATGGAGAAGAGCATGATCGAAATAAAAAAACGCGGGAAGAAAAATTACGGAATATTTCTCGTGAAATGGGGCAATTTTTATCAATTTTAGTAAAAGGGTGTAATGCAAAAAATATTTTAGAAATTGGAACTTCTAATGGCTATTCTACATTGTGGTTAGCTAACGCGGTAGAAGAAACAAATGGAAATGTAACAACTGTAGAGCTTTCTTCAGAACGAGTTGGAGAGGCACTTGTCAATTTTGAAAAGGTAAACCTTCTACAAAGGATTGATGTTCATAATCAAGAAGCAGGGGCATTTTTAGATGCGCAACTAGATCATTCATTTGATTTTATTTTCCTAGATTCAGAGCGTACGCAATACATGTGGTGGCTTGAGCATATAAAACGCATTTTACAACCAAAGGGTTTTCTTGTTGTTGATAATGCTACTTCTCACGCGAGTGAGTTAGCCGAGTTTAGAAAAATGATTGAAGAAGATGAAATATTTGAAACGGTGTTATTGGCATTTCAAAATGGAGCATTCGTAGCGCGCAAGAAGAAATAGGAGTGAGCGCAATTTAATTATCACATTGAAAAAGGGTATATGTCAAAAGATTGAGTACAGTAGGATAAGAAGAACATAATTTATATACGTAATATACGAAGAATCCGCCTTCAGCATGTTGTACTCTAGGTCTTAAGTCTGAGGAAAATAATGTTGAGAACAGGTATACTTATACTAAGAAACAGGGAATGACTGCATATGCAGGTATTTCTTGAAAATCGGTTTCAAACAAGTGGAATTCGATGAATGAGATGAAATATATAGTGCAAATAAATTCGCACATATAAATAAAGGAGCGATTTTGTTGACTGAACTCGAGAAAAAAGAACCTGTATCCATTGTGAAAGATAATAATGTAGAAGTAGTGGTTGATACAGTTATAAAAGATGCAGAATTAGAGGAACTGAATAAAGAAGCTGATCTTTATGTACAAAAGTTAAATAGCGAGCAAAATACAGATTTATCAAAAGTATTGTCCCAGCTAGGAGATTTAGGGGATAAAGAGCAACAAGCAGCAGGACAAACGTTGTCAGCATTAAAACGTCCTGTAACAGCGATGATGAATGGAAAGAACGAAGAAATACCAAATACATTGTTAGAATTACGAAAAGTGGTATCAGAGCTTGATCCGAATTCATTAAAAGCAAGTGGAATGAAGAAAATTATGTTTAAAGTATTCAAGAAAAACCCACTTGAAACATACGTGCATAAATATCAATCCATAGATAAGCAAATTGAGGAGATTATAAGATCCCTTCTAATTGGTCGGGACAACTTACAAGAAGATACAGTTGGTCTTGAAATGCTTAAAGAGCAATCGCACGATAAAATTCACGCTCTTGATAAACAAGTATACTTAGGAAGAAAACTCGCTGGCATGCTGGAAGCTGAGAAACAAAATCCAGAACGTCAAAGAGATATTCCATTAATTAACGATGCGTTAGAAAAGATTCTAGTGCGTACACGTAATATGCAGCAAGCGAAAAGTGTGCTATTACAATCTATCGCATCTGTAGACATTATTAAGAAAAATAATGAAAAGTTAACAGAGGCAATTCGTAATGCAATTACGATGACGCAAAACGTTGTAACAGTTTCAGCTGCTATCCAGCTAGCGTTAACAAATCAGCGTAAAACAATTGATGCAGTGAATGCGACAAATGAAGCAATTGAATCAATGGTATTAAGTAACTCACAAGCATTAAAACAAAATACAGAAGAAACAACAAAACTTCTTGAAAATCCTGCAATTAGCATGGATAAATTACGCGAATCATTCCAAAACGTATTTGCTGCGATTGAAGCTTCTGAGAAATCATCAGAACGTATTATAGAGTCAAGTAAGAAGTTTGTAATTGAATTAGACACATTTAATGATGAAATGAAACAAAAACTCATTCAGCGTCCAAGGAAATAACAGACTTTTAGAGGAGGTGAAAAAATGAGTTTCATTCAAACCGTATTAGTACTATTGGGTACATTACTTTTAATCGCATTTACTGTCGTTGTTTTAGTTGTATATTTCGGACGCAAACTGTTTTTTTCATGGACGAAACCATATAAAAGGGCACACGATTCTTTAGATAAGTTATCGAATAAATCTTTGCCGTTTCTACAAGAATTTACACAACATCCACTCTTTTATCGCTGGATTCGTACGGAAGGAAAGAAAGAACAATATACATTAAACACGCTTTTCTGTGCATCGGGTCAACGTACGAGAGAGCAAGTATTTTCAATGTTACCGAAAGAAAAACAGAAAAAAGTACATGTAATGGCAAAAACAACGAAAAAACTTACAAATGAAGATATTGATGTAGCGGCGATGAAAGTAAAAGATTTTTTAAGACAAGAAACGCAGCAAACAGTAAAACCGACAGACTTATCGTTTTACAAATTGTATTTTTATGATCGATATCCAGATGCATTAAATACAATTCAAGCGTATAAACGCTCAATAAATCCTGCATTACAACGAACGGTTGATGATATTACAATTTCAGTATTAAATGCCTTACCGTATTATCAAGAGCAGCGTATGTTTGAACAACAACATAAACTTGAAACGTTTTTAATGAAAGATTTAACAGCGATGCTATCTTTAGTCGTACAATTACCACCTTCACAACGACCAGAAAAAGAAGAAGAATTAAAAATCTACTTGCAAAATTTCCAAAAAGAAATGGAAGTAGTCGAGCGAGATATTCGTGATTCGATTGATCACGATTTGAATGTGAAGATGAGGGCAGCGACTGAAAAGTTTAAGAATAAATAAAAAAAGTGCCTTAAAGCTATAGTTCTTAGCTTTTAAGGCGCTTTTTTTATTAGATGTTATTTTGCTTTAACTGTAGTTTTACTAGATGCAACACTTTCATTATGCAATCGATCAACTGCAGTTACTACATACGTATACGTTTCTCCAGAAATAGCTGTTTTATCTACATAAATTTCTCCGAGTTTTGTTTTTCTTACAGTAGTAAGTAGATTTTTTGGGTTTTGTATATCTACTTCATTTTTTCCATTGACACGGTAAATTGCGTAATAAGCAGAGTCATTCTCTCTATCATCAATGATACCTATAGCAATACCTTCATCTCTTGGAATGGCACCTTTTAAAGTCGGTTGTTTTGGGGGATCATGATCAAGCCAAGGCATAGGCGGGATTAATGCGGGATGTTTATATATGTCTTTGGAGAGTCTATCTTTAACTCCTAGTGGATTGTTATTCATATCTTTTAAGCTAAAATGCATACTACCTTTTATCTCAGGATATAACCGGTTTAATGCAATTTGTCTTGGATATTCTTCCGGATCAGACCAAGCGGGGACAGAATTATTATTAATTTTATAGGCCGCCTGACCGATGTATAGGTGAATCGGTTTATTATTTGTTTCTTTTACCCACCAATCTACTAATATGTCATATGCAGCTGGTGTGAAACCAATATTCCAATAAATTTGCGGTGTAATGTAGTCAATATATCCTTTTTGTATCCATTCACGTGTATCGGCATAAAGGTCATCATAGTTTCTTTGACCTGCAGTTGTGTTAGAGCCAGTTGGATCGTCAGCTATATTTCGCCATACGCCGAACGGACTTATACCAAACTTTACGTATGATTTTTCTTGTTTTATAGCTGTATTTAAACCTTTTACAAGTTCATTTACATTGTCACGTCGCCAATCTTCTATATTAGTAAATCTACTGTTATTATATGCTTCGTACGTTTTTTGATCGGGGAATTGTTCACCCGCTACTTTATATGGATAAAAATAATCATCCATATGCAGCCCGTCAATGTCATAATTTTGAACAATTTCTAAAGCACCTTCTGTTATAAACTTTTTCACTTCTGGAATACCAGGGTTGTAATATAATTTCCCGCCATAAGGTACAACCCAATCCGGATGCTGTTTTGCAGGGTGATTATCCGATAATCGATTTATATCAGTGTGATTCATCGTTATTCGATATGGATTAATCCATGCGTGGAATTCTATATTTCTTTTATGTGCTTCTTCAATCATAAATGCGAGTGGATCATATCCAGGGGCTTTTCCTTGTGTCCCCGTAATGTATTCAGACCAAGGACCGTAATTGGAAGGATAAAAAGCATCAGCGGTTGGTTTAATTTGTACAACCACTGCATTCATACCTGTGCTTTTTACATCGTCTAGCAATCTTATAAATTCTTGTTTCTGCTTTTCGATAGGCAAGCCAGTTTTTGAGGGCCAATCAATATTAAGAACTGATGCAATCCATACAGCGCGTAATTCATGCTTTTTGTACGTAGTATTTACTTCAGCATAAGTAGAGTAAGGGGAAATGAAAGAGAAAGGAATAAAAAAGATGACGATACAACATAACATTAATAAACGTTTAACGATCATTTATACGCCTCCCTATTATATCGTTAACTAATATGATATCCGAGGTGAGGTTGTTCTTACAATTGAGAAAAATACATATTGAAACATTAATTTAATAGGGGAAATATTTTTAGTGAAATTTACTTTCATCATAACTAAATTCTTTCACAACTTCATATGCTTGTTAGTAAAGTGAAACTTCCTTTCATTCGAAGGGGATAAATTATAAGTATAGGAGGATTAATAAATGAAGGTTTTATTCGTTTGTTCTGGAGGGATGTCCAGCGCAATTGTTGTAAACGCTTTAAAAAAAGAGGCGGAGAAAAAAGGTATGAACATGGAAGTCCATGCAATTGGAACAAGTGAGGTAGAGGAAGAAGTAAAGAATGGTTGGGATGTTGTAATGGTTGCACCTCAAGTAAGACATCGATTTGACTCTGTAAAAAAATTTGCAGAAGAGGAATCTATTCCATGCGGTATCATACCGCCGCAAGCATATACGCCGCTTGGTGGATCGACTTTATTAAAAACTGTAAATGATTTAATTAGTTAGGGGGAAGTGTTATGAATAAGTTTGTCACGTTTCTTGATAAAAACTTATCTGGACCGATGGCAAGGCTTTCTGAGCAAAGGCATTTACAAGCAATCCGTGATGGAGTTATTTCAGCTTTGCCATTTATTATTGTAGGAAGTTTCTTTTTAATCGTAGCATTTCCACCTTTACCGAAAGATAGTTTCATATCCGTTTGGGCATTAAAGAATCAAACCAGTATATTAATACCATATCGTTTAACGATGTTTATTATGTCTTTATATATAGCATTTGGAATAGGATATAATTTAGCGAAAAGTTATAAGCTAGATGCTTTATCAGGAGCACAGCTTGCAGTATGTTCATTACTATTAACATTAACGCCTGAATTAATTGATAAAAAAGGGTTTATGCTTCCGATGACAAATCTCGGTGGTCATGGATTATTCGTGACGATGATTGTTTCTATTTTATCAGTTGAGATTTTAAGATTTTGTAAGACGAAAAATGTAATGATTAAAATGCCAGAACAAGTACCGCCGTCTGTTTCACGTTCGTTTGAAGCACTTATACCTGCTGCATTCGTTATTATTTTAATGAGTCTAGTAACTGTCGTTTTTAGTATTGATTTACATCATGTAGTTGATAAATTAGCGGCACCGTTAGTAAAAGCTGGTGATAGTTACTTCGGTGTAATCATTCCAGTATTTTTAATTACATTTTTTTGGTCATTCGGAATTCATGGTGTGTCAGTTGTTGGAACTGTTGCCCGGCCATTATGGGAAGTATATTTAGGGAAAAATGGTGAAGCAGTTGCTAGTGGCGCAAATCAGTTACCATTCATTTCACCAGAACCATTATACCAATGGTTTATATGGATTGGTGGTTCTGGTGCGACGTTAGGGCTTGTATTAGCTATGATTGTATTTGGTCGATCAAAATATTCGAAGGCATTATCAAGAACTTGTATTGTGCCTGGTATTTTTAATATTAATGAACCTGTTATTTTTGGATTGCCAATTGTACTAAACCCAATATTAATTATCCCATTTATCATTACACCACTAGTAACAGCAACTATTGCATACTCAGCAACTGCGATGGGGTTTGTTACACCAACACATATAATGCCTCCATGGACATTACCAGCTCCAATTGGTGCATATTTAGCAACAGGTGGGGATTGGAGAGCGATTGTACTCGTATTTATAAACATAACAATATCATTCCTTATTTATTTACCATTCTTTAAAATGTACGACAAAAACATGCTTGAAATTGAGAAAAATGGTGATGGAGAATCTGTTAATCCGTAAGTTTTATATTTTATTTTGAGTGATAGGCATGTTGTCTATCACTTCTTTCACATGAAGTTCAGAGAGGGTGAAATGGAATGAATATAAAATTTAGTTATAAAGGTGTATCTTTATTATTATTTGGAGTGATATGTGCAAATTTACTTTTTGTACCTTTATTAAGAATGCTACATTTATCACAAATGCATAGTATATGGCTCGTTACAAGCATTGCGGCAAGTATTTTGCTTACAGTAGTTGTTTCTTTCATTGATGGATCGTTCACATCGAAAGTTCAGTTGTTTTTTAGATTCATATTATTTTCGATCGGTTGTACGTTTGTAACTTACATGATTGTTTTTTAGTAAATAGGAAGTCATGCATGTTATGTATATTGTAGGCATAATGTCAGGTACATCGTTAGACGGTATAGATCTAGCACTCGTTCATATAGAAGGGAGTGGTGTAGAGTCTAAGGTCAAACTTATCCATTTTACTACTGTTCCATTTTGTAATGATACAAAAAATGAAATACAACAATCATTATCAATAGAAAATTCAAATGTCCAACTTATATGCAGTTTAAATTTCAAGCTCGGTTTATGTTTTGCCAATGCTGTAAAGGAAGTTTGTAAAGAGGCCAATTTTTCTTTGAAACAATTAGATTTAATAGGTTCTCACGGACAAACGATTTATCATCAGCCAAAGCAAAATGGTAATTTGATTCCTTCCACATTGCAAATTGGAGAAGCAGCAGTTATAGCATATGAAACGAACACGACGGTTATCTCTAATTTTCGAACGATGGATATGGCAGCAGGGGGACAAGGTGCACCACTTGTACCATATTCAGAGATTATTTTGTATCGTCATCCAACTAAAAATAGACTACTACAAAATATTGGCGGGATCGGTAATGTAACAGTAATACCAAATCACCGAAGTGATAAGAGCGTAATAGCTTTTGATACTGGTCCAGGCAATATGATAATTGATGAAGTATGTCAAAGGTTATTTCAGTTGCCATATGATCAAAATGGTAAGATTGCAAAACAGGGAGTAGTTGTAGATGAAATTTTGACATATTGTATGAACCATTCATTTTTGACAATGAATCCACCAAAATCAACTGGTAGAGAACAGTTTGGAGAAGAATTTGTAAGTGAGTTATTGAAGCGGTTTGAAAAGCATAGTAAAGAAAATATATTGACGACTGTCACAATGTTTACAGCAAGATCGATTGTTCATCATTATCATGAGTTTATTCTGCCATATTATGAAATCGATGAGGTGATTTTAGGTGGTGGTGGCAGTTATAATTGTACACTTGTTGAAATGATACGGTATGGATTGAAGGAAGAAAAGTGCACAATATTCATTCAAGAAGATATAGGCTATTCTTCAGAGGCGAAAGAAGCAATCGCCTTTGCAATTTTAGCAAACGAAACACATCATCGTAATCCGAGTAATGTGCCAAGTGCAACAGGTGCAAAGCAATCTGTAGTTTTAGGGAATATCACATTCCCTCCAATAAGATGATGAAAATGAGGCGAACATATGAAGTATATGATTGGAGTAGACGGCGGGGGAACAAAGACAGAAGCAATTGCATTTGATAAAGATGGAAACGAACTTGTAAGAGCTACAAGTGGATTTGGAAACATATTAATAGATTTTGAAGAAGCGCTTTTCCATATTATGGAAGCGATTGATCAATGCCAGAAAGGTTTATTAAATGGGAATTGCGTTTGTGTTTGTTTAGGATTAGCGGGTGCAAGTGGAGCAAATACAAATGAATTAACATTTCGTCTAAAAAAGAAGTACGGAACACAAATTGAAGTTTATAATGACGCAATGATCGCACATGCAGCGGCTTTAAAAGGGAAGGAGGGAATTTTAACGATTGGTGGTACAGGTGCGATTTGTCTAGGAAAGAAGGGAGAAGTGTACGGGTATAGCGGTGGATGGGGACATATTTTAGGAGATGAAGGAAGCGGATATTGGATTGCATTACAAGGTTTAAAGAGAATGGCAAATCAATTTGATCAAGGAGTTCCACTTTGCCCATTAAGCTTAAGTATTCAAGACGAGTTTCAACTTTTGACACCGTCTCATATAAAAAGTCTAGTATATATTTCTTCAAAAGATAAAGTGGCAGCAATTGCACCATTCATTATTGAGAAAGCGAGAAATGGGAATGATGATGCACATGAAATTATGATGCAAACTGGAAAGGAATTAGCTAGGATTACAGTAAATGTTTATAACAAGCTGAAATTTAAGCACCCAACTTCAATTGCAGTAAGTGGCAGCATATTGTGTTTCGTTCCTGAAATATATGCTGAATTTAAGAAATGCTGTGAGAAGAGTATAGGAGAAGTTACATTTTTATCACAATCAGAACCAGCTGCGAAAGGAGCATATTATTTAATGAAGAATATATATTTTAAAAAATAGTTGTATGTGAATTTTTGTATGATTTGTAAAAAAATGATGTTAAAATATACGAAGGGATCTAAAGCAAGAAAAGTACAATATACATAGTCATTGAATATTGTATAAGTACTCCCATGTAGAAAGTGAATGATTACATGATTAATAGTATGCAGTTTTTGTATTTGGTGGCTTCTTATTTATTTGGAAACATATTGACCGCTTATATAGTAACAAAATGGAGACATAACGTTGATATTCGGGATGAAGGAAGTGGGAATCCTGGCGCAAGAAATATGGGGCGCGTATATGGAAAAGGGTATTTCGTCGCTACATTTTTAGGTGATGCAATTAAAGGGGCAATCGTAGTTTCTATTGCAAAATATCTTTTTGAAGATTCTACTTTTGTAATGTTAGCTTTACTAGCTGTTTTACTTGGACATATTTACCCAATTGTATTTAAAGGCAAGGGCGGAAAAGGCATTTCAACATTTATTGGAGGATTAATCGCATTTGATTATTTGATAGCGCTTACACTTGTTGCTGTTTTCATTATATTTTATTTAATCTTTAAAGGATTTACTAAGCCAGGGTTAATTACAATTGCTTGTTTACCAATTTGCATAATTTTGTATTCTTACTCTATTGTTACGACTATTTTAAGTGCTCTTATAATTGTACTTATTTTATATGTAAATCGAGAATGAAATGAACTTTTAATAAGTGGAGTTAATCTCCACTTATAATTTTTATTAAATGCATAAAGGAGATAGAACATGGGGTTAATTTATAAGGTTGCTGATCAAGATTGGGAATTTGAAAGTATACATAAATTGAATTATAAAACATTTGTAGAAGAAATTCCGCAACATGAAGAAACGAAAGAGCGTGTTCGTATAGATCGTTTTCATGAAGAAAATACATATTTAATTTGTTTAGATGACGATAAGTTAGTCGGTATGGTCGCATTGCGGGGAAAACGACCATTCTCGTTAGATTATAAAATTTCAAATCTAGATTTTTATTTGCAAGAACATGGAGAAAACGTATATGAAATTCGTTTGCTTTCAGTAGAACGTGAATATCGAAATGGAAGAGCGTTGTTAGGTTTAATTCGCTTTTTACATCGTTATTTGCTTCTAAATGGATATGAATTGGCACTCATTTCTGCTACAACACGTGAGCTACCTTTATATGAGCAAATGGGATTCAAAACTTTCCATAAGTTAGTTGGTACAGAAGAAGCAGCCTTCCAGCCAATGTATGTTACCCCCGCTATGTTTGAAGAGTCGAGTGTTGGAGGGATTATGACGAAAGAATATACGTTTTTACCTGGTCCAGTAGATATTGAAGAGAATGTTCGAAAGGCATTTTCTACTAAGCCTATTTCGCATCGTTCTAAGTCATTTCAAGTAACAATTGAAAATGTGAAAAAACGTTTACTGCAAATGACAAAAGCAAAACGTGTGCAAATCATGTTAGGAACAGGGACGTTATCAAATGATGCCATTGCTTTACAGTTGCGTTCTTTAAAAGGGAAAGGACTCGTATTAACAAATGGGGAATTTGGAAATAGATTAGTTGGACACGCAGCACGCGCGCAATTACATTTTGATACGTATAAAAAAGAAATGGGAGAACCGTTTATTTATACAGAATTAGAAAAAATAATGAAAACTGGAAATTATGAATGGCTTTGGTTTGTTCACCATGAAACATCAACCGGAATGTTAAATGATTTAGACGAACTAAATGTTTTCTGTGAAAAGTATAAAGTGAAACTATGTGTAGATTGTATCAGTTCAATTGGAGCGATACCGATAGATTTAAAGGGTGTATATTTTGCAAGTGGTGTTAGTGGAAAAGCAATTAAATCGTTTACTGGATTATCTTTCGTTTTTCATAATCATAATGTGAAAGTAAACGAGACATTACCAGCCTATATGGACATAGGCATGTACGGAGAAAATGAAAGTATTCCATATTCTCATTCATGGAATTTAATTTATGCATTGCAGGAAGCGTTGAAGAAATTTGAAGATGAAAAAGCATTTGTAAAAATAAATGAGACATATGATTATATGGAAGAAGTTATTACCACTATGGGTTTAAACCTTGTTTCACCTAAAGAACATGCTGCGCCAATTATACTTACTATTCAATTAAACGAAGGTCTTTCTTCTAAAGTAGTAGGTGATGCGTTAGCGTTACAAGGATATATTGTCCATTATGAATCAGCGTATTTACAAAAGAATAATTGGATCCAAATTGCATGCCTGAATCATTATAAAGAACGTGATATGAAGAGGATGTTGAATTGTTTGCATTTGTGTACTTTAAAGAATAGCGTATATATATGAGGAATGATTTTTTAACAGGGTTGGTTGCGTATAAAGGAGTAATTGCCTACGAAAACTTAGGAATGAGACAATCAGTAAATTATAAATCATTAGAAGGGGTGTTAGTATGATAACTAAAAAACTACCATTACATATAGCAGACATTAAAAAAGCTCAAAACATTCTAGACAGAAATGCTCGTAAAACTCCATTAGTGAAATCTTTTTATTTGACTAGTAAAACAGGCGGAGAAATTCATTTGAAATTAGAAAATATGCAATTAACGGGTTCTTTTAAATTCCGTGGCGCATTTAATAAAATGTCACAGCTTACAGACGAAGAAAAAGAAAGAGGAGTTATTGCATGTTCAGCAGGTAATCATGCGCAAGGAATTGCTTTATCTGCTCATTTACTCGGTATTAAGAGTAAAATTGTTATGCCGATTTCTGCACCTCAGGCGAAAGTTGATGCAACTAAAGGATATGGATCAGAAGTGGTTTTACATGGTGAAACCTTTGATGATGCGAAGACAAAATGTGAAGAGATTATTAGGGAAACAGGTGAAACATACTTACATCCATATGATGATGTAGAAGTAATGGCTGGTCAAGGTACAATAGGATTAGATATTCTTGATGATATGTGGGATGTTGATACTGTCATTGTACCAATTGGTGGAGGTGGAATTATTTCTGGTATTGCTGTTGCATTAAAATCTTTTAATCCATCCATTCATATAATTGGTGTCCAAGCAGATAATGTTCATGGAATGAAGGCATCTTATGACAAAGGTACAATTGTAGAACATTATGAGGCACCTACTATAGCAGATGGTTGTGCGGTTAAAATACCGGGCAATTTAACTTTTGAAGTTGTAAAAGAATTAGTAGATGATATTGTCACAGTATCAGAAGGTGAATTAGAAGTAGCGATGAAAGACTTATTACAGCGAGGTAAAGCTGTTGTAGAAGGTGCAGGCGCATTAGCTACTGCTGCTCTACTTGCAGGGAAAGTGGATCCATATATCAAAGGGAAAAAAGTAGTAGCGGTTATATCTGGTGGAAACGTAGACTTACAGCGTATTTCGAGTGTTTGTGAACAGTTTTTTGTAGCGAATGAAGTGAAATAGTATCTTAAAAATATTAATTTTATGAAGTAAGAGCTAAGAGAAATTATCTTAGCTCTTACTTTTTGTCTACTGTGTAGTACAAGTTGTAATACACTTGCATTATTTGTTGTTTCGTGAATTATTTTATTTAATCGTCTATTTTCATAGATAACTCAAATAATTATATCAATATTGTCGAAACGGGAACAGAAATTTAATATAATGGTTTTAATGTATGAATGAGCGGTTAGGAGGATAGGCCATGAATAAGGAAGAACAGGTCATGAACGGTTTCAGGGACTTATATAATAAGATGGTTTGGCTTAATAAGGATAAAATGGAAGAAGGTCTTAAAGGGTTTAAGTCTTCTGAGGTACATTGTATTGAACATATTGAAAACAATGCAGATTCTAACGTGACACAACTTGCAGAGGCTTTTTATGTAACTCGCGGTGCTATAAGTAGGATGACTAAGAAGCTCATAAAAAAAGGCCTTATTGAAAGCTACCAAAAGTCAGAGAATAAAAAAGAGATCTATTTTAGGCTTACTGAACAGGGGAAAGAAATTTATAAAATCCATGAAGACTTGCACAAAGAGTTTCAAGAGCGGGATAAAGTTGTATTTGAGCAAGTAACCGAGGCAGAATTCGACAGTATAATTAGCTTCGTGGAAAAATATAGTAGGCATTTGGATGCAGAAATAAAGAAACAAGGTATACATATTAAGTCGTAATAAATTTAAATAATAAAAAGGTAGCCTTACTCGTATGAGAAGAGGCTACCTTTTTATTATTGTTTTTTTGTTGACTAATCAACAAAATGGAGTTATTATTTTGTTGACACAGCAACAAAAAGTTTTGAGGAGAGAAGTTAAATGTCTATATTTAGATCACAAAATGAAAAGGAAACTGAAAAAAACATAGATAAACATGCTTTAATATTCGGGCTTATTTCTGTATTTCTTTGTGGTATAGGGTTCAGTATCATTATGCCTGTAGTGCCATTCTTAGTGCAGCCTTATATAAGTAGTCCGGAAGAACAGGCTCTAGTTGTTACGCTACTGACCTCTGTTTATGCGGTTTGCGTGTTTTTTGCTGCTCCTGCACTCGGGGCTTTAAGCGATAAATATGGTCGTCGTCCATTACTTTTAATATGCCTTTTCGGTTCTGCACTCGGGTACTTAGTTTTTGGTATAGGAGGGGCCTTATGGGTACTATTTGCTGGACGCATAATAGAAGGTATAACAGGCGGGAGTATCAGTACAATTTTCGCATATTTTGCAGATATCATTCCGCCAGAACAGAGAACGAAATACTTTGGATGGGTAAGTGCGGTGGTAGGTGTAGGAACCATCATTGGCCCAACTCTTGGGGGATTACTTGCAAAGTTTGGTCATTCTGTACCTTTATATTTTGGAGCGCTCATAACTTTATTCAATGTATTATATGGGATGAAATATATGCCTGAGAGTCTTGACAAAAATAATAGGTTAAAAGAGATTACTTTTGTAAGGTTAAATCCTTTTGTACAACTTGCAAACATACTTTCTATGAAACATTTAAAATGGTTACTCGTCTCAGCGTTTTTACTTTGGATACCTAACGGATCTTTACAAGCAATTTTCACACAATTTACGATGGATACTTTTAGCTGGAAGCCTGCACTAATCGGACTTATGTTTTCAATTATGGGCTTTCAAGACATCATTTCACAAGCTTTTATAATGCCAAAGCTTGTGGGCAAGCTTAGTGATAAACAAATAGCAATACTTGGGATGGTTTCGGAGATTATTGGCTACAGTTTTATTGCAGCATCTGCTTTGTTTTCCCTATATCCTCTTTTAATCGTTGGGATGTTACTGTTTGGTTTTGGTGACTCGATTTTCGGGCCTTCATTCAATGGGATGCTCTCAAAGTCTGTCGATTCTAGTGAACAAGGAAGGATTCAGGGTGGAAGCCAATCTATTCAAGCTTTGGCAAGAATGATTGGTCCAATTATTGGAGGGCAAATTTATGTATCACTTGGTCATGCCGCACCTGCTTTTATGGGGATGATTCTTATAGTAGTTGCAATAGCAGTTTTGTATAGGGGCACGCATGCAACTGTATAAACTATCTGCACTATTATGGTCTTTCTTTATTTAAGAATGTCTCTATTGGAATCTTTCCTGAATGAATTGTATAACAGATAAATATAAGAACAAATAATAGGGTGTCAGAACTTAGGAACAAGTACTGGCACCCTATTTGTTTACGGCTCGAGAGTTAAGAGAAATTAAGAATGTATTCTGTAATGATCTCATGGTGAAGGTTAAATAGAACTATCAATAATTAAAGTTAGCTTTTTTGAAAGTAAAAAGCTAGGTAAATGACTAAATAGTTTAATTATGCTTGTGCTGAAGTAAATAATGACTCCATTTTTACTTTGCTCTTCTCTCGAATTTCAGCATCCGCATGGCGCATCACATATTTATGCGCTATAGCAATTGCTAAAACATCATCTAATAAGCCGATCCCAATAATAGCAGCTATATCTGGAATGAAATCAATTGTTAATACGTAATAAGATAAAGCGGCTAATATTATGAATTTCGCTTTAGTAGGTAATTCTTTCTTTTTCATTGTGTAGAATAAAATAATACTTTCATATACGCTGGATTTACCGAGGTTTACAGAGCTTTTTTTGAACTTTTTCCAAAGTGTCTGTTTCTCCATATAAACACTCCTTTTACAAAAACATCGATTTTTTAAAAGGATAGACAAAGAAGTAGGGAAATAATCAATTTTATTGTTTTTCTTATTGTATATTCCATAAAAATAGGGAATTACCTGTTCAAAATAATAGAATGTTGGTTATGTAATGACTCACATTGTTTTGTTACATAAGTATGTACAGTAAAATATATGTGGATGATGTATTTATTATTAAAAATTGAATAACGGGTATGGGGGAAGAAAAATGAAAATAATAGAACTACCAATTGAATTCGAATTTAACGGGGTAAGACAATGTATTTATCCAAGTTTAATTATATTACATAATGAATTAACGTTAGTCGATACAGGATATCCAAGTTTTTTACCTTTAATTGAAAATGCAATATTAAAACATGGATATGAGATGAAAAACTTAAAAAATATAATTATTACCCATTATGATGACGATCATATAGGATCTTTATATGATTTCAAAGTGAAATATCCTCACGTTAATATTATTGCTAGTGAAATTGAATCTAACTACATTAATGGTGATATAAAATCAGAGAGATTAGTTCAAGCTGAAGACATGTTACAACTTATTCCAGTTGAAGAGAAAGAATTTGGTGAGTGGTTTATACAACAATTAAAAAATATAAGACATATTTCTGTCGATGAAAAAGTATATGATGGCCAAATGATTTTGAATGATGAATGTCAAATAATAGCAACGCCAGGACATACTTCGGGGCATATTTCATTATATTTTCCGAATTTAAACTGTGTAATTACGGGAGATGCAGCGGTTCAAGAGAATCGTGAGTTAGTAATAGCTAATCCGAATTTTTGTTTAGATATTGAAAAAGCAAAAGAGTCTTTAAAGAGGATTAAAAATCTTAAAGCCGTAAAGTATTATTGCTATCATGGAGGGAAATTCATTATATAAAATAATAAAAACCCGATCTTTCTTATATCAAAAAGATCGGGTTTTTAATTCATAGATTCCGCAATTCTTATCAAATCAGTAACATTGTATTTTCTTTTTATGTATAGTTTGTTACCAATTGCAATTGTATATTGAAAACCATTCTTCTGAAAGATAAGTTCATATGCTAAATCAAAATGAGGATTATATAATGCTTTTATATTATTTTTTAAACTGTAGAACGTAGCGCCCCTATGTACATAGAAGCCTAATTTGTTTTGAACTGGTGAAACAGTGATTTTAAAAATCCCATTCATATCTTCATTGTAGTATTGAAGGTCTAAGTAATCGTTATAGATGTACCCTTGAAATTCGTGAATTTCGAACGGGAATTTTGTAGGAGTAAGTATATGCTCCTTACACTTCATTTCATATTCTTTTACGATAGTAGCTTCTTTCATAAGTGGATTGGTTCCATTATAAATTTGATTAATGCGAGATATTTTATTGTTTTTTGTTACTATTTCTAAAATGAAACCGATAGTAAATTCATTATCAGTGTCTTTGGAATAAGAAATAAGAATTGTAGTATCTTCTTTTGGAGATGGTACTATTTTAATTTCATGAATAGGTTTTTCCTTTTGGAAAGCAGGTAATTCAACTCCTTCTGTTACATATGACTGCATTAATTTTTTATCATTTTTGAGTAAAGCATGTTTGAATTCACTGATTACATCTGTTTGAGATTTCGCCATTATAATTGTGGTGGATTGAAAAAATAGTAAGAAAAATATGCAAAAAGTCTTTATGAATGTAGTAGTCAATTTTATCACCCTGTAACTATATTTCCGTAACATTGAAATATATATGTATAGGAGGGGAGAAGATGAGTTTATTGTTTGATGTAATAATGGCCATAATTACCTTTTATCCTCGAAATGACATAAAATTAAGACATCATATCGCAAAATTAAGTGAATTTGGGTGGTTTCGAAATTTACATGAAGATACAAAGTATACAAGTTTAATTTGGAGTAATAGAAAAATTAAGAAATTCATTTTGTCTTCTACTAACATGGAAGCATTAATAAATTCCGAGAAAAAACAAAAAGAATTTGTCCACCTAGTACACGATGAATATAAAAAAAGAAGATAAGAATTTTTTTTATTTTTCATATTTGGCGAAACAAATGGTACAATGGAAGCTAATGTGAAAAATAAGGAAAAGAAGTGGTCTATTTGAAAAACTTTTTAGAATTAGGAATTAGTGAAACTTTTAATCATACATTACGTGAAAATGGAATTACAGAAGCAACACCGATTCAGGAGAAGGCAATTCCTGTTATTATGTCAGGTAAAGATGTTATTGGGCAAGCGAAAACAGGAACAGGTAAAACATTAGCATTCGTGTTACCGATTTTAGAAAAAATCGATCCAGAGTGTAGTGATGTTCAGGCTTTAATTGTTGCACCAACAAGGGAACTAGCCCTGCAAATTACAACTGAAATTAAAAAAATGCTTGTTCAAAGAGAAGATATTAATGTACTAGCGATTTATGGTGGGCAAGATGTAGCACAACAATTGAGAAAGTTAAAAGGTAATACACATATTGTTGTAGCAACACCAGGACGATTATTAGATCACATACGACGTGAAACAATTGATTTAAGTGATATTTCAACGATTGTACTAGATGAAGCAGATCAAATGCTTTATTTCGGTTTCTTATATGATATTGAAGATATTTTAGATGAGACACCTGGTAGTAAACAAACGATGTTATTCTCAGCAACGATGCCAAAAGATATTAAAAAATTGGCGAAGCGTTATATGGATGAGCCGCAAATGATTCAAGTACAAAGTGAAGAAGTAACGGTAGATACAATTGAGCAGCGTGTCATTGAGACGACAGATCGTGCAAAGCCAGATGCACTTCGTTTTGTTATGGATCGTGATCAGCCATTTTTAGCAGTTATTTTCTGTCGTACAAAGGTTAGAGCAAGTAAGCTTTATGATAATTTAAAAGGACTAGGTTATAATTGTGCTGAACTTCATGGTGATATACCTCAAGCGAAACGTGAAAGAGTTATGAAGAGTTTCCGCGAAGCTAAAATTCAGTACTTAATCGCAACGGATGTAGCAGCTCGTGGACTTGATGTAGATGGTGTAACGCACGTATTTAACTTTGATATCCCTGAAGATGTAGAAAGTTATATTCACCGCATTGGCCGAACAGGACGTGCAGGTGGATCAGGTCTTGCAATTACATTCGTTGCAGCGAAAGATGAAAAACATTTAGAAGAAATTGAAAAAACGCTTGGTGCACCACTGAAAAGAGAAATAATTGAACAACCGAAGATAAAACGTGTAGATGAAAATGGAAAACCGGTACCAAAGCCAGCTCCAAAGAAATCAGGTCAATATCGTCAAAGAGATAGCCGTGAAGGTTCAAGAAGTGAATCAAGACGTGATTCGAGAAATAGCTCAAGAAGTGATTCAAGAAATAGTTCGAGAAATGATAACAATCGATCATTTAATAAGCCAAGTAATAAAAAAGGTAGTACAAAACAAGGTCAGCAAAGACGTGGCCGTTAAATAGTTATTATTCTAAAAGAGCCGCAAAGCGTTGCGGCTCTTTTTTGTTTTTATACAACAATATAGGAATAAGCGATACTAAGAAGTAATTTCGAAAATTTCATTCACCGTATTGAAAAATGATTTTCAAAATACATAAAGGAAATATAATGTAGTTTGTTGTATATGTACGATAGTAGGAAACTTTTTACTCACTAAACATATAATTAAATTAGACCGACAGTCGGTCTAGTGGGAAGGAGAACGTGAATGCGCATTGTAAAGGAGTATGAGGAGCGTAGAAAGGAAATTTTAGAAACTGCTGAACGTTTGTTTATTACGAAAGGTTATACGAAAACAACAGTAAATGACATTTTAAAAGAGATAGGGATAGCAAAGGGGACGTTTTATCATTACTTTAAGTCGAAAGAGGAAGTAATGGATGAAATTATTATGAGGATTATTAAAGAAGATGTTGCAAAAGCGAAAGTAATCGTCTCTAATCCAAATACCCCAGTATTAGAAAAGTTATTTCGAGTTTTGATGGAGCAATCGCCAAAATCAGGAGATATAAAAGATAAAATAATTGAGCAATTTCATCAACCAAATAATGCAGAAATGCATCAAAAAAGTTTAGTACAATCCATTATTCATTTATCTCCTGTATTAGCAGAAGTTTTAGAGCAAGGAATTGAAGAAGGTATATTTTCTACTCTATACCCGCAGGAAACGATTGAATTATTAATTTCCTCAGCGCAAGTCATATTTGATGATGGGTTATTTCAATGGAAACCGGAAGAAATGATGAGAAGAGCCAAAGCTTATATCAAAATGATGGAAGTATCTGTTGGGGCGAAAGAAGGATCCTTTAATTATATGATGGAGGTTTTAATGAAACAGAAATAATATTTTTCTGTTTGTTTATTATAGACCGACAGTCGGTCTAAATTAAAGGAAGGATGTGATTATGATGTCTATTAGTATACAACCTTCGATGAAAGATTTTTATTTAATGGTTAGTGGGCAAATTATTACTATTTTGGGTTCAACACTTTTACGTTTTGCCCTATCTTTATATGTATTAGATATAACAGGGCGTGCTGATATATTCGCAGGATTATATGCGGTAACGAGTATTCCGTTTTTGCTAGCCCCTCTCGGCGGAGCGATAGCAGATCGTTTCAATCGTCGTAATGTAATGGTTATTTTTGATTTTATAAACGCTGCGATTGTAATAAGCTTTATAGTTTTGTTATTTACTGGATCTGTATCTATTTTATTGATTGGAACAATTATGTTTTTACTAGCAGTCATTGGTGCAATGTACTCACCAGTTGTAATGGCAAGTATTCCGCAATTAGTTCCAGAAAAAAAGTTAGAACAAGCGAACGGTATCGTAAATGGTGTGCAAGCATTATCTAATATAGTTGCTCCTGTATTAGGAGGAATATGGTACGGCATAATTGGTTTGAAAATGCTCGTAATAATAAGCTGTCTTGCTTTCTTTTTATCTGCGATTTTAGAAATGTTTATTAAAATACCTTTTATAAAAAGAGCGCAAGAAAGTCATATCATACCGACAATTGTAAAGGATATGAAAGATGGCTTTGTATACGTTTTAAAACAACCATTTATTTTGAAATCTATGCTTTTAGCCGCATTACTAAATTTAATACTAACACCGCTATTTGTTGTTGGTGCTCCAATTATTCTACGAGTAACAATGGAAAGTAGCCACACGTTATATGGAATCGGAATGGGATTGATCGATTTTGCAACTATTTTAGGTGCGTTATCAATAAGTTTTTTTGCGAAAAAGCTACAGATGAAAACATTGTATTACTGGATGATTTTAATAGCTTTATTAGTAATACCAATGTCACTATCAGTTACGCCATTTATTCTTAATTTAGGAAACTACCCACCATTTATCCTCTTTATACTTTCTTCTATTCTAATTGCAATGATCATGACGATTGTATCCATCTATGTGATTACTGTAGTTCAAAAGAAAACACCAAATGAAAACTTAGGAAAAGTAATGGCAATTATAACAGCTGTATCTCAATGTATGGCACCGATTGGGCAAGTTGTTTATGGTTTTATGTTGAAGAATTTAGTATGAAAATTTATTTACCTATATTAGCTATTAGTTTCATAATGATATTAATAGCGGTTGTGACGAAGAAAATATTATCGAATGAAGGGAACTAGCTTCATATGATTAGGAGAATATTAAAAAGCGATTTCTCTCAAAAAAAAATGATAATTACCATTTTATTTATGTTTATCATGCTATCGAGTCTTTTAATGGCTAGTGCCTCAAGTAGCGTTTTACATCTATTGAACTCAATGGATCAATTGTTTAAAGTATCAAGCGCACCTCACTTCGTACAAATGCATGCCGGAGAAATAAACCAAAAGTCAATTGATTCATTTGTAGCAAAAACTCCTTTTGTAAAAGAACAGCAAACGGCTGAGATGGTTCAAATAAATGGATCTAACATTTTTATTAAAAAGAAAAATCACGCAGAACATAATAGTGTAATGGACATTAGTTTCGTTAAGCAAAATAGTAAGTTTGATTTTTTATTAGATTTAAATAATAAAGTGGTCGATGTTAGGAAAGGGGAAATAGGTATACCCATTTATTATATGCAAAAATATAATTTGCGTATGGGAGATAAAATATGGGTTGTTAAAAATAATAATGAACTAGAATTTACTATTTCAGCATTTGTTCGTGATGTTCAAATGAATCCATCAATTGTTAGTTCAAAACGGTTTGTAATAAGCAATGAAGATTTCGAAAGAATAAAAAGAAATTTTGGAGAAAGCGAATATCTTATTGAATTCCAGCTAACAGACGTAGATAAAATAAATGAATTTGAAAATTTATACCAGTCATCGAACTTACCCCAAAAAGGTCCCTCTATTACGTATGCACTCTTTAAAACACTCAATTCATTAACAGATGGAATAATAGCCGCCGTACTTATCATAATAAGTGCATTATTAATGTTAATCGCAATGTTATGTATTAGATTTACGATCATTACTTCGATGGAAGAAGATTATCGGGAAATTGGTGTTATGAAAGCTATCGGCATTACAAGTAAAGATATTCAAAAACTATATGTAACAAAATATGTTGTTATTTCAGCTGGTGGATGTATATGTGGATATATACTTTCACTATTTGTTACAAAGATATTCACTTCTAATATCACTCTTTATATGGGGGCGGCAGATAAAAGTATTTTACACAATGTTGTGCCATTAATAATCACAACATTGTTATTTTTAGTCGTTATCCTGTTCTGTCGTATCATTTTGCGGAGTTTTAGGGAGATTACAGCAATAGATGCTTTACGATCAAGAGATAAACTAGGGAAAAGAAAGATTAGAAACTCCTTTTCACTCAATCGATCTAAATTTAAAAATGTAAATATATTTATTGGTATACAAGATGTTATAAAAAGATTTAAGTTATATCGCGTATTAAGTATCGTTTTCATAATAGCCGTACTCATGATTGTTGTACCAGTTAACTTTTTATATACGATTCAGTCACCGAAGTTTGTAAATTATATGGGAACAGGAAAAAGTGATATTCGAATAGATTTACAGCAATCTGAAAATATAGAGAAACGATTTAAGGATGTTATTTCATATTTGCGAAATGATGCAGAAGTAGAAAAATATGCAGCATTTGTAACGAGTACATTTAAAATGGTAAACGCTGATGGTACACATGAAAACTTAAATGTAGAAGTGGGAGATTTCACTAAATTTCCATTAGACTATATTCAAGGTATGGCACCAAAAAACGAAAATGAAATTGCTCTTTCTTATATGAACGCAAATGAATTAAAAAAGAATGTAGGGGATAGAATCATTTTATTTGTAGATGGGAAAGAGAAAAAGCTAACTATTAGTGGTATGTATCAAGATGTAACCAATGGTGGGAAAACAGCTAAAGCGAGTTTTTCTTATAATAATGAAAATATATTATGGTATGTAGTAAATGTAGATTTGAAGCCTACTGTGGATTTGCAAGAAAAAGTGAAGGAGTATAAACACAATTTTCATTCAGCAAAAATAACAGATACGGATGATTATTTAACGCAAACTTTAGGAGAGACAATTAAACAATTAAGACTTGTAACTCAAGTGGCAATTTTGATTGCGATATTGATATCAGTTTTAATTACTGCAATGTTTTTTAAAATGTTATTGGCAAAAGACTCCTCCCAAATATTAATAATGAAAAGTATTGGTTTTTCTAGCAAAGATATTCGTATACAGTATATAACACGCTCTATTGTCATTGTATTATTAGGCATTGTGACAGGGACATTTATAGCTGCTACGTTTGGTGAGATGTTAGTAAGTTGGTTGGGCTCATTTATGGGAGCAGCTCATATAAAGTTTGTCGTGAATCCTATCGTTTCTTATGTAATATGTCCAGCTATATTATTTATATCTGTGACAGCAACAACACTTTTCAGTAGTTTTACTATGAAACAGACAAACGATGTAAAGCCAAATGGAGAGTAGGGGGTGTGTAACTTGAACAAAATTTTAGAAGTTAAACAATTAAACAAAAAATATTCCATAGATGGAAATGCAACTTATCATGTGCTAAAAAATATAGATTTAGAGATTTATGAGGGAGAGTTTGTATCGGTCATGGGGCCTTCGGGTTCTGGGAAATCGACGTTACTATATACGATTAGTGGAATGGATCAAATATCATCAGGAAGTGTGAAAGTTGATAGGAAAGAAATATCATGTATGAAAGAAGAAGCGTTAGCCGCATTGCGCCTTACTGAAATAGGATTTATTTTTCAGCAGAGCAATCTTCTTAGAAATTTGAATTTATTTGATAATATTATTTTGTCCGCTTATTTAGCGAAACGTGAGAGTAAGAAAATAGTAAATAAGCGTGCTCTGGAGCTAATGGAGAAAATGGAGATAAGTGATATAGCGTCTCATTATATAACCGAAGCATCTGGAGGCCAATTACAAAGGGTCTCTATATGTAGAGCACTCATCAATAATCCGAATATTATTTTTGCAGATGAGCCAACTGGTGCTCTAAATTTAAAATCAACAGAAGAAGTAATGCAAATATTATTAAATATTAACCGTGATGGGACTACAGTTATGTTAGTGACTCATGATGTAAAGGTAGCAGCGAAAACAGAAAGAGTTCTTTTTATGGTGGACGGAGAAATTGTTAGTGAAATACAGTTAGGTAAGCTTAGGAACGATGATTTAAAAGCACGAGAAGAGAAGTTGTTAAAATGGTTAACTGTACTTGGATTTTAAAGATAAAAACTCCTATTGAATGTAGGGGTTTTTCTTTGTCTGAAAGTTCAAAAAGATATATAATAATTTTCTGACTATTAAGTTTTGGAGGGATACAAATGAAAAATGAAACGTTGCACACACAAGAAGATATTATTAAAATGCTTGATTCATTATTAAGACCGGCAGAACCATTTTGGAATGAATTTTATGCGAATAGAGAAAAAGATGTTCCGTTTTTTGAAAATGTTCCAGATGAAAACTTAGTTTCATATATACAAAAAAAGTGGGTTTCAAAAGGAAAAGTACTAGAACTTGGATGTGGTCCGGGTAGAAACGCAATTTATCTAGCAAATGAAGGATTTGATGTAACAGCAGTGGATTTATCTATAGAAGGGATTAATTGGGCGAAAGAAAGGGCATTAGCAAAAGGGGTAAAAATTGAATTTATTTGTGATTCAATTTTTAATTTAGAGGGTCAAAATGAATTTGATTTTGTATACGATTCGGGCTGTTTACATCATATTCCACCGCATAGAAGAATAAATTATGTGAATTTAATTAAAAACTCATTAAAATCGGGTGGTTATTTTGGATTAACATGTTTTGCAGCAGGCGATTTAGATGAGCGAAATGGATCAGAAATAACGGATTGGGACGTATATAGAGGATGGAGTCTACAAGGTGGTCTTGCTTATTCGGAAGAAAAATTAAGAGAGATATTTAAGGGATTTGAAGTGATTGAAATTAGAAAGATGAAGCGAATTGAACAACCAAATACAATGTTTGGAGAATCATTTCTTTGGACAGCATTATGTAAGAAGAAATAAGAAAGTAGATAATTGACAAACTCATCGTTTTTATAGAAAATATACTTGATAGAATGTATGTTCGGTTTTGTTGGCCGATGTATATTTTTCATAAATACATAACAAGGAGCTGTCTCTATATGAGTAACACAAATCAAAAAATTACTACGTTTTTAATGTTTGAGGGAAAAGCTGAAGAAGCGATGAATTTTTACACATCACTATTTGATCAATCAGAAATTGTAAGTATCTCTCGCTACGATGAAAATGGACCTGGTAAAGAGGGAACTGTAATTCATGCAACTTTTACGCTAAATGGCCAAGAGTTTATGTGTATTGATAGTTATGTAAAGCATGAGTTTACATTCACTCCAGCTATGTCACTTTATGTAACTTGTGAAACGGAAGAAGAAATTGAAACTGTTTTTAATAAGTTAGCACAAGATGGAGCAATTCTTATGCCTTTAGGTGCCTATCCATTTAGTAAAAAATTTGGTTGGTTAAATGATAAGTATGGTGTGTCTTGGCAGTTAACGCTTGCTGAGTAAAGATTTGAAAAGAAAAGCGTAACCTATTTATAGTTACGCTTTTCATTTTAAGAATTTTGCTGGCCGAATCTTTTCCCCAGTTTAGCTAACAATTCAGGTTGATCCCCTTGGCTCATTATAACTTCAATAAAGATAAGTTGATTCTTATTAAAACTTATTTTAGTTAAGACTTCTACTAACTCTATTTCATTTTCTACTTTAAATGTTTGGCTTTTTTCTTCTGTTCCGAATATGTTTGCTAGTTTAGTGTAATCCCACATTTGTATGTCATTATACGGTTGATTTTGACCGTGAATCGCACGTTCAACAGTATATCCATTGTTATTGATTAAAAATATTATCGGTTTTAAATTTTGACGTAGTATAGTCGATAACTCTTGAACAGTTAATTGGAAAGAACCATCACCAATAATTAAAATGTTACGCCGCGATAAATTAGCGAGCTGTGTACCAAGTAGAGCAGGTAATGTATGACCGATCGATCCCCATAATGGTTGTGCTACATATGTAGTGTTGTTTGGTAAAGGGATAGCGGAACTACCAAAGAAAGGTGTTCCTTGTTCTGCAATTAAGACATCGTTTTCTTTTAAAAAATGATACATTTGTTGCCAAAATCGTTTTTGCGTAACGATTTGTTCTTTTGGAATGAACTCTTCGGTAAATAAAGATGATTCAGAAATAAAAGGCTTAATTTCAAGAACTTCCTCGCTGCGATGTTCTATTGAATCACTCAAATGCTGCAAAACATCCTGCATTATAACTGGTCCGTATTTTTTATCAATAATTTTCACAGTAAAGGGATGGATTTCTATCACTTGCTCTTTCATAAAACCTTGTGTAAAGCCGCCGGTAATAGTATCAGTTAATTTCACACCAACACTAATAATACAGTCAGATTCATCAATTCTTTTTCGTAAGTATGGAGAACTAACATCACCAGTATAAATCCCTATAAATTGTGGGTGTTTTTCAGGAAATATTCCTTTACCCATACTTAACGTTGCGATAGGAAACCCAGTTTTTTCTACGAATTGAAGTAAATATTCTTCCGCATGAAAACGATTCACTTCAAAATCAGCTAAAATAACAGGTTTTTTGGCACTGTTTATTTTTGAAGTTGCATGTAGAAGCATTTTATCCAGCACTTCTTTATTACTTAAAATCGGTTTATGTAAAATTGGTTCTGTAGGTTTATTAATTGGCTTATTATACACATCAATTGGCAAATTAATATGAACAGGACGTTTTTCATTCCAACATGCACGTAATACACGATCAATTTCCTCAGCAGCATGCTCAGCTGTTACATTTGTTTGTGCCACAGTAATTTCTCGATACATATTGGAAAAATGATCGAACTTTCCATCACCTAAGGTATGATGAACGAGTGCTCCATTTTCCATTACTTTTGTTGTTGGTGTACCTGTGATTTTTATAACTGGTACGTTTTCTGCATAGGAGCCAGCAACTCCGTTTAGGGCGCTTAATTCTCCAACGCCGAAAGTGGTAATAAGAGCTGCGATTCCGTTTATGCGAGCGTATCCATCTGCTGCATATGCAGCATTTAATTCATTACAATTGCCAATCCACTTTAGCTTTTCATGTGCTAGTACATCATCTAAAAAAGCCAAATTATAATCACCAGGGACACCGAAAATATGTTCAATTCCTAATTCGCTTAGTCGGTCTAGCAAATATGTACTTACAGTATATTGCATTTTCAAGTGAATCATCTCCTAATTGTGCAATGAATATTTCAATAGACTAAAGAAGTTCCAATGCGTTCATTAAAATATTGATTACTGGATTGTGGTATAATTTACATACAGGGGGAAAGTAGATGACACAACATAAAGAAGAACAGATGAATGAAGCATTAGCACTATTTTACTTTGCATATAAAACATTTACTGAAAAGCCAGATGAAATTATAAAAGAGTATGGCATACAAAGAGTACATCACCGAATTTTATTTTTTATCGCACGTTTTCCAGGAATAAGTGTAAATGAATTATTATCACTATTAGAGATAAGTAAACAAGCTCTTCACGGACCACTACGTCAACTTGTGGAAAAGGGTTTAATTGAGAGTAATGAAGCTACACATGACCGTCGTGTGAAACAGTTATCTTTAACAGAAAAAGGTGCCGAGTTAGAGAAAAAACTGAGCGATGTACAAAGACAACAAATGGGTGCCATTTTTTCAAAATTTGGTGAATCGTGTGAAGAAAATTGGCATCAAGTTATGAATGAGATGGCAAATAGCCGATCAGGTTTTAATGCTTGGATATCAAAACGGGAAGTTGCAATCGATCAAAAATAATACGAAATATATCTGTTTTATAGTTTGAAAAAGAACAAATTTTATCCATACATTTGGCAACTATGGATTGGTCATAGAGTGGATGGATAAAAAGATGCATTACTAGATACTTTATACGTGTACGCAATGGAACAATAAAATTCACATTTCCGAGAGGGGAATTATTATGATAAAACTTGTACTTATTCGTCACGGACAAAGTTTATGGAATCTTGAAAATCGCTTTACTGGATGGACAGATGTAGATTTATCAGAGAATGGATTAAGTGAAGCGAGAGAAGCAGGAGCAATATTAAAGAAAAACGGATATACTTTTGATGTTGCTTATACATCTGTATTAAAACGAGCAATTCGGACGTTATGGATTGTACTTCATGAGATGGATCTTGCCTGGGTCCCAGTACATAAATCTTGGAAGCTAAACGAAAGACATTATGGTGCATTGCAAGGGTTGAATAAAGATGAAACTGCTAAAAAATATGGTGAGGAGCAAGTTCATATTTGGAGAAGAAGTATTGATGTAAGACCACCTGCTCTTACTGAGGATGATCCTAGATATGAAATGAATGATCCAAGATATAAAGCACTTAAAAAAGGTGAGTTTCCATTGACAGAATGTTTAGTGGATACGGAGAAAAGAGTACTTGATTATTGGCATTCAGAAATTGCGCCATCATTAAAAAATGGTGAAAAGGTAATTATTTCATCGCATGGTAATACGATTCGTTCGCTAGTGAAATACTTAGATAACCTTTCAAGCGATGGTGTTGTTTCATTAAATATTCCAACGAGCATACCACTTGTTTATGAATTAGACGATGATTTACATCCGATTCGTCATTATTATTTAAGTATGGATGGAGAAGTACCTGAAGGGGAAATTCCAAAACATATTTCTTTTTAACATGAAAATTTGAAACGCACGCTTGTCTACATATACAATGTAGATTCATGATAAAAGACGTGGCACCTTCTAATGTATATGCGGTATAGCTAAATTTAGAAGCTTGTCCACGTCTTTTGTCATAAAAAGAGCTGCTTGTGCATGTAATGATATCGTGAGTAGTTTTTGAATGGAGGGTGATATGATTGGTGAGCTCTAACATTCGATTCGGCTTATTTATTTTAGCAATCGTTTTTCTAGTTCTTGTTTTCTTTTACTGGAGAAATGAAGAGTTGTACGAGGAGAAAAAGCAACGTATTAGAAAGACTTGGTATGGATTGTTTATCATATCTGTCACCGTGTATTTCATGATAAAAGGAATCGATTTAACCCTCTGGAAAAATCTTTTAATGTTCACTGCAATGGTTATTTTCGTTGATATCGCATTTATTTTAACACCTAATATTTCAGAAATATGGGGAGCGAAATTTAGTGATATCGGCAAGACTGTTCAATCGATAAAACGGTCATTAATTGCTTCTAAAGCAAGAGGAGAAATATACACAACAATTATTCAAAATGTCAATCCAGCAGTATTCGGTACAATGGAATGGCATTCGGAAGAAGAATATACAAAAAGTTTAAACGCATTTTTAGATTCGTATGGGGAAAAGATTGGAGCGAAAATTGTTGTATTTGAAGCTGCAAAGGAATTAAATACAAATTTTCGTGGTATTCGATCTCAATTTAGTACTATCGTTCCGTTAGAGTACATTGAGCAATTAAATGAGCAGAAAGCGGTGCAAGTAGAAAATGTCGGAATTATACCAGCAAAAATAGTGAGTGATGTTTTCATTGTTATTGATGGGAAGAAAAATAATCTGCAAGATCGGGATTTTGAAAATGTATATAATTTAACAATACATCATAGTTATTTTATTAAATAAGGACAGGATTTTCTTCTGTCCTTTTTACTTATACATAAAGGGAAAGCAAATTAAGACAAACTTGTATAAATTCGGACAATCATTCCTACACTAGTAGGTAGAGGTGATTGTAGTGATAAAAGATTATGACAATGATTTTTTTAAAGAAGATAGTGAAGATACAACAGATTTCTCTTTAATAAAAGGAGATACTTTGCAGCAAGTAGAAGAATTAGAAGAAGAATTAAAAAGAAAATGATACGTGTACACCCTGTCTGCATTTGCTATATAATATAAATAAAAGGTTGTATCTTTTTGAAAAGGGGGAGAAGAGATGGCTGAAGTAAATGTACAAAAGTCTTCATTTTTTAAAGAAAAAAAAGAAGAACCAAATACAGATTTCTCTCTTGTGAAAGGTGCATTAACGGAAAATATAAATCGTTTAGAGAAATTAATGAATAATAGTACTTCAAAATATATGAAAGCAAAAAAAACGAAAGAAAATGCATAGTGCATTTTCTTTCGTTTTTTTATAGGATTAAATATTTAACGCGAGGATTTTAAAGTATGAAATAGAAAGGGAAACTAACGAATCATGGTATAATGATAAAAGACTTACATATTATTTTGTCATTTTGAGAGGAGCTTAAAAATGTATTCTACTTTAGAACAATTAACAAAGCACCCTGTATTTTATCATTTTGCAGAAATTTCAAAGATTCCTAGAGGATCTGGTAATGAAAAGGAAATTAGTGATTATTTAGTGGGCTTTGCAAAAGAGCGTAATTTAGAAGTGATTCAAGATGAAGCGATGAATGTCATTATTAAAAAAGAAGCAACTGCTGGTTATGAAAATGTACCAGCTATTATTATTCAAGGTCATATGGATATGGTATGTGAAAAAAATCAAGCGACTGTACATGATTTTGAAAAAGATCCAATTGAATTACGAATTATTGGGGACATGTTATATGCAAATCAAACAACTTTAGGTGCTGATAATGGTATTGCAGTTGCGTATGCAATGGCTTTATTAGATTCAAAAGACATTCCACATCCAGCACTTGAAGTAGTTATAACCACTGAAGAAGAAACAACAATGGGCGGGGCTTTCGCTGTTGATTCAAATCATTTTGAAGGAAAGATCTTTATTAATATTGATTCTGAAGAAGATCATAAATTACTTGTAAGTAGCGCAGGTGGTGCGAAAGCTGTTGAAACAATTCCAGTAATTTGGGATGAAGCGCCAGCGAATATGGATGCATACCGTCTATATGTTGGTGGTCTAAAAGGCGGACATTCTGGTATGGAAATTGATAAACAACGTGGTAATGCGAACAAAGTATTAGGACGAGTATTACATGATTTATCAGTAAATATTCAATTTGGTTTAAGTGAAGTTCATGGCGGATTAAAAACGAATGCAATTCCGCGTGAAAGTGTAGCTACAATTGTATTACGTACAGAAGATGTAGAGAAAGTAGAAGAAAAACTATTATCATGGACAAGAGTATTACAAGAAGAAATGCGTGCTGTTGATCCAGATGTTCATGTTACACTTACAAAATTGGATGAGAAAGTAGAAAAAGTATTTGCTAAAGAAACACAAAAGCAGCTTATTTCATCATTATTCTTAATTCCGAACGGCATTCAAAGCATGAGCATGGATATTAAAGGTCTAGTAGAAAGCTCAACAAATTTAGGCGTTATTGAAACGTTGCAAGATGAAATTAAATTACGTAACGAAGTGAGAAGTTCTGTAAGTAGTTTAAAACAACATGTTGCAGATGAAATTAAATGTATTGCCGAATTAGTTGGTGCAACATTTGAAATAGAGTCAGAGTATCCAGAATGGCCATACAATCCGAATTCACAAATTCGTAATTTGTTTGAAAAAGTGCATCAAGAAAAATACAATAAAGATGTTGAAATCTTTGCTGTACATGCAGGAATTGAATGTAGTGTATTCGTTCAAAAGATGCCTGAATTAGATGCAATTTCATTCGGGCCAGATATATTCAATGTTCACACTCCAGATGAACATATTAGTATTTCTTCTGTTGTGAATAACTGGGGATTCTTTGTTGATGTAATGAAGGGGACAAAAGAATTAGCTAAATAATTTTGATGAAAGAACAGTAGCCTATAAAACTTTATAGGCTACTTTTTTGTATAGAGTTTTATTAGAAATTCATTTTTACGTTAGCATTTAATTTTTGCTTTTATTTCTAGAGGAGATTGTACCAAAGATTGCTCCAGATATTGCTCCGATTAAAGTCATAAAAATAGCACTCCATGCTGCAAATGACATTATTACACCTCCACATAATAAATTATTGTTTCTTAGCCTTTTGAATAGAAATGATAATTGCAACAACTATTAAGAAAATAAGAGGAGACCAAGAATAGAAAGACATGTAATATTCTCCTTTCAATATTAATTTTATAAATTAGTATAAATAAATTATCCCATTTTTAAAGAGTAAACATATAAAATATGCAATATTGCATATTGAATTGTAAAACTTATAGAAGTGGAAACAGTTATTGAATAAAAATGCTAATTTATAAAGAAAGTAAGAATTTTTTTAAACCTTAAAAAGGGCAAACAATCAAAAAGCTCCTCTATCTTATATAAGGTAGAGAAGCTTTTAAAATGATTTTTGTCTAATAAAAATGTATCCAATATTTTTTTACTGATGAGATAAATGTAAATTATTTTGAGATTTTAAAGCTGCCTCCATAATAATAATTTTCTCCAAGTTTCATAACGGCTACATATGTTCCTGGATTATAAACCTTAGTAATAGGTGTTACAAATCTACCATAATTATGTTTTAAACCTGAGTCATAAATGGTTTTATATCTATGCAAGTTTATTTCATTATTTTCATTTTCACTCAATTGATATATTTTTACAATACCAGTATCCTTACCACCAGTATATATAGTAACATCGAATGTATCTCCATGCTTTAACTCACCAACTGCTAACTCTTCTATAAAATCTGCATTATGATGTAATAAAAAATAGCTTTGCCACCGCCAATTATCTAAAATTCGTGATTCTTTTTGTGTAAGTTGCGATTCAGCAGACACAGGTGTGATTGTACTAATTGTATTTGAAAATAAAAATCCTCCAACAGTCAATGCACCAATAATTGTTGATTGCCTTAAAAGTTTCATGTTCTAAACCTCCTATTTACTTAAGGATTCAGAAATCGTTTTTGTGAAAAACTAGCTGTGAAATCTAATGGATGATAATATCTTCTATAATCATATTAACATTTATTGATTTATCAGACAAATTAATAAATAATAAAACTATATCGAGGGAGTGAAGGCTAATATAAGAAAGAAGTTAGATGTATAGCTAAGAAATCTTTATTATATGTAATTGGGATTTGTTATTTGAAAACTCGATTGTTTTAATGCTGAAATTTCAATTCATAATTCAAGTTTCAGTACATAATTTTACAATTTGACTTATATAATTTATCACGATATGATTCCTTTATAATAAAAGAAAGGCTTGAAGATAATGATTCGTCGTTTGAGAAAGCTAAAAAATGTAGCAGTCGTAGTAAGCTTCTAAGTAAATAGCAAAATATATAATACTTAGAAGCGAGGAATAAAGTTATGAAGCATCCATTATTTAATCATTGGTCAGAAACAAAGTATTTAAAAGATATAGTAACAAATCCACTCATTGAGGTAGGAGAGTACTCCTATTATTCAGGTTATTATGGTCATCAAAATTTTGAAGATGGCTGTGTAAGGTATTTGTGGGGGGATGCTAAGTCCCGAGCGCTGTTCAATCCAATTGAACAGATGGGATGGCATCTTGATAAACTCATTATTGGGAACTATGTTTGTATTGCGAGTGGAGTAGTCATTTTAATGGGTGGTAATCATAATCATCACTCAGAATGGATTACAGTATATCCATTCGCTGAGCAAATTGAGCATTCATATGAACCGAAGGGCGATACAGTCATTAAAAGTGATGCTTGGATTGGAATGAATGCTATTATTCTGCCTGGCGTTATAATCGGTGAAGGTGCAATCGTTGCAGCGGGATCTGTCGTAAGTAAAGATGTTCCGCCGTATACAATAGTTGGTGGAAATCCTGCTAAGGAAATAAAGAAACGATTCACTGATACAGAAATGAAAATGCTAATGGATATGCGTTGGTTTGATTGGGATAGAGAATTAGTTGAGAAGGCAATGCCGCTTTTATCTAGTTCATCTATTGAATTATTATATGATTTTTATAACAAGGAAGTAAAAAATAGATAGATCTGTGAGGGAAACTACATTCTATATAGGATGTAGTTTTTTATTATAAAAAATTAATAGTCTAGACTAAGGAAAATTCATCTCTGGTATGAGTATAGTAAATAGCTGAATTCAATAATTAAAATCCTTGATAGCTAATAAAACCAGTGTGTCTCGATATTTAATCGGGATACACTGGTTTTATTTTTTGTAAATGTGGAACAAACGCATTATTTAGATTGTCTATTCATTGTAATCCTAAAAAATATGAAAGTACGGATCATTTTGAAAAATACAAAGGTATGAAAAATAGGGATGCGTGTAGGAATACAAAGTATCAGTGCGCCTAAAAGTATGAGATGGTCTATATGAAAGCGATCCTAACGTCTTATATGTATATAGAATTTGATAAAACTATCTATTTTTATAGGAATTATGCTAGAATAACGGTTTTTTTGAGTACAAAGATATTGGAGGTAAGAGAATTGAAAGGTATGTTTTACAAAAAATTCATTGTAATAGTAACAGTGCTTACACTATTTTGTAGCATAGTTGTTACATCTGGGAGCGCATCAGCGGAAACAGTTCCTGTTTTAGACGTAGAAGCTGGATCAGCAATTTTAGTAGAAGTAAATTCCGGAAAAATTTTATATGAAAAAAATGCGGATGAATCACTAGCAATTGCTAGTATGACAAAAATGATGAGTGAATACTTAGTTCATGAAGCGGTGGATAAAGGAAAACTTAAATGGGATCAAAAAGTTAAAATCTCTGAATATGCATATAAGATTTCACAAGATCGCTCATTATCAAACGTTCCATTAGAAAATGGTGGCTCTTATACAGTAAAAGAGTTATATGAGGCAATGGCAATTTACTCTGCAAATGGTGCAACAATTGCTTTAGTTGAAGAAATTGCTGGAAAAGAAGCCGATTTCGTGAAAATGATGAATGATAAGTCAAAAGAGTTTGGAATGAAAAATTATAAATTTGTAAACTCTACTGGCTTAACAAACTATGATTTAAAAGGGCATCATCCAGAAGGGACAACTCCAGACGAGAAAAATAAAATGTCCGCAAGAGATTGTGCGATTTTAGCACAACGTCTCGTTCGAGATTTTCCAAAAATGTTAGATACAGCAAAAATCCCCAAAAAAACATTCCAAAAGGGTGGCAAGTATCCAATTGATATGGTGAATTTTAACATGATGTTAAAAGGTTTAATTAAGCAATACGAAGGTGTAGATGGGTTGAAAACAGGAACTACTCCAGAAGCCGGTGATTGCTTCACTGGTACAGTAGAAAGAAACGGTATGCGTCTAATCTCTGTAGTAATAAAAGCAAACTCTCATACAGCACGTTTTGATGAAACAAAGAAATTATATGATTATGGATTTGCGAATTTTGAAGTGAAGAATATCTACGGAAAAGATTCAGTAGTAAAAGGGCATGAAACTTTGCGAGTTGCAAATGCGAAAGACAAAGATGTAGTAGTTCAAACGAAGCAAGCTGTTTCACTTCCAATGCCAAAGGGCAATAAAGATGTTTATAAAAAAGAATTTAAAGTATCGAATAAAGAACAAGAAGCTCCTATTAAAAAAGGTGTAACAATAAGTAAAATGATTATCTCGCCTAAAGATAATACAGATCCTGGGTTCTTATCAGGTAAATCATTACAAATAGACCTTGTAACAAAATCTGATGTAGAACAAGCAAATTGGTTTACACGATTTATGCGTAAAATCGGATCTTTCTTTAATGGTATGTGGGATAGTGCGGTTGATATAGTAAAAAGCTAACATACATTTGTTTCCATAAATTAAAAAACGCTATTCTTTTTGTAGAAATATACAGAAAGGATGGCGTTTTTTATGAATCTTTCGATTTAAAGGGTTCAGGTGCAAGGTTAGTTTCATAAAGTTACATGATGAAAAACCACCCACTATTCCATCAAATGACAAAAAAAATTAATATCCGGTACGTATTTCTGTAATTAGATTTTATAAAAATTTAATAAAATCTTTTCTTTGTATTAAATATTTTGTTTTAAATTATGTATATAAAGAAATGGAGGTCAAATTAACTTTGTACTGCTTATATTAGGAATTTAAAGAAACAATATGTACAATTCTCCCACTACATTTGTATAGTGGCCTTTATGAACAGCAAAATCTACAATTTACAAGGAGAACATTTTATGAGTAAGAGAATAAAAGAATTAGATTCCATACGAGGGTTAGCAGCACTTACCGTGGTATTTGGACATTTTTGTTTAATGCTACCATCGTTGCCTAATTCTATTAAATTTTCCCCGCTTAGGATTTTATGGGCGGGTGGAGAAGCTGTAATCGTTTTTTATGTACTCAGTGGTTTTGTGTTATCTATGGCACTTTACCATTCAAAAACAAATTATTGGGGATATTTAATTAAGAGATTTGTAAGAATCTATATCCCTTATTATTTTTGGATAATCATTACCTTTGCTTTATTTATTTTATTTTCACCGTATGAAGTGGTAGGACTACGGGATTGGTTCTATGATAGGTGGCAAGGTTCTATAACAAAATTAGATATTATAAACCATTTTGTGCTTCTTAATAACTTTTTTACGGAAAATTATAATCCAGTTATCTGGTCATTGGCTCAAGAAATGCGTATATCTATTGTGTTTCCTTTCTTATTCCTCCTTTTTTATAAACAGAGTTGGAAGAAAACGATACTATTTGCTTTGAGCTTTTCTTTCATTAGTGTTTTTCTTAATATGTTGCATATTGGGAAAGCTGAGGGGTTTTATAATGGTTATGCTGATACACTGCATTTTACATCTATGTTTATGGTTGGGATGTTACTTTTTAAACATCAGGAAAAACTTATCTACTCATATAGGAATATGAAAAAAATTAATAAAGGATTTCTTATTGCACTAGGGGTTATTTTATATTTATATTCCATTTTAATTTATGGTATTTCCCGTAATGATACTACTTTCTTATTAAAAGATTGGGGTGTCGTAATGGGTGTTAGTATATTTATTATAATGGCCATGAGTAACCTAAAAGTAAAAGCATTTTTAAATAAGAGTGTGTTTGTATATTTAGGAGAAATTTCATACAGTATCTATTTGTGTCATTTTCCAATCATGATGGTACTATTTAAACTTTTGTATACAAAGATATCTATCTTATTCCTTCTTACTTTGTGCATTACAATGACACTCCTTTTTTCTATAGTTTCGTATCATTTAATCGAAAAGAAATGTATCAACTGGGCAAAACAAAGAACAACAAATTTTTTGAAAAAAGTATAATACCTAGAGGGATTTTATTTCGTTTACTAAATGTAAACATACTAAAATGGAATGTAATTGAAATCGAAAAACACTTAGAAATAACAAATACGTTGTAAGCTATTGTATAGTATAGATATGGATAATAATAAAGGGGGACTACATATGTGGAAGCGATTTGTATCGATTGGTGATAGTTTTACAGAGGGGATAGGGGATGAAGTTGAGGGAATAGCATTAAAAAGCTGGGTAGATCATTTTGTTCAACTCTGTGTAAACGATATAGAATATGTTAATTTTGCAAAGCGTGGGTTAGTAACTAAAGAAATTCGCTCACAGCAATTGGAAAAGGCATTAACGTTTAATCCAGATTTGGTTAGTCTAATTGCAGGTGCAAACGATGTATTAAAAGGACGTTGGGATCATCAAGCATATAAGAACGAAATGGAATTTATGATAGATACATTAAGTAAAACAGATGCTGATATTATTATAGCAAACCTTCCCGATTTTACAGTTAGGCTTCCTTTTGCTTCTGAAAAAAAACAAGTAATAAAAGAACAATTATTAGAGGCAAATGAAGTTATACATTCACTGAGCAGAGAGTATAAGCTTCATCATGTTGATTTTTGGAATCATCATTTAGTTAATGACAATACGCTTTGGTCTAAGGATTTAATTCATCCAAACTCAAAAGGATATGTAAAAGTTGCTGAATTGATTTTTAGTAGTTTGCCTGTACATGACTCTTTTAAATAAGCTTTAGAATGAACAAGCCCCCTGTCGCATACAGTGCAGGGGTTTTGATGCGAAATAGAAGGATATAAGCGCCTATAAATTATACTTTCTGTTTATACTTATTTGTTTTCTGTTGTAGGCCCCTTAGTATAAGGGGTCTTTTTTGTTTCAAATATCTACAAAAAAGATAAGAGCGGAGAACTCAAACTAAAAGGTATTTTAAATAAAATTGTTAAAACAGCACTAATAATGACACCGATTGCTAAATAGATTTGCTTTTTTATTTGTAAGAATTTTAAAATCTTCCCCTTCGAATGCAACTGAACCATAAATTAATTTCTTTTGTAAATATGGAACAATCTCATTACTTACACTGTCAATTAAGCGTTACAACATTTTTTATTTAATATAGCAAGAAAGGAATAAATATTTTTAACTAAGGGAGAAGATTGAATTGAAAAAATTATGGATGTTGGTTTTCTTTTGTTTTGCAGTTATGTTGGTAGGATGTAATAAAAACGAACCGCCAAAACAAACATTTGAAGAATATATCAATTTATGGAATGATAAAAAATTTGCAAATATGTATGATTATTTATCAGATCATGCAAAAAAAACGATTTCTAAAAAAGAATTTACAGAAAAATATCAAAAAATCTATGAAGGTATTGGCGTTAAGAATTTAAAAGTTAAAACGAAAGGAGAGAATGCTAAAGATAAAGAACTTTTTCTTTTTGAAGTTAAGATGGATACGGATGGAGGAACAGCTTCATTTATCCATGAAGCAAAACTTGTGAAAGAAAAAGAATCTTGGAAAATAGATTGGACACCAGATTTCATTTTTCCAGGTATGAAAAAAGATTACAAGGTACGTATGCAAACAGAACAAGGAAAACGTGGAGAAATATACGATCGAAATGGGAAAGGTCTAGCAACGAATGGTAAAGCGACTGAGGTTGGAATTATTCCGGAGAAACTAGGCGAAACGGCAGCACAAACAAAAGAAATAGTAGCACAGTTACTGGATATGTCTACAGAAGAGGTCGATCAGAAGCTTTCAGCGAAATGGATAAAACCAGACTCCTTTGTACCAATTGGTATATTAAAAGAGGGAACTAGACAGAATGATTATATTGAATTAGAAGGAGTTTCATCTCGTCCAGTAAATATTCGTACGTATCCATTAGGAGAAGCAGCGGCACACTTAACAGGATATATAGGAAAGGTGAATGCAGAGGAGTTAAAATCGCTTCAAAAAAAAGGTTATCATGCAGATGATTTAGTGGGTAAGACCGGTTTAGAGAAAGTATTAGAGAATAAATTACGTGGTGAAAAGGGTGGACGCGTATTTATGGAAGATGAGAACGGGAAAGAGATTAAAAACATAGCAAAAAAAGAAGCAAAAGCTGGGGAAAATGTTACGTTAACAATTGATGCTGCAATTCAAGAAAAAATCTTTAATGAGATGAAAAATGAAGCAGGATCTAGTGCAGCGGTCAATCCGAAAACGGGTGAAACAATTGCACTTGTAAGTAGCCCTGCTTATAATCCAAATATAATAGTTAGAGGAGCATCAAAAGCCCAACGAGAAGCATGGAATAACGACTCGAAACTACCAATGATGAATCGTTTCACACAAGCATTTGTACCAGGTTCCGTATTTAAAACGATTACAGGTGCAATTGGTTTGGAAACAAACACAATAAATCCAAAGGAAGAATTTAAAATTCAAGGATTAAAGTGGACAAAAGATTCATCTTGGGGAAATTATTATGTAACACGTGTGAAGGATGCAAGTCCAATTGATTTTGACAAGGCAATGAAGTACTCTGATAATATTTATTTTGCTCAACAAGCTTTGAAAATGGGAAAAGATCAGTATGTAAACGAATTTAAGAAATACGGATTTCATGAAAAATTACCAATTGAATATGAATTTCCTATTTCAATCATTGCAAGAGACGGGATAAAAAATGATATTCAACTAGCAGACACGGGATACGGACAAGGACAAGTATTAATGACACCACTTCATTTAGCATTAACATATGCACCGATTGTGAATGAAGGGAATATTCCGTCGCCTCATCTTTTAAAAGAAGCAAAAGTAGCGGGGAATTGGAAAGAAAATGTGGTTTCTAAAAAGAATCAAGAGATATTAAAGAGTGCCTTAATAAAAGTCATTAATGACCCTGATGGTGCGGGTAGAATTGCTAAGGTTGATGGTGTAACTCTTGCTGGTAAAACAGGTACAGCAGAATTGAAAGAATCGAAAGAGGCAGACGGAAAAGAACTTGGATGGTTTGCGGCTTTTGATGCAAATGAGCCAGACATGATTGTAACCATGATGATTGAAGATGTAAAAGGAAGAGGGGGGAGTAACGTTCCAGGCGAAAAAGTAAAACACGTTTTTCAGAAATAATACGTAACTATAAGGTGAAATCTTTTACTACATTCATTGTTTGCTTAACACGAAGGTATAAATTGAGCAAAACAAAGAGCAATTAAGTTTTAAAAAAGCATTCTCCTTAATCGAGAATGCTTTTTTGTTGTGGCTGAATAAAGTTGATACCTCATCTTTATTTTCATTTTTGAAAAGTTGGTATTGCTAATAGTAAATAGAAGAGTAAAACATATTGAAAGGGACAAGTTTAAAAACTGTAACAAAACAGTTATGTAGTAAAACATAAATAGAGCACACAAATAAGTATGCTCTAAGAAAAAAGGTGGTACAAGTGAAGTGTTGCGTGAAATGCACAAATAATAATCAGATTTTTTATGAGTGTATTTTTAATATTGTATGCTTTACTTGTTTTTTAGGAGCCTGTCATGTAAGAGAATGTGTAGGTGATTATTTTATGAAAGTAATTGCACACCTTTACATTTTTAGGAGGATGTTTCTATCAAAAAAGATAAACAATGGAACAAATGAAACTTGTATCTTGTCTATATATTGAAACCATAATAAAAGTGAGGGCAGTTTTATGTTTATTCAAATAAGTTTGAGGTGTGGAAATGGAACAGACGTTTATTGAAAAGTGTAATCATGATGAGCTGGACGATATTATAAAAGACTATTGGCAAGATGTATGGAATTATTCATTTATTATTACGAAAGATCCACACTTATCAGATGATATCACGCAAGATGTATTTATAAAGGTATTTAAAAATTGGAATTCATTTCGAAAGGAGTCATCTATTAAAACGTGGATATTAAAAATTACAAGAAATACGGCAATAAACTATTTGAAATCCTCTTATTTTAAAAGGATATCTTTAATAGGATTTTTTAATGACGATAAGCAATCGCAGTCGGCAGAACAAGAATTTTTTAAGCAAGAAGAAATGAATGATGTGTGGAAGGTTGTATTAAAACTACCTAAAAAGCATCGTGAAATAATAATATTGGATGCAAAATATGAATTATCTTATGAAGAAATGGCTGAAACGTTAGGAGTTTCCATTGGAACTGTGAAATCTAGATTAAGTAGAGCAAGAAGTAAGGTTTCAAAATTAATAGGGGAGGGTAGTAGTGATGAAAAATAAAAAAAATCCTGACTGGTATAGTAAATTAAAAAACGGCCCAATGGAACAACGTAAAGATGAAAAAGAATATATTTATAAAATAAAGCAATCTATATACGAAAGTAATGAGGTAGATTCTTCAAAACAGACAAGACCATTTCGTAAAAAAGCATTGCCAATTGTAGTGGTTTTAGCTTGTACATTTTTATTTTTTATTGTTCAACAACCTTGGATTGATGATAATAAATCACCGGTACAAAGTAGTACTCAAATTAAGCCTAAAACAAAAGATGAGTCTGCTCAAGATCCATCATTAAAACAATTTATGAATGAACTATATCAAAGTACAAGTTCAAAAAATGAAAATGAGCTGTACAAAGCGCTAAATGATGAAGTTCTATTTAAAGGGAAGAGTTATAAGAAGGATGAAATGAAGTTTGATGAAGATATTTTTCATGAGTTGCAAGTCGCTCTTACAATGGGAGGAGAGTTTGCAAATGATACAAAGCAAGTATACAAAGTACCAAGTGGATTGACAGAAAGTAACCAACCAAAGCAAGCGCATTTTATATATGCAACTGTTATTGGAAATAAAACGAAAATTTTAGGTGAACCAAAGCGAGAATCGCAAGTTTTATATGAAGTATCTAATGAAATGGTCAAAGCTTGGATTCCAGAAAAAGTGCAGAATGATGGATATATAAAAATATCGACAATTAACGGTAATACTGGATATGTACAAAAAGAGTATGTATTAACTGATATTAAATATTCATTTATGTTCGAAAAGAATAATGAAGGTATATGGAAAATTATTAATATAGATTCTATATGGTAAAAGAGGAAGGTTCACTTTAATGAACCTTCCTCTTTGTTTTTATTCTCTTTTTGAAGAGTATTCCAAGACTCTAAAATTTCTGATGTAACGAGAGCAGCAATGTTTTTTTCTGAATTACTACCAGGAATAACGACAGAAACGGCAATCTGTGGATCTTTGGTAGGAGCATATGCAATGAAAAGAGAATGATTGATTACTCTTTCTTGTTCATTTGGAGAACCGGTTATACCCGTTTTACCTGCGACATCAAAGGGCAATTTTTTAATCTCCTCTATATTTTGACTCATTCCACCTTGCACGACACTCCAAAAGTTCATTGGATAACGATTTGAACTTTCTAAAATTGGTTTAAACTTTTTTGTTTCCTGACCATCTTGAGCAATAACAGCACTTACGATTTGAGGTTTATATTTATCACCTTTACTTGCCAAAGTTGCTGCATATTGAGCAAGTTGAAGAGGAGTATGCACTTCATTTCCTCCCCAAGAGGCATTTAATAAAGCGGAGATTCCATTTTCAAACTTATTAGAAGGATGGAATTCATATTGTCCGTCTTCTTCAAAGGGTAAATCAATCCCAGTTTTAGAACGAAGGCCAAATTGCTTTAAATACTCTGTCCATATATGTGCCACTTTTTCTATATTCCCATTATTTTGGTTGAATAAGGGCAAAGCTACTTTTGCTGTCATAAATGTGTTAGATGAATTAATGATAGCCTGCCTCGGTGTAATCTCACCTGTTGGCGTTCCAGGTGCATTCGTAATGTTATTTTGATTATCATACTGAAAAGTACCCTTATCTAAATAAGTATCTTCAGGTTGAAAAAGCTTTTCGTTTAATCCAATTAAAATAGTAAGTGGCTTTATAGTAGAAGCCATATTTACATAAGATTCACCATACTTTAATTTTTGAATTGCTTTATTTTGCGAAAGTGATTTTATGTTTTCTATTTTAGGTGATACATGTGTATGTAATATATTTGGATCAAAAACTGCCGAGTTGGCCATAGTTAAAATTGCGCCAGTTTTTACATCGCTCACTACAGCATAACCAGCTTTAGCATCAGGTGTTTTCTTAATTTGAGATCTTAATGCTTCCTCTGTTTTTTGCTGCAACTTAGAATCTAAAGCTAGCCGGACATCTTTTCCATTTTGTACTTTTCGGATGTTCCAAAAGAACTTTTTATTATTCATTTTAAAAATTAGAGTTTTTCCTGGTTTTCCTTTTAAATCATTTTCATATTGCAACTCGATCCCGCTTTTTCCAGCGGGCATATGCTTTGAATTAAGCTCATTTTCCACATACCCAATTACTTGTGAACCAGTTTCATGTTTAGGATAATATCGAATCAATTCATCTTTGATTATTACATTATTGGGTTTGTTTTTGTTTATGAATGCAAGTTCATTCTCAGTTATGTCAGAGTATAACGGTATATCATTCATAGTCTTATTTTTACAAGATTGTTGTAATTGCGATTTTATAGTCTCTGTAGAAATGTCATGTTGAAACTCGTTTGAAAATTGATTGAAAAAAGCTAATGTGTTTGATGTATCTTGATTCGATAAATTTTCATAATTAGAAGTGCAATAAAGAGACTTAACTTTCTTATTTGTAGCTAGTATTACACCATTTTGATCAAAAATTTTTCCTCTTTCAGCTGAAGAAGTTGCGATAGTAATTGAAATGAAGTTGATTTTTAATAAAATTAGTAAAATCAAACCTAAAATAGAAAGAACCGCAAAAAATCTCCATCTTTTTGTATGTAACATATAACCCTCCCTTATGTAGCCTATTTCATCTTATAGTTAATTATTTTTTTTGTAAATGTGGAACAACTTTATTGTTTAGGTTGTCTATTAAGTATTACAGCATGAAGAAAGGAACCATCAGTATGAAAATTTACTAGCAAGTCTATATGTAAGTTTAATAAGAGTCATTATACAGTGTAGCATTTCTAATGCAAGAGACAAAAAAATAGAGAGAAAACAGAAAGGGAGAGTTATGAGTTACGTAGCTAAACGAAAAGGAATGGATGCTTACAAGGAGTAGGCAAAAAATTGAGACGATATTTATAACCGGTCATCGGTATCTAATATAAAAGGAATGCTTTTAGTATTTGCAGTAATTCCTGAAAGGATTAAATGGAGGATTTATGAAAGAACAAAAAGGAAAGAAGCAGAAGACATATATATCTATTCGATTAAATATAATGTTCCTTTGCATATTTTTACTATTCGCAGTTATTATTATGCAGCTAGGAAAAGTGCAAATCGTAGAGGGAGAGGCTTATAAGAATCAAGTGGAAAGCAGTCAAAATGCAATAACTAGTATTCCAGTTCCGCGTGGACAAATACTAGATCGAGAAGGGAAAACAGTTGTTAATAATAAGTCTCTTCGCACAATTACGTATACAAGGGTGAAGGGGGTTACGAGTGACGATATTTTAAAAACAGCAAAAGATTTAGCGAAAGTACTTGAAATGCCCGAACAAGATATAAATAAATTAACAGATATCGATAAAAAAGATTTTTGGATGCAGTTGAATACGAAACGTGCTGATACAAAGATTACTAAAAAAGATATAGAAAAGTTAAAAGATAAGGGAATAGAGGGAAAAGAGTTAGATAAAAAAATTGAAGACTTAAGACGAAGTCGCGTTACAGAAGCTGAATTGGCAGAATTAACAACACAAGATTTAAAGGTGTTAGCTATTAAAAGTAAAATGAGTTCAGGTTATCAACTAACACCACAAATTATAAAAAAAGATGTAACAGATCAAGAGTATGCGCGAATAAGTGAAAATCTTGCGGAGTTTCCAGGGGTAGATGCAACAGTTGATTGGGAACGTAATTATGTAAACGGTAATTTATTTCGTTCCGTATTAGGAAATATTACGAGTAGCGAAGAAGGTTTACCAAAAGAAAATTTAGATTCTTATTTGGTACGTGGATATAACCGTAATGATCGTGTCGGAAAAAGTTATATTGAACAACGATATGAAGATGTATTACACGGTACAAAAGAAGAAGTGAAAAACATTACTGATAAATCAGGAAACATTATAAACACAGAAGTAATTTCTAAAGGGAAAAGTGGAAATAGTTTAACATTAACGATTGATATGGAATTACAAAAGAAAGTGGAAGAAAGTATAGAGAAAAACTTGAGAGCTTTTAAGAGTTCAGAGCCACTGTTGGACCGAGCTTTTGTCGTCATGACGAATCCAAATAATGGACAGATTTTGTCCATGGCAGGCAAAAAGATTGTAGAAAAAGAAGGGAAAATAGAGATTGAGGATTTGGCATTAGGCAACATGACAACTTCGTATGAGCTAGGGTCAGCTGTAAAAGGTGCTACTTTATTAACTGGATATGAGACAGGGGCAATACATCCAGGAGATCAATTTTATGATGCACCTATGAAATTTAAAGGTACACAAGCTAAGAAATCATGGAATGTATCCGGATTTGGTAATATTAATGATTTACGAGCTCTACAAGTATCTTCGAATGTATACATGTTCCAGACAGCTTTAAAAATTGCGGGAGTTAATTACGTACCAAATGGCTCATTGGATATTAAACAAGGAGCCTTTGATACGATGCGTTATTATTTCAAGCAATTTGGTTTAGGTGTCCCAACAGGTATTGATTTACCGAATGAAATAATTGGACAAACTAGAAAAGCAGATAGTCAACCTGGTTTTTTACTAGACTTTTCTATTGGTCAGTATGATACGTATACGCCGTTGCAATTGGCGCAATATATTTCAACGATTGCTAATGGCGGTTATAGAATGCAACCACAAATTGTACAAGAAATACGAGAACAATCAATAAAAGAAGAGGTTGGTAAAGTTATACGCTCCATAGAGCCTGTCGTATTAAATCGAATTGATATGAAGACAGAACATATTGATCGGATAAAAGAAGGGTTTAGATGGGTATTCCAAGAAGGTGATGGAACTGGCGTGAAGCATTTCAAAAATGCTTCATATAAACCAGCAGGAAAGACAGGGACAGCTCAAACTGTATATGGTGGAGATGATCCAATTGGTAGAAATGCAAAAGGAGAACGTATGGAATGTTACAACTTAACATTAGTTGGATATGCTCCATATGATAATCCAGAAGTGGCATTTTCTATTGTAGTCCCATGGCTTCATGATGATAAAAGTGGAATTAATTCTATAATTGGAAAGGAAGTTTTAGATGTATACTTTGATTTAAAACAGCAACGTATACATGGTGAAGCTGCTAGTACAGATAGTTCTAATCAAAATTAGTAAAATGTGAGTATTTTTCTTAGGGAAAGTGACCCTGTTTATATAAAAGCCTTTATAAGTTAAAGGAAGATTTGAAATGAAAGATAGCAGCTATCATAGTTGCTATCTCTTATTTTGTTTATAACACCGATATTAGTTATAAAGTTTTTTTAGTTTATGGAACAAACTTGTTTCGGTGATTGTCTATTATGTGTAAGTAAAAAAAGTGTTAAGAACTTGAAAGGAATGATGATTTTGAAAAACAATAGGATGCTAAAAATAGGTATATGCGTTGGTATATTAGGTTTAAGCCTTACAACCCTAGAAGCTTTTACAGGAGGGGCACTGCAAGTTGAAGCGAAAGAAAAGAAAGGACAAGTGAAACATAAACATCAGGCGACGCATAAAGAATTCTCTCAACTTGAAAAAAAATTTGATGCTCGATTAGGTGTATATGCGATTGATACTGGTACAAATCAAACAATCTCTTATCGACCTAACGAAAGGTTTGCCTTTGCATCAACCTACAAGGCTTTAGCGGCAGGGGTATTACTACAGCAAAACTCAATTGATACATTAAATGAAGTTATCAAATTTACGAAAGAGGACTTAGTGGATTATTCACCTGTTACAGAGAAACATGTAGATACTGGAATGACACTAGGAGAAATCGCTGAGGCTGCTGTTCGTTACAGTGATAATACTGCAGGGAACATTTTATTCCATAAAATAGGCGGACCGAAAGGCTATGAAAAAGCGCTTAGACAGATGGGGGATCGGGTTACTATGTCTGATCGCTTTGAAACAGAGTTAAACGAAGCTATTCCAGGCGACATTCGTGACACTAGTACAGCGAAAGCAATTGCTACGAATCTTAAAGCTTTTACGGTCGGAAATGCGCTTCCAGATCATAAACGTAAAGTTCTTACAGAGTGGATGAAAGGAAATGCTACAGGAGACAAACTTATTCGTGCAGGCATGCCAACTGACTGGATAGTTGGGGATAAATCAGGAGCTGGAAGTTACGGGACACGAAATGATATTGCTATCGTTTGGCCGCCAAATAGAGCACCTATTATCATCGCAGTTTTATCCAGTAAAGAAGAGAAAGAGGCTACCTATGATAATCAACTAATTGCAGAAGCAGCTGAAATGATAGTTAAGGCTCTTAAATGATAATTTCTCAATTCTTTATGTAACGTAATTGAAAATATGAACCTAGAAAGCGATTCTTTTCATGTGAAAAGAATCGCTTTTTCGTATTTCTATAATGAATAGTAAGTATATAAGTAAAAAATTTTATTACATAGACATTCTATCCCCTAGAGTGCATGAGGGGAGTTTTCTCCTGTGGTGTTCGTAGTAACAATATTATTATTTATACGATAATAATATTGTTGGCGTATGTATGCTAGTTACTCCTAGATGGATATGTAATTTTACATATCCATCTAAAAGACACATATGCGTCAATTACTATTAAATTATATTAAAATTATTTTTGGATGAGGGATTGATATAGGTTTTGGTGAATAAAAGGATTTTTATGTTTAATTATCATAGTATAATTATTTCACTTTATGAAATGAAATTTGGATTTAACTTTTTTAAATATAATATTTTATAATTTGAATAATAAATATCTGAAAAATCAAATTTAATAAAAGCGATTTTCTGGTTTACTTATGAAAAACATAGTGTTTAAAATGAGGGGGAAGTAAGGCCCTTATATTCTTTCAAAAATAAATAAAAAACGAGATGGAATTACTTTTTTGAAAAAATCTCTATCCTCAAGTATGTGTGAAGAAATCCTAACGTTAGGTTGTACAACATTTACGATTAAAACTGTAAAAAACAATAGTGAAGAGGTGTACGGAATGAAGAATAAAATTATGACAGGATTTTTAATAACATCAATCGTTACTGGAGCGACTATTCCTATCAATACTCTCGCAACGCCAACCGTTCAGGCAGAAACGAAACAAGAAAATATAGATATTTCCTCAGCATTACGAAAAATAGGTGCACACTCCAAATTAACACAAACCTTTATAGATGGAGCCTTAGCAAGTCCGAATGTGCAACTTGAAGAAGTTCCATCTTTAAATACAACTCAATTTCTAATTAAACAAGATATGAAAGAGTGGTCCTCAGAACTATATCCAAAATTAATTCTACTAAATTCAAAAAGTAAAGGATTTGCAACCAAATTTAATAGCTATTATCCAACATTAAAAGGATTTGTAGATAATAAGGAAGATAAAGAAGGGTTTTTAGATAGACTGGAAGTTCTTCAAGATATGACTATAACAAACCAAGAAAACGTGCAACGTCAGATTAATGAGTTAACAGATCTTAAACTACAGGTAGATAAGAAACTGAAAAATCTTGATACAGATGTGATAAAAGCACAGAGTGTACTTAGTTCAGAGGGAACAGGAAAAATAGACAAGTTAAAAAATGAAATGCTAAATACAAAAAAATCAATTCAAAATGATTTACAGCAAATAGCATTATTACCAGGAGCTTTAAATGAACAAGGGCTAAAGGTATTCCAAGAAATTTATAGTCTATCAAAAGATATCATTGAACCGGCTGCTCAAACCGCAGTAGTGGCGTATAACAAAGGAAAAGAAATAAACAATGCTATTGTAGAAGCAGAGAAGAAAGCAGAGCAAGAAGCAACAGAAAAGGGAAAATCAGTTATAGAAATTGAAGCTGCCAAAAAAGAAGCACGTGAAGCAATAGAGAAAAGTAAAAAAGGTGAAATTGCTGCAGCTGCAGTTACAAAAACGAAAGAGTATGATCTTATGAAAGTGATTGATCCTGAAAAAATTAAAAAAACATATAGTACCTTTGCCGAAATTAATAAACTAACAGCAGAGCAAAGAGCATATTTAAATGATTTAGAGAAACAAAATCAAAAATTATATGACTTAACAACTAAATTAACAGTAGCAGATTTACAAAAATCAATGATTCTTTTCATGCAAAATGATTTGCATACATTTGCTAATCAAGTCGATGGAGAGATTGAGCTAATGAAACGTTATAAAGAGGATTTGAATCTAATAAATAATAGTATTACAAAATTATCGAATGAAGTTGATACGAATAACACTCAGTCTCAAAAAGATACATTAAGACGACTAAAGAATGTAACAAATCAACTCGAAGAATAATTTAATAAATTTTAATATTAAGAAATTAGGTTTAACAAAAAATTATAATGCAACTGAAAATAAGGAGGAGAATCAAATAATGAAATTTCCATTTAAGGTCATAACTTTGGCCACTTTAGCAACGGTTATAACTGCTACGAATGGTAGTACTATTCATGCACTTGCACAAGAACAGACAGCACAAGAACAGCAAATAGAAAATTATGCGTTAGGACCTGAAGGGTTAAAGAAAGTGTTGGCTGAAACAGGCTCTCATATTCTTGTAATGGATTTGTACGCAAAAACAATGATTAAGCAACCGAATGTAAATTTATCCAACATTGAATTAGGTTCAGGAGGGGGAGAATTAATCAAAAACATTCACCTGAATCAGGAACTGTCACGAATCAATGCAAATTACTGGTTAGATACAGCGAAGCCAAACATTCAAAAGACAGCACGTAATATTGTGAATTATGATGAACAATTTCAAAATTATTACGACACACTAGTAGATACTGTAAAAAAGAAAGATAAGGCAGGCCTCAAAGAAGGAATAGGGGATTTAATCGGTACAATTCATACAAATTCAAATGAAGTTACGGAAGTTATTAAGATGTTAGAAGCTTTCAAAACAAAGTTGTATACGAATACTGTAGATTTTAAAAATAATGTTGGAAGTCCAGATGGACAAGGGGGATTAACGGCTATATTAGCGGGAAAACAAGCACTAGTCCCACAACTTCAGGCCGAAATTGAGAATTTACGTTCTACGCAGAAAGCACATTTTGATAATGTATTAGCCTGGTCAATTGGTGGTGGATTAGGAGCAGCTATTTTAGTTATTGGAACGATTGCAGGAGCGGTAGTAATTGTTGTGACCGGTGGCACAGCGACACCAGCTGTTGTTGGTGGTCTAACAGCTCTAGGGGCAGCTGGTATCGGTTTAGGAACAGCAGCTGGTGTTGCGGCATCTAATCATATGAACTCTTATAATGAAATTTCTAATAAAATCGGAGAATTAAGTATGAAAGCCGATCTTGCTAACCAAGCAGTTATTTCACTTACTAATACAAAAGACACGTTGACATATTTGTATCAAACAGTGGATCAAGCAATCATGTCTCTAACGAATATTCAGCAACAATGGAATACGATGGGAGCGAATTATAAAGATCTATATGATAATATCGACCAAATGCAAGAACATAAACTTTCTTTAATACCTGATGATTTAAAGGCTGCAAAACAAAGTTGGAATGATATTCATAAGGATGCAGAATTCATTTCAAAAGACATTGCTTTTAAACAAGAAAAAACAAATTAAAAATCAATATATATGTATAGGAGGAATTAAAATGAACATAAACTTTCCTTATAAACTACTTGCTGTATCGACGTTTTTAACTGTGACAACAACTACTGTAGTTTCTCCAGTGGCAGCCTTCGCAAGTGAAAGTAAAATGGAACAAACTAGTACCGAAGATATATCTCTTTCTGTAAACAGCGAAAAGATGAAAAAAGCTTTGCAAGATGCTGGGGTATTTGCAAAATCTATGAATGATTACTCTTATTTGTTAATTAAAAACCCAGATGTTAACTTTGAAGGAATTGACATTAAAGGATATACAAATCTACCTAGTCAAATTCTACAAGATCAAAAGAATGCAAGAGAGCATGCTACGAAATGGGATTCACACATAAAAAAACAACTTTTAGATACACTGACGGGGATTGTAGAGTATGATACTAAATTCGACAATTATTATGACACATTAGTAGAAGCGATTAATGAAGGGGATGCAGACACATTAAAAGAAGGCATTACAGATTTACAAGGTGAGATTAAACAAAATCAAGCGTATACACAGAATTTAATACAAGAACTAGCTAAGTTAAGAGATAGTATTGGAGAAGATGTCCGGGCATTTGGAGGTCATAAAGATATTTTGCATTCGATTCTGAAAAACCAAGCATCTGGAATTGATGAAGATGAAAAGCGCTTAAATGAAGTTTTAGAGCAAGTTAGACATTTTAAACAAGTAGAATCAGATGGAATAATAACTGTATCAATTCCCTCAATTCCTACGTGGATTGCTGGTGGTGTAATGATAGGGGTAGCAAGAAATAATTTAGGTACGTTAGAGCCGTTGTTAGCACAATTACGTCAGACTATAGATTATAAAGTAACATTAAATCGTGTAGTTGGTGTTGCGTATAATAATATTAATGAAATGCACAATGCGATTGGATCGGCTATTAATGCACTTACCTATATGTCTGCACAATGGCATGATTTAGATTCTCAATATTCGGGAGTGCTTAGTCATATTGATAAAGCATCCCAAAAAGCGGATCAAAATAAATTCAAATTCCTAAAACCTAATTTGAATGCAGCGAAAGATAGTTGGAAAACATTGAGAGCGGATGCGTTTACATTAAAAGAAGGGATAAAAACATTAAAAATGGATCCTGTTTCTTCAAAAAAATAGCGGAATACGGTATTTGTTGCAAGGGCATTTATACAGTTATAAAATGATTTTTTGTTCTTTATAAATTGAAAAGACGGAGGTATAATCAGGCCTCTGTCTTTTGTTTTATTGAAATATTTTTATAATTCCATCCTATATGTAGAAAGTAGTTATACAAGTTTGAATTTTTAAGGTGAATGATTTTTATGAATTTTTCCGTAAAACCTAATCTATGATTAGTGAGCTTTATATTCTTATTTTCCTAATTGAATACTTTTATACAATTAGATGGAAGTTAAGAATACTAAATCAAAACATAATAGGTTGTTATTGATGAGTTTATCGTAAAGTTGTTATTTTATGTGTCATCAAATAACATTTATAAACAATTAGAAATAAAGAAAAGGAGACTATTATGAGAAAAAATAGAGTATTAGATACAACATAAATAGCGTAAATAGTTTTTGATGTAAAAACATGATAAATAAAATAATAGTCCTTACATGTACTAAGGGAAAATGAGGGAGATAATATGGGGAATAACTCAAAATATAAAACTAGAAAAATACTTGCAGCTACTGCTACAGTAACTATGCTTACGACTGGAATGGTTTCTTCATCAGATGTCTTTGCAGAGGAAACAAAGCAGCAAAAAAAAATATCGACATCATTGCAAGAGGAAAAGTCAGTTAAATCAGAAAACAGAATATATACAGTCCCAGGAAAAGGGGATGTTGAGATACTGAAACAACAGGAAAGAAAAAGTATGGCATTTAGTCCATATGAACCCACTGGTTTATATGCAAAGCCAAATGAACAAATAACGATTAATGTAGAAGGAAATCAAAATATTCAAGCATACATTGGAACGTATTCGTATGATGCTTCTTGGAGAGAAGATTCTAAAATAAAATCATTTACATTAAAACCTGGTATAAACACAATCCAATCTCCAAATGGGGGGATGATTTATTTTTATAATAAACAACAAGGTGGCACTATTCGAACAACAGTCACAATGGGTGGAGCGACTACTCCTTTCTTTGAACTAGGCAAACATACGAAACAAGATTTAATAAACATGCTGGACCAATATCCAAATGCACATGCAGTGGAGTTAAAAGGAGAACGTGTATTAATTACGGCCAGCCCGGCACGTGTTAAGAAATATTTGTTAGGTTCTAATACAGATCCTGTACAACTCTTAAAAAAGATGGATGAAGCTACTCGAATTCAAGACAAAGTAGCTGGATTATCTGAAGAACAAGCAGATAAACATTATATTCATTACGTAGAAGAAAATCATTCTCCTGATTATTATATGTATGCAACTTCTTATCGAACCGCATATGTGGGAGACGCAATCCAATACGTGTTAGATATTAATAAATTTATAAAAGATGGTTGGGGTCCATGGCATGAGGCAGGGCATTTGAGACAGCAATCACCTTGGAAGTTTTATAATATGACAGAAGTACAAAATAATATTTACAGCCTTTCTGTAGAAAAAGCATTTACATCTAATCAACCTTTTAGATTGCAACAAGAGGGTGCTTATACTAAGGCATTTCAATACTTAGAACAATCTAATAAAAATTATGATGAAATTAGTGATGCTTTTGTTAAGCTTGTTATGCTTTGGCAACTACAATTAGCATATGGAGAAGACTTCTATCCTAAACTGCATCAATTGTATAGAGATATGCCTTCTGATGAACTTCCACAAACAGATGAAAATAAAAAACAATTATTTATGATCTCAGCATCAAAAGTAGCCAAACAAAATTTGATGCCTTTCTTTGAGAAGTGGGGATTACGTCCAAATAATGATACCATTCAAAATGTGGCTGCATTAGGATATCCAATTTTAACAGCAGAGATTTGGAAGGGGACGGATTCTAATCCGATTAAACCAGATGTGCCTAATGCAAATAATATTTTAGAAGGAAAACAGTTTGCATGGTCAATGAAAGGGATTAGTGATTTCGAGTTTGCTAAAATCAATTTCAATAAGTCAGCAGAAGAAATGCAAGTGGACTTAAAAGCAGGAATACCGCATCACTATTTTAATGAAACATATGCGAGTATTAAAGTACAAAATGCATCAGGCAAAGTAGTATACAATAAAGACATTTATGGAAACAAACAACAAAATGCTGAATCGCAAAAAGTTCCAGTTAAAGTAGGGGATTATATTGAGTTAACACATCTAGAAGGTGTGCATAGAGCTACTTTAACAAATGTAGATAACATTAAACAAGAAAGCTTTGGAAAAAAAGCAATATACGAAGTTACAAAAGAAGGCTTGAAAAAAGTAGAAAAAATGCCAGAAGTAACAATTTTAGATGGAAATCAATTTGCATGGTCACTAAAAGGAATTAGTGATTTCGAGTTTGCTAAAATCAATTTCAATAAGTCAGCAGAAGAAATGCAAGTGGACTTAAAAGCAGGCGTACCGCATCATTATTTTAATGAAACATATGCGAATATTAAAGTACAAAATGCATCAGGCAAAGTAGTATACAAGAAAGACATTTATGGAAACAAACAACAAAATGCTGAATCGCAAAAAGTCCCAGTTAAAGTAGGAGATTATATTGAGTTAACACATCTAGAAGGTGTGCATAGAGCTACTTTAACAAATGTAGATAATAGTAAACAAGAAAGCTTTGGAAAAACAGCAATGTACAAAGTTACAAAAGAAGGTCTGAAGAAAGTAGAAAAAATGCCAGAAACAACGGTTTTAGACGGAAATCAATTTAGTTGGTCTTTAAAAGGATATAGTGATAGAGAAATTACAAAAGTAAATTATAATAGGGTAACAGAAAAAATGCAGGTGGATTTAGAAGCAGGCGTACCACATTCTTATTTTAATAATACGTATGCGAGTATCAAAGTACAGAATTCATCCGGTAGTGTTGTGTACAATAAGGAAATAGTAGGAAATAGACAGCAAACTGTTGAAAGCCAAACTGTGCCAGTCAAAGTGGGAGATTATATCGAGTTTACCCATATAGAAGGGGAAGCAGTAAATGAAAAGACACGGGCTACACTTACTAACCTTGAGAATAATAAACAAGAATATATAGGCAAAAAAAGAATCTATCAAGTTACTTCAACGGGATTAAACAAAATAGATTAACATGAAAAACATTCAAATTATTAGTTAGATGCTTGATAGTCGTTCATTATGAACGGCTATTTAGCATTTATTTAATATAATGTGAAATTAATTTTAAAAATATGTTTGAGGACTGAATGATGTTTAGGTGCTATAGATTTGAGAAAAAAGAAACAGAATAATAAGGTATTTGTTGATAAAGACCCTCTCTTGTTACAATATTTTACATATTTAGTATGATGTATATGAGTGCTATATATTAAGGTAGGAATGGGAATGAAGAGGTTCATAACTCATGCAAATGGTAATAAGATCTTTAAAAAGTTAGTTTTAATGGTGTTACCAATGGTTCTAATGATAATGACATGTTTAGTTAATAATAATGCATAATAAAATAAAGGATTAAGTACTTAAGACAAGTGTATATTTAGGTACAAAAAGGACTACAAGTAATTGTCAGTCCTTTTTGTATGTTAAATAAGTAACTGCTGTAGATGTAATAAGAAGAAAAAGAACCCTATAGGGTTCTTTTTCAAGGCATATTAACTGTAAGGAAAATCATGAAATGTTACTTCAAATCTTTATTAGGGGAAAGATTTTGAAAAAGCTTAACATACATCTATTTTTACATAAATGTAAGATATAGTAAATCGATAATGTTTATACTTACTATTATTAATATTCAATTAAAATGGTTAACACTATGTGTATAGTGTTAATAGGTGTTTAGTGCAGTATACATTTAGAAATCTAATAATAGCCCCAAGTTGGTTATATATGTCCAATCTTAGATTTAAAAGAACCTAAATTAATGATAGATGCAATCTGGGAACGTCTCGGAAGAAGTGCAATCTATAACGAAATTTATGGAGGCTCTTCGAAAGAAGCTTATAAAGAAGTTAGCTGTGTTATCAGTCGTTTAGAAGAAAATAAAATGAAAGAACTTATTCATGAAATTGATGAAAATGCCTTTGTAACTGTATATGATGTTGCGGAAGTAAAAGGTGGAAACTTTAAAAAGCATGATATCCATTAAGAGTAATAACCAAGTTAAATATTCTATATAAAGTTGATTATTGAAAAAGATGAAAACCCTCATCACATATAGATAGAAATCTGATACGTAATAAAGGGGACAACAGTAAGGCATAAGGGCAGTATTTTTTTGCTTTTTAATAATAAATCATTATTTCTTGTAGCTTTTTATGGATATGATATCTGATAATAATTAGTTATTGATATAGAAAAGAAAGAGATTTGAAATAATCTAAAGGGATAAGTAATAAAATTCCATTGTTATTAGTATAGGATATTTAAACTAAAAATGATTTATTAAAGCCACATTAAACGAAAACATTATGCACAAATATGCTGATATGTATCTATTCTATCAAGGTATATAAAACCAAAACCAAGATATTCGTACGACCTCAAAAAGCCGAAATTCCTTCACTTAGGAATTTCGGCTTTGATGCTATGTCATGGAGTTGCAATTGGAATGGAATCTGGCATATATACTGCACCAGAATTATAAGTTCTTCAGTTCCTTAAATTAGAAACTTGTACTTGATTACCGTAGTTGAATTGTTGCCCTTTTAAAAGAACCGAAAAATTTTTCTTTGAGTTAGCGTCTTTTACATAATAATTATTGAGGAAAGGAAATTCGACTGAGAAAAGCTGTCAAATAAAAGAATAGGCTAATCTAATTTCTAATGGTCCCAGTATCTTTTATTTTGACGTGTGTCTTTACATTTATTTTAGCCTCTGCTAACGCTTGCAACCAATCTCCTTTTACTTTTTTCCACTCATTATATTGAAAGGCTCTAGCATATAGGGATAATCCGATTGGATCAATTTTGTTCTGCTGTATTTCATTTATTATATTTTGTAAATTATTATTAATTTCTTTTTGAATAGTCCTTTTTAAACTATTTATATTTTTTTTATTATCATAGTGACCCTTAATTAAATTCGCATTGGTTTTTTCTATTAAAGCTACATTAGCATATATATCGAGATCAAATACAAATTTTCCGTTTTGAAAATTAACATCTACCTTTCTTGTCGCGTTCTGTACGAAGATAGAAGTGTTTATTTTTTTGTTGGACTTTTTAGGGGGAAGCGCAAGGTGTAGTATCATTCGCCCGCTACTTTTTTGCTTATTTATAAGATTGAAAAATTTAACATCTTTTTTAGGAATTTGAGTTAAATATTTCCCTTTTCGATTTAAAAATGCAATTCCTACTGTGTCGATTTCATTCTTTGTTTTTTTGATAATTGGAACAGTTTGCGTCATTCCTTCTTCATTTTGTTCTCTCATTAATTGTTGAATTGTAGAAGAGACGGATTGGTTATTTTGAATTGACGATTCGATTACACCATTTATATAAGATGAAAGTGATGGTTTACTAGGCTTCTGAATTTTAAAAACTTCTTCTGCAGGTCCATCTACAAGTACTACTTTAGCATTAATGGTAGCGTAAGGATCACGGTAAGAAGAATCAAGCTCCTGCAACCAATTTGCTTCTTGCGCTAATTTTTTCCCAATTAAAATGATTTCAGCCTTGGAAGCTGTCATAAAGCCCGTTAACTTCGTATCTATCTTACTGAATCCAGTATATACAGTTGATGCTTGTGTCCAATGTTCTATAGTACTTTTGGGCTGTTTATGATGAAAGAGTGGTATACTTGTTCCAACTTTTATGTCTCCATTAGGGGTTCTATCCAAGCCAATTAACAGTATTAATGAAACCTTCTCAAGAGGAATTCTTTGACTGCAACCAATTATATATATACAACAAATCACAATCCATATCCATTTTCGAATCAAAGTTGTTTCCTCCTAGTAATCCAAGTGAAAAGAATACTGTAAGCGAAAAATAAAATTGGTAATAGAATAAAGAAAACGACATTTAAGATGTCCATAAGAGAATATATAAACAAATATTGATCCACATCGGGATTTAGGAAAATAAATAGGCCAACTATAAATAACATAAAAGCAAGCAGCGCCCAATTGCGGGCGTTTTTTTGAAGTGAAATGGTCACAGATTCAAAACTGAAAAATAAATACGGATATATCGTAGTAGAGAATACAATTAAATAGTAAGCGATATATATAATTTCTAATCGTTCTATGAAAGAAAAACGAACTCCTTTTAACAGATGAAATACTGGCCAGATTACGTCTTTTATCCCCTCTGGACTAAAGTATATATAAGAAAGAATAGTCACATATAGATAGAAAAACATGGTTCCGGTATTCGCAATTAGTAGTCCTTTTATGGCTTTTTGTTTTTTTTGTAAAAACGGGTATATATAATATGCAAGTTCTAAGCCAGCATAAGGAGTGATGGTTTCTTTTGTTGCCTTTACAATAGGGTATAATCCATCTTTAACAATAGGTAGTAGGTGTAAAGGGTTGTAGTTAGTCTGTAGTGAAAAAAGAAGAAATAGTGGCATCCAAGTAGTGAAGAAGAAAACAAGCATAGAATAACTAGTAAGAGCCCTTAACCCACTCAGGGCTAAAATAATAAAAGGCAATAGTAATAATATGGTGATTTGATAAGCAGGAGTGGAAGGGAATATCCACACTTTTACAATATCGGTTGCCTTTAATAAAGTATTAAAGCCAGCAAAGAATAGATAAAAGGCATATAAAAGAAAAAGAATTGTCCCTATCCATTTACCAAAGTATGTTTTTAAGATTTGTGAGAAATTTTTGTTAGGGTTTTTTTGTAACATTAATATAATAAATACGCCGATTATAGAAGTAGTTATCCATCCAAGTATGATAGAAATCCAGCCATCTGTGCCAGCCGTAGTAGCAAGTGGGCTTGGCATAATTAACATACCTGATGCAAGTTGCAGTGAATGAATGAAAATAATAAATTCGAATAAAGTTATGTTTTGGAATTTAAGATTCCCCATGCGAACCACCTTCTTTTTTCTTTTTTTGTTTCGGCTGTCCTGTACTCGAGCGGGTGGTAATCATAGAAATAGGAAATCTTACAAAAGAATCTTTTAATTCATTGAGTCGAAAGGGCGCGATTGGCAATCCGTATGGTGAGCCATAGGAAGTTAATGAAACAAAATGAGCAAATAAGAGCATTAATCCACTAACAATCCCTACAATCCCATAAAAGTATGCCAATAACATCATTGGAAAACGAATAAGGCGTATAGAACTTGATAAATCATAATTAGAAACAATAAATGATGCAATGGCTGTAATAGATACGATAATAACCATAACGTTACTTACAAGACCAGCTTGAACAGCCGCCTGTCCAATTACAATCCCTCCAACAATTCCTATGGTTTGTCCAATGGGTTGTGGTAAGCGAATGCCAGCTTCACGTAGCATTTCTAGTGTAATTTCCATTATAAAAGCTTCCAATAAGGGGGAGAAAGGGACTTTGACTCTTGATGTTGCAATAGAAGTGTATAAGTCTATAGGAATGATTTCAAAGTGAAAAGAGACTATAGCAATATAAAATGCCGGTAAAAAAATAGCTATAATAAATCCTGCAAATCGTAATAAGCGAAAAAATGATGCAATGAGCCAATGGATATTATAATCATCTGGAGTTTGAAAAAATCCAATTAAATTCATTGGAACAATCATTGCACCAGGGGATCTATCCATTAACACTGCTACTTTCCCATCAAGAATATGATTTGAAATTGCATCTGGGCGTTCGCTTAAATAAGCTTGTGGAAAAGGAGTCCAATTTTGATCTTTTGTATAATTAGATAGTTCTCCAATGCTCAATACCGCATCCGTATTAATTCTACAGATTCTAGTTTCTATTTCTTGGACTACATCTGCGTTTGCTACATCACCTAAGTAAATTAAATAGACTACTGAAGTTGCTCGTTCGCCAATTGTCAGCTTTTTGATCTTTAACTCTGTTGAAGGAAGATATCGACGAATTAAGCCTATATTTTTTGTGGCATTCTCAATAAATCCATCATGTGAGCCTTTAATAGTAACTTCTGAGATGGGTTCTTGAATTGCTCTTTCTGCCCAGCCTTTTGTATTTATTAGAAGTGAGCGCTTTTCTCCTTCCATAAATAGAACACATTGACCCTCAAGTAATCCTTCTTTAATGTCATTCCATGTATATACTATTTTGGTATGAGTAGCAATAATATTAGAATTAAATATTTGGCTGTCCTCATTTACTTTTTGTAATAATGGTGTAACAACATTGCCTTTTAAAGCGACACCATCTGTAAGGCCTTCAAAATAATATAGTAAAATATTCGTGTTTGTTTTTAATTGCAAAGGATGTTCGATTAAATCTGCACTAATATCAAAGATATTATCTAATGTATTTTTAAGCTCTTCTAAGTTACTTGTTTGGATCTTTTCAATGTTTTTATCTGATTTAATTTCTAAGGTCTCTTCATTTAAGGACAAAATTGACACCTCTTTAATATATAACGATTAGTTGTATTTATTATTTTTATATGATGGAATTTTATTCACAAATTTAAACAAATTGGGAATGGAAGTTAATAATTAAGAGCAAAAAAGTAGAGGTAATTTGTGTGAAAATATAAGTATCAAGATAGAATTTGAATGATTATACAAAAAAGAGCCCTGGATAGGCTCTTTTTCATAGTTGGTAAATATGTAGTCAACAATAGAGGGAAATTAAGGTAGTAATTTAGATGTCTTTAAGTTAATCAGCTGAATTTTGTAGGAAGAATTCTTTTTTATACTTTAATGCTCGATTAAAAAGGACATTACATTTATTTGGGTGTTCTAGTGTATTTGAACTTTGCATGCTAACAATTTTTGTTTAGGGACAAAATGTTTTTTCTGAATTGACAGAAATATTAAAGCGCAAAATTCCTATTGATTATTTTGGTAGGTATCAAATATTTCTTTGGCCTTATTTTCTTGATGTTACCGTACGTTTATATGTTTCTATGGGAAAGAAATATTTTCATTTTTATAACCCTCTATTGTTTGATTAAGATAGTAACATGAAAATGAAACGTTTACAACCAGAAAATAAAGAAAAAATATTAAAATGCGACTTTTTTCGACAACTTTTTTGTGTTTATATAATATTTTTATAGGAAAAGGTGGAGGGAAACGTACCTTTTCCTATAAATTTTTTGTAGGAATTAGAAATAACTAAAGTAGCAATAATAGCCTAAAATTAAAATGAAATTCAATGAATTTGAACCTAAAGTCATGAAAACTATTGATAACGTTACCATTGAATTTTTGAACTGTAAGAGTTTTAAAAGTATAGTCAAACTTTAGTCCATTTTGCGTTTCTTCCTTTTGAAACTAGCTTAATATGCCCAAATAATTGCAATGAATTTAAAGCCTTACTGATGGTACTCTCTGCAATGTCTGGATAAGTGTTACGAATACTTTCCTTAGTAAAGGGTTGTTTTTGTTTAAGTATAAAATCCTGGATTCTCTCAACTTTAGTATGTTTACATATAGAATCTAGAACTGTGTTATGAAGATCTTTGTAAGCCTCTAATATAATTGTTAAAAACGTTTTTAACCAAAAGCTATTATTATGTTCCTCGCAGTACCAATTCACCGAAGATTTATAAATCGAATTGTAATAATCAGATTCATGTTTCTTAATATATTTATCCAAACATACATATTTTACAAATGTATGTCCACTCTTAATTAACAGCAATTGCATTAACATAAATGCCAGCCTGTTATTACCTTGATTGAAAGGGACTATGCAATAAAAATTTAATATAAAACGAGCTATTAATAAAAGTGAATGTAGCCCCTTACTAGTATTTAATGAGTTGTATTGATCACATAATTGCTCCATAAACTGTGGAATAAGTTCATGCGGAAGAATGCGGTAACTATTCAAGTGCATTCCATGTTCTGGAATTCCTGGAATAATAAAAGGTTTTTCACGCCATTTGGCACTGTCCGAGGTAATGTAATGTATTAGTTGAAAATGCAATTCCTGTATAGTTGCTGGATTAATTAATAAAGTACAGGAGTTTTTATGTACAAAAGAAAGTGTTTGATAATAACAAAAAATAGCATCTTCTGAAATATTTTGAGGTACTATATCATCTAAAATAAGCTCTTTTAATCTTTTATTAGGAACTTTTACATCTTCATAAATAGTTGTGAAATTTTTTATGTAATGTAGTGGTATAGTTTTTTCTAAATTATTAAATATGTCAGGGTTTTGTTCCTGATAAGCAGCTAATTTTCCTTTGAACTCGCTAATGTCACTTATTAAATTTATTAACCTCCTTTTTAATTCAATATTTTTATACTTATCATCAAAAAAGTCTCTCATTTTTGTTCCCCCTGTAACCCCTTAACACGTTGTTGCATGTATCTTTCCATTCTAAAGGTATTCCACGACATCATTGTAAAATAACGACATTTTTGTTCTGATTTTGATCGTGTTTCAGAATCTATATTTTTATTTGGTATTTAAAATATAGAAATTATAAAGAAGAATCGTTAGGATTCAATTTTAATAGGCATAATCCTAACATCAAATGTACAAATGTACAATAAAAAAATAAAAAATATAAAACTATCGACTCTTTTGAAAGATAATAAATTAATTGTAGGTATAAATGTGTTTTAGTTTAAGAGTAAATATTGAAGTGGTAATAAAATTTTCATAGTTGAAAAAATAGATAAGTAATTAATTTGTGACAGTTATGTGCCTAATCAATTCATTTGCAATGATGAGAATTCCACAATTAAATCCTAACGAGCCTAAATTTCTATATTTAGCCTAAAGATTAGGGGGCTATATTGATGAAATGTATCATTAAATATAGAAATATGTAACGTTTAACACTTGTGTTGTAAAATATATTGACATAAGTTAATTTAAATACTAGGTACAGGAGCAGTTAATAACAATTCAGTAAAGTACCCTTTAAACGTTTCACCCTAAAAACGTTTATATTTATAATAATTGCAAGCACACTGAAGTTTTTTTGTTTTTTCCTGTACCTTATTAGGTAAAAATAATATAATAAATTGATAAAACGTTATGGAATAAATAATAAATTAGGTTTTCATTTCCTTTCTTTTACATTATCAATCTCTAGATGATTTGTTTAAAATAAGGATTTACAGGGTAGAAGATGACTATTCACCAGTACTATAAAGTTAAGTTGGATATCTTATGGTATCTTATAGGAAGAAATATAAGATTAAAAGGATTTGTGTACATTCACCATGTGAATATAAGTAAATTATTTATTGTGCTTTTTAAGGTTTAGAAAATATGTGTGAATTTAGCTTTGGAAATGACTTATTTGCAAGTTATATAATAGAAATGTGAAGTCTGGAAGAAACTGATATTATCAGTTCCTTCCAGACTTTTTTACTTTAAAAGTGTATTTTTTCTAAATAAGGTATAATTCCTTAAATTAATATTTGAATTTTTTGTGAAATTAAGTGAGGTTTTCATTCCTCTATTAATACATAATGTTACAAAATAGAGTTATTGTATTTATTTTATTTTTATATGAGATTAAAAATAATAATAAATGTAACAATGTATGAGTGATATTAGTATATTTACTAGTAATTTGTTCGTTTATCTTTATATTGCTATTATATTAGCGATAACAATAATATATTGGGGGGGACAAGAATGAATTTGAAATTTACATCTAAATTTGAAAGATTAAGAAAAAGTAAAAAAGGAATTGGTGCTTGTGTTTTAGCTACAGGGATGACGGCTATTACAATGATTCCTCAAAGTGCGTATGCACATGGATTTGTTGAAAAACCAAGCAGTCGTGCTGCTTTATGTAGTCAGAATTATGGAGCATTGAATTTGAATTGTGGAAATATAATGTACGAGCCTCAAAGCCTAGAAGCACCTAAAGGATTCCCAGATGGTGGACCGATTGATGGGAAAATCGCTTCGGCAGGAGGACTATTTGGAGGAATTCTTGACCAACAAACATCAAATCGCTGGTTTAAAAATACGATTATGGGTGGAGCAAATACATTTACATGGAAATATACAGCTGCACATTCTACAAGTAAATGGCATTATTACATTACAAAAAAGGGGTGGGATCCTAATAAGCCATTAACACGTGCTGACTTAGAACCAATTGGAACTGTGAAACATGACGGTTCGGCCGCATCAAATAATTTAACACATACAATTAATGTACCAACTAATCGCAATGGTTATCATGTTATTTTAGCTGTATGGGATGTAGCAGATACGTCAAATGCGTTTTATAATGTAATTGATGTAAATCTAGTAAATAATGAAACTCCCGATACAGTAGCTCCAAGTCAACCAACTGGATTAAATGCGTCTAAAGTTGTTGCCAATAGTGTTACACTAACATGGAAGGCCTCTACGGATAATATAGGTGTAAAAGAGTATCAAGTGTTACGCAATGGAGAATTAATTGATACGGTACCAGGTACAACATTTATTGATAAAAAGCTAAAAGCAAATACGGAATATACCTATACAATAAAGGCATTAGACTCTGCTGGAAACATATCAAAAGAAAGTGAAAAACTAAAAGTTAAGACAACAAATGAAACTCCAGATACAGAAGCTCCGACTCAACCGAAAGGATTACATAGTATGAGTAAAACAGCGACAACTGTTGATTTGATGTGGAGTCCGTCTGAAGATAATGTAGGTGTAGACCATTATATTGTATATAGAGAAAGCGCTGGAGTTATGAGTAAAATTGGGACAACGGCTAATACATCCTTTATGGATAAAGAATTGAAGGCTAATACATCGTATAAATATGTAGTAACGGCGGTTGATTTAGCTGGAAATGAATCTAGTAGAAGTGATGTTTTGAGTGTAACAACAAAGGCAGAGGATTCCACATATGAAAAATGGGATGCGAGAAAAGCATATACTAAAGGTGATAGAGTAGTACATGAGGGAAAAGTGTATGAAGCAGTTCAAGATTATCAAGGCAATGGTGACACAAATTGGATTTTTGCTCTATCGCTTTGGAAGGCAGTTTTGAATAAATGATAATCAGGAAAATGTAGTTAACATTTTGGGGTTTTTCTTTGAAAATAAAGGGTGTTCGAAAAATAAATTCTCTAATGGTTTAAATGATGTACTAATACATTTAATCCCCATCTAATGTTTACAAAATGAAATTAATAAAAAATCCCAATGGTATTCCATTGGGATTTTTTATTTTCTAATTTGTAATAGCGTATATTTTCACAGTGAATTTGTTAGTGGCACCAATGGGACTTGCGATATAATATTTAGTATTTGTGTAAGCTTCAGTCCTAGATCCATGTGAAATATTTTTCCAACGAATAGAATCGATACCTAGGGAAACATCAATCATTACATTGAAAGAGATAGTAGAAGGATGATCTTTTTCTGAAGGTTCAATAACCCATTTTAATTCTTTGGTACCTACAGGTAAACTATCAATTTTAAAGTTTTGACTGGATCGATTTTTTTGTCCGGATAAAGGGCTAGATTCGGATGGAATTTGCGAAATTAATATCTCTTTTTCATTTGAATGTACACCATTTAATTTAATGATACTATCAATTAAACCTGGTCCAGGAAAATCAGCTGCGATAATACCAGAATGTTTAATTCCACCTTGTTGTAAGAGTTCGGTCCCAAGTGTATTCATCCCACCATAATATACTTGCCCATTTCTATCGCGGGGAAAATCACCCCACGCATTAGTGGAATTCGTTTGAATTAACTTAGGGTTACTATCAGTATTTCTATTCTCTTTTCCGCTAGCAACAAACCAAGGATATACATTATTTAAAAATGCGGCTGCACCACCCGTACCACTAAAATGGTTAAGATATATTTTTCCATTATTAAAGTTAGTATTTGCACTTTGTAGATGAATTTTTATCGCATTCCATTTTTCATATATTTCGTTTGGTCCGCTTCCAATTTCAAATTTATCTTGTATATTCAAACTATCGTAATCAATACCGTACAATTGAGAGGATGTAAAGTTTTGTAAGACTACAATTTTACCTCGGATATCTCCTAAAGTAGGGTTGTTTTTGTCTATAGTTGGTACGGAATTAGGATCCCAAAAATATGAAGCATTAACGTTTTTATATTTTAAAAATATCTCCTCAAATGATGGAGATCCACTTTCAGGTGTAGTTTCTTCTTTTAAGCGCATTAAAATTGTTTCTGTCGGATAATCTTTTAAAAATTGAATTGCGTCTTTTAATACATCTTCAAACACTGCTTTTTGATTTACAATGCCATGGTACATTGCAAAAGAATCCTTTACACGTTTAACGCGCATATCTACATATCGAATTCCAGAATTTAATTGTTGGGGTAGACTCATAGTTTGATTTCTTGTCAAATTTTCATCAAGAAAACTTGCTCCATGTAAAGCCATTGTACCATGAGTTCCTGGAATAGATATTTCACTTAATTTTGTTGAATCAGCTACTTCTGACATCCATGATGGATTCTGATATCCTATATTGGGTTCATAAGAATAACCTGGATGACTATCAGCTAAAATAGTAGATGGTGCACTTAAAATTGCTAGTGTAAAATAAGTGAGGATACTAATTTTAAAGAAATTTTTCATTTTTATTTTGTTCATTATATCTCTCCTGACTTTTAAACAATAGCTATAATAAGATGGTTTTTTACTATATTTATTGTTTTTTATTCCTAATGTAATGAATTTTTGTAATTAAAAAGAGGTAGTGAGCTAACTTAAGATATTATTAGTTTATTGTAATAATTTATATCTAATAGCCAAACGGATTTTTAAAAAATTGAAGCATAGATAGGTAAAAATAAGCTTTTTGCTGTATTGTATACAAACAAAACAGAAGCCTTAAAAAGACTTCTATTTTGTGACATATTATGAATGATAAGGTGGTTAACAAATTAAGATAATGTGAGTGAGCGGTAAAAATCTATTTATAGCTGTTTCAGGAATTTCTTATAACAAGGCTATTTAGGAAAAGTGGTCCCTACAATGCTAATAAAAATTAAAACATTTTACTCATTAAAACTTAGACTAACTACAGTTGCGATAGATTGGGCTGCATGTTCCCAGCTTCCATCTATAACTTTACCAATCTGCTGACCAAGTGTATTTAAATCATTTGGATTAACTGGAATTCCATTATACGCAGCAAGAATTGATAAAAGTGGAGCAGCAAATGGTGTCCAACCACCTCTATCAATATTAAATACAGGCTTATCTACTACTTTTCCATCTTGCACAGTAAACTCATAATAAAATTGATCATCTGGACGGAAACTTAAATGATGAGAAATTTGTCCCTTAACATATTTTTTTCCTCCACCTAGATTTACTACTTCTATTTCTTTTACGTTAAATTCATGCTCAAATACTTTTATTTTTTTGATTTCTGGACCATTTAAGGCAGCATTAACAGCTGTTTCTAAATTATTTTGTGCTAATGGTTGAATACCCATTTGAGCCTCTTTTTGTTGGATAGGAGCCTCTTTTTCTGCAGCAAACACTGATGTAGTTGGTAGTGCACCTGTAGCTAATGTAGCTGCAAGTGCTGTTGTCATCATGATTTTTCTTTTCATCTTCATAGTTTTTCTTCCTCTCTTAAAGTTTTGATATATAATCTTTTAAAAACTGACATTGCGCAATATTTTATTTCATAATGCACGCAAAAAACTAGTTTAAGAATTATGTGAAATTATGTCAGGAAATTAAAATTAATTATATATTCATTCACAATGATATCTATCTACACTTATTTTTTCAATTTTCCAACTAATAACATAATAATGACTTTTCATAAGGTAATTTAGTGTTTCAATTCTCTCTATGTACGTTTTAAACAAATTAAAATCATAGTGGTAATAATATATTTGTAAGCAAATATATTATATACTTCGAGAAAAATACACAATTTTTTTATAAAAAACTATAGGAATTATCATTATATCGTTATTAAACTAAGTAAGATAAATGATAATATGATGAAGAGCTTCCAGTGATTTGTTATAAGTCCACTAGAAAATGAGCATGATATCATACAATTATGCAGGTCACCTAGGATATTAAAGCTACACTTTATAGCAGTTAATACGAATGAGATTGGAAAACAGCAGTAAGTGTTTATTAGAGAAATACTATGAAAAATACTTCAAATCACTTAAAAAGTTTCAGTTATTCTGAATTCGAAGGGCGCGGAATGTTTATTGAGCATTGTAGTACTGATCAAGATTTTAGGAGGAAAAATGAAAAAGAAGACTAAAAGAATCATATTAGTTATTGGTATTTTAGTAAGTTTTAGTATCTTTTTATATGTACAGAACAATTTAATTAGTATAACTGAGGTTAAAATAACATCTAATAAAATCCCCTCTTCTTTTAAAGGTTTTAAAATTCTACAAATTTCAGATTTACATAATAAAAAATTTGGCGACAGTCAAGAAACTTTAATTCAAAAAGTAAAAATCATAAATCCAGATATTATTGCTATTACGGGTGATCTAATTGACAGTAAATCATACGATCCGGAAGTTAGTATGGAACTAATCCGAGAACTTGTAAAGAAGTATCCTGTCTATTTTGTGACAGGAAACCATGAAAAATGGTCAGGAAAATATAATGATTTAGAGAAAGAATTAAAGAAACATCATGTTACTATTTTAAGAAATGAACATGTAAGTATTCAAAAAGGGGAACAAAAAATAAATTTACTTGGTATTGATGATCCGGAATTTGTTACTGGAAACCGTGATGAAGGAAATGTTGTAAAAGATGAAATTATAAAAGCGAAATTTGAAATGCAGCCGGATACATATAATGTATTACTATCCCATAGGCCTGAATTTTTAACAGAGTATGCTGATGAGCAAATAGAAATAGTTTTATCAGGACACGCTCATGGTGGACAATTTAGGTTACCATTTATCGGAGGATTAGTTGCTCCGAATCAAGGTATATTCCCTACATATACAGCCGGTTTATATGAAAAACAAAATACGTCTATGGTAGTGAGTAGAGGATTAGGCAATAGTATCATTCTGCAAAGAATTTTTAATAGGCCAGAACTTGTAGTCGTGCAGTTAAATTGAACTGTACGATTTTTGTATAGAAAAAAGAAATAGGCCGTATGCAATTTATACTAGTTAACATTACAATTTTGTTAAAAATTTTCTACGTTACATAAAGTAACAAATTTTGACCCGAAGAGTTTGTTATAGTGTAAATAATCAAAAAACTTAAAAATTAGTCGAGTAAAAAGTGTGATAAGTAATTCATGTAAAAAACTTTGTGATAAGTAATTCATGTAAAAAACTTAAAGGGGTGTACACATGCATAAAGAATATGAAATTGAAGAGTATACGGCGATTGAGGAACAAATACATTATTATTGCAAATGTTTATTAGTAAGTCATCCAGATCAAATTATAAAGTATTTAGAAAAAAGGTTAGAAAAATACGCAGAAACATTACAATATGCACATTTATATCCTGACACAGTTATTTTACCGTTACAGCAATTAGTTATCGAATATTCTTTAGATGTTGCTAGAATTAGGAAATATATGAACTTAAAAACGTAAAATGAAATATATAATTTAAATGAAACAGAGTCGACTTTAAGAAATGATATTCTAATGTCGACTCTGTTTCATTGTTTAAAATTATTGATGAAAAATACATACTAATCAATGAGGTTTGACATATAATTACCCAAGAGTAAAATAAAAGTGAGTACTCACTCATTTTTAAAAAGGGGGAAGAATACGTGCAGCAACCTGCCATTGTTTTACGGACTGTATCAAAAAGCTTTGGGAAAAAAGAAGTTTTACACAATCTTTCATTGCAAGTTGAAAAAGCAGAAATATTTGGTTTAGTTGGGCCTTCAGGTTCAGGGAAAACGACTCTTATAAAATTGATTGCAGGTATTAATGAGGCAACGGAAGGTGAAGTGCTTGTTTACAACACGAACATGCCTAATTTAAATGAAATGAAAAGAATTGGTTATATGGCTCAGGCTGATGCATTATATGAAGAACTATCAGCATATGAAAATGCAGATTTTATGGCAACGATGTATGGAGTAAAGGGAAAACATAAAAAGGAAAGAATTGAAGAGGTTTTTGACCTAGTACAATTATCACAACATATGAGAAAGCAAGTACAGCATTTTTCAGGCGGGATGAAGAAGCGCTTATCATTAGCGATAGCACTCCTTCATGAACCTGAAATATTAATTTTAGATGAGCCAACAGTTGGGATAGATCCACTTCTTAGAAAAACGATCTGGGAAAAATTTTATGATTTGAAAAAGAAAGGCACAACTATAATTGTAACGACACACATTATGGATGAAGCTGAGTTTTGTGAGCGTCTAGGATTGATTAGAGAAGGAAAGCTAGTTGCGACTGGAACACCTGAAGGATTGAAAAAGCGGGTATCATCAGGACGGATTGAAGATGTCTTTTTGATGGAAGAGGTGGCCCCATCATGAGAGTTACTGGTGTAATCATTCGTATTATTCGCCAATTTTTTCGAGATAAGCGTTCGTTAGCCATGATGTTTGGAGCACCTATGTTATTACTTTGGTTATTGTCGCTAGTGTTTACACAAAAAGACTATGTACCGCATATTGCTATTGTTGATATGCCCGCTCCAATTGTAAAAGTGATGAAAAATCAGGAAGCATCAATTTATGAATATAGTAAAGAAAAGGCAATGTCTGAGTTAGAAAATCAAAAGGTAGATGCAGTAATTCGTTTAGAAAATGGAAAAATGAAAATTGTATTAGAGGGTAGTGATTCGTCAAAAAATCGTGCTGTGCTCCACATATTACAAAAAAGTACAGAGAAGAACGACGTATCGATTATGAAACCTGAAGTGAATTATTTACATGGCTCTAAAGACTTTACAATGTTTGATGGGCTTGGTCCCGTATTAATTGGTTTCTTTACATTTTTCTTTGTATTCATTTTATCAGGGGTGTCTTTTGTAAGAGAACGTTTAAGTGGTACTTTAGAAAGGTTACTATCGACGCCGGTAAGAAGATGGGAAATAGTTGTAGGATATATTATTGGTTTTGGAATCTTTGCATTCATACAATCCATTATTATCGTAAGTTTTTCAGTTTATATTTTAGACTTGTATGTAGCTGGCTCCATTTGGCTAACGCTACTTATTACATGTATGCTTTCTTTAACCGCTTTAACTTTAGGGACGTTTTTATCCGCATACGCAAATAATGAATTTCAAATGATCCAGTTTATACCGCTTGTCATTGTGCCACAAATTTTCTTTTCTGGTTTGTTTCCAATTGAATCTATGAATAAGTGGCTCCAAATGTTAGGGAAATTATTTCCGCTCACATATGGCGCTGACGCGATGAGACAAGTGATGATTCGAAATCAAGGATTTACAGAGATTGCATTAGATTTAACTGTATTACTACTTTTTTCTCTATTATTTGCAGTAGGGAATGTATTTGCATTAAAGAAACATCGAAAAATATAATGATGATATAAAGGGGCATTATAGATGAAGAAGGATTGGCTGGAAGAATTAATTGCAGCAACAAATACGGATAAACGAAATGAACGTCAAATGCGTATATTAGAGGCAGCTGTTGATATGTTTGGTGAAAAGGGTTATGCTTCAACTTCAACAAGTGAAATTGCAAAGCGGGCTGGTGTAGCGGAAGGAACAATCTTCCGCTACTATAAAACGAAAAAAGATTTATTGTTAGCAGTCGTCATGCCGACATTAACAAAGTTTGCTGCACCATTTTTCGTACAAGCCTTCGCAAAGGAAATATTTAAATCAGAGTATGAATCATATGAAGGGCTTCTGAGAGTTGTTATTCATAATAGATTTGAATTTGCAAAAAAGCATTTTCCAATGATAAAAATATTGATTCAAGAAGTGCCATTTCAACCAGAACTGAAAAATGAAATACAACATTTAGTAGAAACAGAGTTACTTTCACATTTTAAAAAGTTGATTGTAAAGTTTCAAGAAAAAGGTGAAATTATTGAGATGCCACCATCTTCCATATTACGACTTACTTTATCAGCTGTATTAGGTTTATTATTAACACGATTTTTATTATTGCCTGAAGAAAAATGGGATGATGAAGTGGAAATTGAAAATACGATTCAATTTATATTGTACGGATTAACACCACGGAGGTAATATGATGCGCCAATTTGCTAAACCGAAAATTGTTGTAAGTAAATGTTTAGAATTTGATGCTTGTCGTTATAATGCAGAGATGATTCCAGATTTAACAATACGAAATTTACAGCCATTTGTTACGTTTATCCCGGTTTGTCCAGAAGTAGAAATTGGTTTAGGCATTCCTCGCGAAACGATACGAATAGTAGAAGAAAATGGCGTAAATAGACTTGTGCAACCGTCGACGCGTGAAGATGTAACTAAAAAAATGGAGCAGTTTTCAAATGACTTTTTACAAACGATATCCGATGTGGATGGTTTTATTTTAAAGAATCGTTCGCCAAGTTGTGGTACACGTGATGTGAAAATTTATTCTGGTTTTGAAAAAGCGCCAGCAAAAGGAAAGGGATCTGGATTATTTGGCGGAGCAGTAATAAAAAAATTTTCGCATCTTCCAATTGAAGAAGAAGGTAGATTGTCGAATTTTATTATTAGAGAACATTTCTTTACAAGGTTATTTACAATCGCATATTACAAAGGGATTAAACATAATAAAAATATGAAAGACCTTGTATCGTTTCAGTCGGACAATAAATATTTATTTATGGCATATAATCAGGTAAAACAAAAGGAATTAGGGCGTATTATTGCAAATCAAAAAAATGAAACGATTGAAGTGGTATTTGAAAACTATGAGAAGACTTTATATGAATTATTTATGCGCACACCCCGCTATACATCGAATGTAAATGTATGTGAGCATATTTTTGGATATTTTAAAACTAAGCTGAAAAAACAAGAAAAAGATCATTTTTTAGATTTGATACAAAAATATATAGAAAAGAAAGTCCCGCTCAGTAGCTTACTTGCAATTTTAAAATCGTGGGCTCTTCGATTTGATGAAAAGTATTTATTAAGACAAACATATTTCGAACCATACCCTGAATCTTTAGTTGAGATTTCAGATTCGGGAAAAGGTAGAGATTATTAAACATTAAATTACATAATTCGACAAGAAAACTCCTATGTTGTTGTAGAACAATGTAGGAATTTTTTTGTGCATTAGTACAGAATCTGTTTTAAAATTAGATTATGACAGAATTATAACAATTATCTAACTAATATTCTTGTCTTTATGTAGTAATGTTTGTAGTAGAAACTCGCACGCTGTCGAAACTCAATATTCGATAAGGGGTGTGTAGCGGAATGGAATTTACTCTAACTCGCGAAAAACAAATGATTAAAGAAATGGTACGTGACTTTGCTGAAAAGGAAATCGCACCGAAAGCTGTATATTATGACAAAACTGCGGAATTTCCATATGAAACATTTCAAAAAATGGGCGAACTAGGATTATTAGGAATCCCATTCCCTGAAGAGTATGGAGGTTCAGGTGGCGATACTGTATCGTACGCGTTAGCAGTTGAAGAAATTGGTCGTGCTTGTGGTGGGACAGGATTAAGTTACGCTGCAACAATTTCATTAGGTGCTTCTCCAATTTATTATTTCGGTACAGAAGAACAAAAACAGAAATATTTAGTTCCAATGGCATCAGGTAAAACTTTAGGTGCTTTCGGATTAACTGAGCCGAACGCTGGATCTGATGCAGGTGGTACACAAACGAAAGCTGTATTAGATGGAGACGAGTATGTTATTAGTGGTGAGAAGTGTTGGATTACAAATGCAGAGTATGCAAATACAATTATTGTAACCGCTGTCAACGGTGTTGAAGACAATGGTAGAAAACGCATTTCGGCATTTATTGTACCGACTACAAGCGAAGGATTAACAATCTCAAGTCCTTACGATAAGATGGGTGTTCGTGCTTCTAATACGTGTGAAATCGTACTTGATAGTGTACGTGTACCGAAAGAAAATATTCTTGGTGATGTAAATAAAGGATTTAAACAATTCTTATATACACTTGATGGAGGACGTATTTCAATCGCAGCATTAGCTGTTGGTATTGCGCAATCTGCATTTGAACGTGCACTGCAATATGCGAAAGAACGTCAACAATTTGGAAAGTCAATTTCTAATTTCCAAGCGATTCAATTTAAATTAGCTGATATGGCGACTGAAGTAGAGCTAGCACGTAATTTAGTACATAAAGCAGCTTGGTTAAAAGATAACGATAAACCTTTCGGTAAAGAAGCGGCTATGGCAAAACTTTTCGCATCTGAGGCTGCTAGTCGTATTGCAAATCAAGCGGTACAAATTCACGGTGGATACGGCTATATGCGTGAATATGAAGTAGAACGACATATTCGTGATGCAAAATTATTAGAAATTGGTGAAGGAACTTCTGAAATTCAACGTCTCGTAATTGCAAGACATTTAGGATGTAGATAAAAAGGAGGAATCACTATGTTTCAAAAAATATTAATTGCAAATCGCGGAGAAATCGCAGTTCGTATTATGAAAACTTGTCAAAAACTTGGTATTCGCACAGTTGCTATTTATTCTGAAGCAGATGAAAATGCACTTCATGTAAAGATGGCAAATGAAGCTTACTTAGTAGGTGGGCCACGTGTCCAAGAAAGCTATTTAAACCTTGAAAAAATTATTGAAATAGCTAAAAAGACAAATGCTGAAGCAATCCATCCTGGATATGGATTATTATCAGAGAATCCATCTTTTCCGGTTCGCTGTAGAGAAGAAGGAATCGTATTTATCGGTCCTTCAGAAGAAATCATTACGAAGATGGGAAGTAAAATCGAATCACGTATCGCGATGCAAGCTGCAGATGTCCCAGTAGTTCCAGGTATTACTACAAATATTGAAACTGCTGAAGAAGCAATTGAAATTGCGAAACAAATTGGTTATCCATTAATGCTGAAGGCATCCGCAGGCGGCGGAGGCATTGGAATGCAGTTGATGGAAACTGAGCAAACGCTCACCAAAGCATTTGAAAGTAACAAAACAAGAGCACAAAACTTCTTCGGTAACGGAGAAATGTACCTAGAGCGCTATATTGCAGATGCACATCATATTGAAATTCAGCTTTTAGCAGATACACATGGTAACACAGTGTATTTATGGGAGCGTGAATGTTCAGTGCAGCGCCGAAATCAGAAAGTAATTGAAGAAGCACCTTCACCATTTTTAGATGAAGGTACGCGAAAAGCGATGGGTGAAGTTGCTGTACAAGCTGCCAAAGCTCTAGGTTATACAAATGCAGGTACAGTTGAGTTTCTTGTAGATGATCAGAAGAACTTCTATTTCTTAGAGATGAATACGAGATTACAAGTAGAGCATCCAGTTACAGAAGAAATTACTGGTTTAGATCTTGTAGAACAACAACTTCTAATTGCATATGGTGAGAAATTATCGTTTACACAAGATGATGTAAAACGTAGTGGTCATGCCATTGAGGCACGTATTTATGCAGAAGATCCGAAAACTTTCTTCCCATCACCTGGGAAAATTACAGATTTAACGCTTCCAAAAAATGTACGTATTGATCACTTTTTGGAGAATCAAGTAACGATTACACCTTTCTACGATCCAATGATTGCGAAAGTTATTGCTCATGGTGAAACTCGTGAAGAAGCAATTTCGAAATTACATGATGCTTTAGAAGAGTTAAAAGTAGAAGGCATTAAAACGAACACACCAATGCTAATTCAAGTATTGGAAGACGATGTGTTCAAAAGTGGTATTTATACAACAGGTTTTGTAACGAAACAACTTGTTAAAAAATAAGATTTAAAAATATTAAGGGGGAAAAAATGATGACGAAAGTATATGCATCGATGGCAGGAAATGTATGGAAGATTGTTGTAGGAGTAGGAGATACAGTAGAGGAAGAGCAGGATGTCGTCATTTTGGAATCTATGAAAATGGAAATTCCAATCGTTTCAGAAGAAGCTGGCACAGTTATGAAAATTAATGTGCAAGAAGGCGATTTTGTAAATGAAGGAGATGTATTACTAGAAATTGAATAGGGAGATATAGGGGGAAGCGAATTGAAACTACCTAATTTTGCTGTCATTAAAGAAGTCGGGCCACGCGATGGCTTACAAAATGAAAAAAAGATTGTTGGCACAAAAGATAAAGTAAAATGGATTCAACTACTTACAGAGGCGGGATTATCGTACGTTGAAGTTTCCTCATTCGTTCACCCTAAATGGGTCCCTGCATTAGCAGATGCAAATGATGTGTTTTCTGAGCTAAAAAGGGATCCAAATGTTACATATGCAGCGCTTGTTCCAAATCAAAATGGTTTGGAACGAGCTTTTTTGCAAAATGTAGATGAGGTGAATGTTTTTTTATCAGCAAGTGAATCTCATAATAAAAGTAATATTAATAAATCAATTAAAGAAGCATTAGTTGTAATTGAAGATATAACAAAACAGGCATTATTCGAAGGGAAAAAGGTAAGAGGCTATGTTTCTACTGTATTTGGATGTCCTTATGAAGGGGATATAAGTACCGCAGCAGTTGACGAATTATGTAATCAACTATTTTCATACGGCATTTATGAAGTCTCGCTTGGTGACACAATCGGTGTAGCGAATCCACTACAAGTAGAGCGAGTATTAGAACATTTATTAAAGAAATACGATGCTTCGCAGTTTGCAATGCATTTCCATAATACGTACGGTATGGCTCTGGCGAATGTAGTTAAGTCTTTAGAATACGGTATTACAACATTTGATAGTTCTTGTGGTGGCCTTGGGGGTTGTCCATATGCACCTGGAGCATCAGGTAATGTTGCAACTGATGACTTAGTTTATATGCTCCATAAGTTAGGGGTCCAAACGAATATTGATGAAGAGAAGTTATTGAGAGCGAGTCAATTTATTCAAAGTAAGTTAAATATCCAATTACCAAGTCATGTGTATAGAGCGCTTCAACATAAAACGATAAGTAGGTGAGAAGATGCTACAATTACAAAACATTTCAGTTGATTATGTAACACCTCACGTTGTAAAGATTTCATTAAATCGTGAAAGACAAGCAAACTCATTATCTTTAACGTTATTAGAAGAGTTACAAAACATATTAACTCAAATAAGTGAAGAGTCAAATACTAGAGTAGTTATTCTAACAGGTGCTGGTGAAAAAGCATTTTGTGCTGGTGCTGATTTAAAAGAACGCGCTGGCATGAATGAAGAACAAGTTCGTCATGCTGTTAGTATGATTCGCATCACTATGGAAATGGTTGAACAATTACCACAGCCAGTTATCGCTGCTATAAATGGAATCGCACTTGGTGGTGGTACGGAATTAAGTTTAGCTTGTGATTTTAGAATTGCGGCTGAATCTGCAAGTCTTGGTCTTACTGAAACTACACTTGCAATTATACCAGGAGCAGGTGGTACGCAGCGTTTGCCAAGATTAATTGGTGTTGGTAGAGCGAAGGAATTAATTTATACAGGAAGACGTATTTCGGCGCAAGAAGCAAAAGAATATGGTTTAGTAGAATTTGTTGTACCAGCTCATTTACTTGAAGAGAAAGCAATTGAAATAGCAGAGAAAATTGCTAGTAATGGTCCTATTGCTGTTCGATTAGCAAAAGAAGCAATTTCAAACGGTATTCAAGTTGATTTACATACCGGATTACAAATGGAAAAACAAGCGTATGAAGGTGTAATCCATACGAAAGATAGATTAGAAGGATTACAAGCATTCAAGGAAAAACGCACACCAATGTATAAGGGGGAGTAAATATGTTAGACCAAAAACAACAATCGAATACATTTGAAGAACGAGTTGAAACGATTAAACAAGGCGGCGCACCAAAATATCATGAACAAAACAAAGAAAAGGGAAAACTATTCGTTCGAGATCGTTTAGCGCTTTTATTTGATAATGGTGAATATGTAGAAGATGCATTATTTGCAAACTGTGAACAAACTGGATTACCTGCTGATGGTGTTATAACGGCAACGGGTAAAATACATGGTCGTACGGCATGCGTGATGGCAAATGATTCAACTGTAAAAGCTGGATCATGGGGCGCGCGTACAGTTGAAAAGATTTTACGTATTCAAGAAACGGCAGAAAAATTACGTGTTCCGTTATTTTATTTAGTTGACTCTGCTGGAGCACGTATTACTGATCAAGTTGAAATGTTCCCAGGGCGCCGTGGTGCAGGAAGAATTTTCTATAATCAAGTGAAATTATCAGGTAAAGTTCCGCAAGTATGCTTATTATTTGGACCTTCTGCAGCTGGTGGCGCATATATTCCAGCCTTTTGTGATGTTGTTATGATGGTGGAAGGAAATGCATCTATGTATTTAGGGTCTCCTCGTATGGCTGAGATGGTTATCGGCGAGAAGGTAACCTTAGAAGAAATGGGCGGAGCACGTATGCATTGCTCTGTATCAGGATGTGGAGATGTTTTATGTAAGACCGAAGAAGATGCGATTACACAAGCAAGACAATACATTTCATATTTTCCAAACAACTACTTAGAAAAGACTCCATTGGTTACACCTCAAGAACCGAAACAATTCGATAAAACGTTAGAACAAATCATTCCAGAAAATCAAAATGCTCCTTTCAATATGAAAGATCTCATTAATAGAGTTATTGATGAAGGTTCTTTCTATGAAGTGAAAAAACTATTTGCTCAAGAACTCATTACAGGTTTAGCACGTATTGATGGTAAGCCAGTTGGTATTATTGCAAATCAACCGCGTATGAAAGGCGGCGTATTATTCCACGATTCAGCTGATAAAGCAGCGAAATTTATTAATTTATGCGATGCATATCATATTCCATTATTATTCCTTGCAGATGTACCTGGATTTATGATTGGTACAAAAGTAGAGCGTGCTGGTATTATTCGCCACGGTGCAAAAATGATTTCTGCAATGAGTGAAGCAACTGTACCGAAAATTTCTATCGTTGTTCGTAAAGCATATGGTGCTGGTTTATATGCGATGGCAGGTCCAGCTTTTGAACCAGATTGCTGCCTAGCATTACCGACAGCTTCTATTGCGGTAATGGGTCCAGAAGCCGCGGTCAATGCTGTATATGCAAATAAGATTGCAGCTTTACCAGAAGAAGAGCGTGATAGCTTCATTGCTGAAAAGCGCGAAGAGTATAAGAAAGATATTGATATTTACCATTTAGCATCAGAGATGGTCATTGATGGTATTGTTCATCCAAACAATTTACGAGAAGAGTTAAAAGGACGATTCGAAATGTATATGAGTAAATATCAAGTATTTACGGATCGTAAACATCCAGTTTATCCAGTTTAAAAGCCCTATTTAGGGCTTTCTTGCTCAAAAGTCAAGGAGGGGAAAACATTGAAACAAGCAGTTTGGTTTCCAACAGAAGAGTATAAAGAAAAAACGCGTTTATATGGTTGGATGAAATCATTGGGCTATGAAGATTATGAAACGTTTTATAATAAATCTATTGAAGAAACAGCTTGGTTTTGGGGAGAAGCTGAGAAAGCGGTTGGCTATCAATGGATGAAACCTTATACAGAAGTGCTAGATTTAGAAAATGGTACGCCGTTTGCACAGTGGTATAATGGCGGAACATGTAACGTTGTAGAATCGGTTTTATCACGCTGGCTTGCAGATGATGAAACAAGAACGCAACCAGCACTTCAGTATGAAGGGGAAAATGGAACTTCAAAATCATTTACATATGAAGAACTTGACAGCTGGGTAAGTCGCGTTGCAAACGGTTTGAGACATGCGGGTATTGAAAAAGGTGACCGTGTAACAATTTATATGCCGATGATTCCAGAAACAGTTGTTGCGATGCTAGCTGTTATGAAAATCGGAGCAATTATTTCACCAATTTTCTCAGGATTTGCGTCTGATGCAGTCATGACTCGCGTGCAAGCGGCAGGATCAAAAATGATCATTACTGCAGATGGTTTTTCACGCCGCGGTAAAATTGTTTCATTAAAAGATGAAGTAGATAAAGCTTGTGAGCATTGTCCAACTGTTGAAAAAGTTGTTATCGTTCGTCATGCAGGAAATGATTTTACACCGCATCATTACGATTTCTCATGGAGTACGCTAGAAAAAGAAAAACCATTTACACATGCTGAAGAAATGCATAGTGATGATCCGTTAATGCTCATTTACACATCAGGTACAACTGGGAAACCGAAAGGAACAGTACATACACATGCTGGTTTCCCTTTGAAAGCTGCATTTGATGCAGGATTTGGAATGAATATCAAACAAGGTGACCGCGTATTATGGGTAACTGATATGGGATGGATGATGGGACCATTTCTACTATTCGGCTCTCTCATAAATGGAGCAACGATGGTCATGTACGAAGGTGTTCCTGACTTTCCAGAGGCAGATCGTTTATGGGAGACAGTTGATAAATATGAAATTACACATCTCGGTATATCACCAACTTTAATTCGTGCGTTAATGGCAAAAGGTGATGAGTATGTAAATAAACATTCGCTTAAGAGTTTAGAAGTATTCGCCTCAACAGGTGAACCTTGGAATCCAGATCCTTGGATGTGGCTATTTGAAACAGTTGGAAAAAGTAATGTACCAATTTGTAACTATTCAGGCGGTACTGAAATTTCTGGTGGAATTTTCGGAAACGTCCTTATTAAACCAATTGCACCGATTAGCTTTAACGCTTCTTTACCAGGAATGGCAGCGGTTGTGCTCGATGATCAAGGTAATCCAATTCGTGATGAAGTTGGAGAATTATGTTTAGAGAAACCTTGGGTTGGTATGACGAAAAGCTTCTGGGAAGACGATGAACGCTATGTGAACACATATTGGTCACGTTTTGAAAATAAATGGGTTCATGGTGACTGGGTGATTTATGATGGTGAGCAATATATTATTACAGGACGCTCAGATGATACGTTAAACATTGCTGGAAAACGTATTGGACCTGCAGAATATGAATCTATTCTTGTGAAGCATAATGATGTCATAGAAGCTGCCGCGATTGGTGTACCTGATGATGTAAAAGGTGAAGTTTGTCATTGTTTTGTAGTATTAAGGGACAATGTAACATTCACAGGAGAGTTAAAGAAAGAATTAATGAGTTTAGTAAACTCTCATATCGGAAAAGCATTGTGTCCAAAAGATATTCACGTTGTAGAAGATTTACCAAAAACACGTAATTCTAAAGTAATGCGACGCGTCATTAAAGCTGCTTACTTAGGAAAAGAATTAGGGGATTTATCATCACTTGTAAATCCTGAAATAGTTCCGGTTATTCAGGGGTTACAGTCTAGCAAACTATAAAATTACGAATGAGCTCTATGTAAATAGAGCTCATTTTTAATGTTTACAAAAAGATAAGAGAGAAAAAGTAAATTTGAAGTTAAAAAATCTACTATTAGTGTTAAGTATGTCTGTTTGTTTTTAGTTTTTATCAAAATAGGATACTGTTGCATATCTATCCAATGGAGTAATTGAATTTTGTTAAGAATGAAAATTTAGTGAAGAAAAAAGTAATGAATAAAAGGAGAAATCCCTGGGGGACAGGGATTCAATAAAGGAGATATCATTGTCGTTCAATGTCGAAATTTGGCGTATTCGACAAATTAATATTATCACGAATTTTCAGGAGATTGTGATAGTGGATGTGTCAAAAAAGTGTACGGTTTTCATATAAAAGTGTTAATTAAATAGGAAAAGGGAAAAGAATTAAGTTCACTCGTTCTTAAGATTTTTCCCTTTCAAATTTACTGCTTGTTCGTTGTTCTATATACATCTGAAATTGGTAAATCGTCGCCATGTAAAGCTTGAGTACTGTCCTTTTTGTTTGAATCATGTGCCTCCTGAGATGTTTCTTGCATTTGCTCTTGGGCTTTACTAGGAGTATTCAGCGCATCCGATGACACATAATCAAGTTGTTGACTTAATAGATTTTTTTTATCCATGTTATGTAGCTCCTTTTTGAATTTAGATATAAAAACGAAGTGTTTTTAAATAGTTACGTGGGTATTATGTTTCTTTGAATGGAATTATATACATAAACTATATTGAGAATTTAACTAATTATAAAAATCACTTGTGATGACAAGTTTAAGAAATATAAAGGTCATTAGTTCTTAATAAAAGCTTTATTTTAGTAGGGTGTTTCGAAATTTCATTTGAAAGGAACATCCCAATGATAAGATGAGCACTGTAAATCAGTGCTCATCTTATCAGAAATTGCTTAGTACTTAAAGATAAAACCATTACGGACAATTCACAATGGTAATAGTGACGCTAGCCATTGTTCCAGGAGAATCAAGAAGTGAAGCAGTAACGGTTACTGTTCCAGGCCCATTAGCAGCTAGAAATACAGCGGTAAAGTTACCTGAAGCATTTGTAATGACAGCAAGAGGAACCATGAAAGCAAGAGAAGGATTACTAAATGAAAAACTGACCACTACTCCTGGAGTAGGACTACCGTTTACTAATACTTGACCCGAAAAAAATAAAGTATTATTTCCTTGAGTGGATACACATGTCGTGGTTTCGTTAGAAGTCAAAGTAATAGATGCAGGCCCAGCAGGAAGATTAAATCCAGTTGGTCCAGTTGATCCAGTTGATCCAGTTGACCCAGTTGATCCAGTTGGTCCAGTTGGTCCAGTTGGTCCAGTTGGTCCAGTTGGTCCAATTGAACCAGTTGGTCCAGTTGGTCCAGTTGATCCAGTTGGTCCAGTTAGTCCAGTTGGTCCAGTTGATCCAGTTGGTCCAGTTGGTCCAGTTGGTCCGGTTGAACCCGTAGCTCCTGTAGAACCGGTGGGACCAGTAGGGAATTGAAAGGGTTGAACAGGTGGAAGTGTAGGTCCAATAGACCCCGGATTAAGTGCAGCAAAAGATAAAAACTCGTCCATTATTTATCACCTCTAAAAATCGTATTACTAATAGTAAATGTAATGATAAAGCAAAGTGAAATGGACAAGCGGTTGTATTTTAGTAAATTAAACAAAATTTTTATTTGATAGAAAGAGAGATTAGTATGATTCCTTTAGAAATTAAATATAAAAAGGCGAGTATTTTCAAATCGCCTTTTGGGTAATGCAGTGTAATTTTATTCAGTTATTTTAAAAATAGTTTCATTCGGTTTGGAAAATCCATACAGTTTCCTTGCGAATTTTAAAATTTCTTCTTCACTATCTGTTAAAGCTTTAACATCATTCTTAAGGGAATGACCATCCTTCTTTAAAGAAGATAATTTTTGTTGCTCCGTATTAAGCGTAATTTGTTTTTCTTTAATCATTTCTTGTTGGTTATTAAGAGAATATTGAAGGACAAAAATAATAGGTAATATTAAAGCCAAAATAGTTATAATACGGTGTCTTGTTTTTTTATTATTACCTTGTTGGGTGTTAGGGTTCACTTGCTGTGAGGGTATATTAGGATTTGATTGTTGTGATGATACATTTGGGATGTTTCCCATTAAAATGCCTCCATTACTGATTGTAGAATTTAAACCATTTAAAAGTATTATAAATGTTCAATAGGGATTTTAGAAGATATTTTAATATAGGTGAGTTTTGTAAAGTTTAAACAAAATTTTTATTTAAATAAAAGAAACCCCGATTGTCTATGGGGCTCTTGAAGATAATGGTTAAGTAATGAAGTACTCCACTAATTAAAGATATCATGAATTTTTTGGTGAAAATACTGGTGAATTCATCCGAATTAATGAGAGCCTCATTTGAAACAAAAATGCTATTTTAATAGGGAGGGGAATAATGATGATTCCATGGGACAAGCGAGTATACATTGTATCAAGGTGATCATTTTATTAAAGAGGGGACAATTTTAGAGGTTAGTGAAAAGGCGAATAAATCATTATATTGGCTTCGGTGCATGTTAGCTCCAAGCTATGAAAAAGTGTGTGGTAATAGTACAAAGCGACTTTGGTTGATTCGGATAGATGATGACGAAGAATGATGTGAAAATTTCATTTCGTAGAGAAATAAGGTGATTAAGGATGGGCATAGAATATGCCCTATTTGTATTAAAAAAGAGCAGAATTTCGCCTATATATAAAGATGTTGGAATTGTTCTAAAGGGGGGAATATCTGAAATATAAATAATTGAGGGGAGTGAATTAATAATGGAAACTAGTACTTTTTTAGGATTGTTTTGGGGATGGGTAACGGTTATTGTATCGGGAATACTTTTCGTACGTCCATCGGTACTACGTGAATTGAAAAAATTAGTGGTTGAAGACAGAGGATTTGGTATTATGTATGGTTTTCTATCGATTTTCCTAGGGTTAGGTAGTGTAATCCTACATAATGTATGGGTATTCAACTGGCAGGGGTTCCTAACGTTTATTGCATGGCTTGCATTATTAAAGGGAATCTACATAATTGCATATCCTGAACCTTCCAAGAAAACAGACTTTGAAGTAAGGGTACTATCTACACGTATAGTGCTCGCTATCATTGGCGCCTTGGCTTTATGGATGCTTATAGTAATCTATATAAAATAATCTTTTTCTAATAAGGAAGTTAATAAAATATGAGGAAATTCCATAATAATACTAATTTTAGAATGTTCCATTGCGAAATGGTCAGAAATTCTTGCTTACAAATCGTGCATTCCCTAATTTATATGCTCAAAAATTTATAGGAGCATTAGAATTTGCGAGTGTTCGGGATTTTGGTGTATGTGGTCTTTTAGTTAGACAAAATGGTGCGTACATTTTTAAAACTCATAGATGGCTGGTTGAATCTTGGCGAAGAGCAATAGATTAAATACGATTCTTTTATGTGAAGTTCGATAAAAAAGTACAGTAGATTCATCTATTGGAGGAAAACGTGGTGTTTCTAAAAGGAATAATTTACGTTTCTATGATTCACCAACTTGGTAGGATAAAGACGTTGCTGGTTCTGTTAATGTATGATTAGAGTTTGTTATTGATGCAAAAGTAAGTGTTAAAGGAACACTACAATACAAGGTGCACAATAGTAAAGGAAAAACATACTATATTACTGCAAACAAAGCCTATGTATATGTGAAGTAATAGGAAAAGCTGGTCCCTCTTAAAGGAGCCGGCTTATTAAAAGAAAAACAGGTTCGTTTGAGAAAGAGGTTGTCTAAATTTTAAATTCAGCAGAATTAAATCCAAGTCCACTCATTAAACAGGCCTTTAATTGTTAGAGGTCCGTTTTGTTATTAATAAAGAAAAGAATGTTATTGTCGTTGAAAGCACGTTTATACTAATAATGCTACATATTTGGAGTATATGAATTGAGTATTCATACAGTAGTATATTCGTTTTTAATATATAAAAAAAAGTTTAGTACAAGTGTTTGTTTTTTTGTTTCTATGCTTTTGTCTCGTACACTTTTAAGCTATTGGACATACTTTACTAATAGAAAGGATTAGGGGGTGAGGATTTGGGTTCTCGATTTAATAATTGTAGAAAAAAATGTACGTGTAAACATGATGATTGTTGGGATGTTTTTGAAGAGTGTAAAAAAGAAAAGCATGAGAAATGTGACAGCTCTTGTGTACAAGGAATTAGAGACGAACTTAAAAAATTAATTAATAAAACAGTGCGAATTAACACTGAAGGACGTACTTATATAGGTACTGTTTCTTCTGTAACTTGCGATGTTGTTAAGCTAGCTGCTATTCCTGGTTCAGTTGCAGCAATTATATCTCTTTGTAAAATTGAAGCAATTTTACCACCTGCTACAACTGTTGCTGATGAGTTTGATTTTAACGGTGTTGACGTAGCAAATAAAGAGTAATTATGCTTTATTGATGCTAAGCCATTCTTATGAATGGCTTTTTATTTTGTTTAAAAGGGAATATATTTTTCATATAGAAATAAATTTGAAGGTGTATAAAAGATTGTGTGAAAGGAGAATGAGAGTGATCAAGCTGAAACAATTTACAAGAACTGATTTCAAACAATTAATAAATTGGATTGATTCCGAAGAATTTTTAATACAATGGTCAGGAAATGCATTTGCATACCCTTTAAATGAACAGCAATTAGAAAAATATATAGAAAGCTCAAATACACTTGCATTCAAAGTAATAGATGAAGAGAATTCAGACGTTATTGGTCATATTTCACTCGGACAAATTGACAATATAAATAAATCTGCAAGGATTGGAAAAGTGTTAGTTGGTGATACGAAAATGCGAGGGCGTTCTATAGGGAAACATATGATGAAAGCAGTACTGCAAATTGCATTTGAAGAATTAAAACTACATAGAGTTACTCTAGGTGTTTATGATTTTAATACGTCAGCTATTTCATGTTATGAAAAAATAGGATTTGTAAAAGAAGGCTTACTAAGAGAGTCAAAAAAAGTGGGGGAAACATATTGGAATTTATGGGAAATGAGTATGTTAGAATATGAATGGAGCGCTAGAAAATAATTGTTTTCTATAATTATGTTATGTTAATTAAAAGGGGGGCGGGAAATTATGAATAACAAGAAGAAAATCATTACAATTGCAGCTGTTTCAGGAGGAGGTAAAACTACTGTTACAGAAAGATTAACTCACAAGTTAATAAATTCAAAAGCACTATATTTTGATAGCTATAACTTTGATAACTGTCCTGCAGATATTTGTAAATGGATTGATGATGGAGCAAATTATGATGAATGGGTACTCACACCATTAATTAAGGATATTCAGCATCTTATACGGGATAGTAATGTAGATTATATTATTGTAGATTATCCTTTTGCATACTTAAATAGTGAAATGCGACAATTTATTGATGTAACTATATTTATCGATACGCCTTTAGATATTGCGATGGCTAGAAGAATTTTGCGAGATTTTAAGGAAGATACAATGAGTGAAATACATAATGATTTAAAACATTATATAACATATGCTAGAAAAGCCTATTTGGAGGCACTTCATACCGTAAAGCCAAATTCAGATATTGTTTTGGATGGATCTTTATCTGTCGATGAAATAATTAATCAAATTGAAGAGGAACTTAATCAGAGAGAAGTGATCGTCAATGGTTAAATGTATAGAGGAATATGTACAAGTTGATGATTTTAAAATGTATTCAAAAGTATTCCAAGGAAAGCAGTTGCAACCTGTTATTATAATGGAAGCAGGTTATGGAGATTATTCCAAGGCATGGGAGCATATTGCTGAAGAGCTGACTGAATTTGGGACGGTAATTACATATGATCGAGCTGGATTAGGAAAAAGTGGGAAGAGTTCCAAGCAACGTATTAGTTCTGAAATGGTAAAAAATTTAAGAAGTTGCTTAGCGCAATTACAATTGAAACCACCTTATATTTTTGTAGGACATTCTTTTGGTGGTATAAATGCACGTTTATTTACGGCTTTTTATCCAGAAGATATGCTGGGAATTGTTTTGGTGGATTCGACACCAGAAAATTATAAAGAAGATTTTTTACCAATCATGTCCCCAGACTTTCAAGAAGCTTACTATAAACAATTTGTATATGAAAGTTCTTATGAAGAGTTTATGTTTAGTCTAGGCGAAGCAGATAAACATTGTCAGTCAACGAGAAATATTCCACTTGTCGTGTTAGCTGCTGGTAAAAAAGCTTTTTATTCGCAAGCTGCACAACTGAAGTGGTTACAGTTGCAAGAAGAATTATTACGATTATCAAGCAATAATAAATTTGTAATTGCAGAACAAAGCGGTCACTATATTCAAAAAGATGAGCCACATTATGTAATAGATGCTGTTAGGTGGATAATTGGAGTAGGGGAGAGATAAATATGTACACTTTATTTCGATACAATTGGCAGGTAAGAGATGATTGGTTTAAGTGGTGTGAGCAACTTTCAGAGGAAGAATTACTCAGCAAACGTGTTGGTGGTGTTGGGAGTATTTTAGAAACATTGTTTCATATTGTAGATGTTGAATATAGCTGGATTAGTGCGCTTCAAGGAAAAGAAGATAATGCACCGCAGTTTAAAGAGTATCAATCAATCCAGAAAGTGAAAGCGTTATCTGATTTATATAAACGAGAATTAGAAGATTTTTTACAAGTATGGTCAGCTAACTTAGAAGGTAAAATATTAAAAGCTTCGTGGACAGATAAAACATATACATATGGTGAGGTTTTAAGGCACGTAATTGTACATGAAATTCACCATATCGGTCAACTATCTATATGGGCGAGGGAGTTAAATCTTCAACCTATTTCAGCGAATTTAATTGGAAGAGGACTATAGACTTAGAAACCGGCTTGCACTGTAAAGGCAAGCCGGTTTTTATATATAAGAAGATTTCTTAGTTGAAATCCTCGGATTTTTTCTGACGTATATGTAAAAACATTAAAATTGTAATAATGAAGAAAATCAACAATGTTTGTATGATCAAATTTTTAAACTGAAGCAAAACTGTCCAAGATGTAACAGCATCTTTAAAAGATTGGAGTGCAGAGTACGAAGAAGGATCAAAACCGTACTGTAGTAATTTTTTTGTTTCAATAAAAGTACTGTTTTCATCATCGGCGACTAATATTACTGAAATAAGTCTAGTATCTCCTCGTTTTGCTGTACTGACAAAACTATAATTACCATTAGTTGAAAAACTAGTTTGTAAGCCGTCAACACCTTGGAGTTTAATGTTTTTATTAAGGGAATATATCATTTTATTGGTATTGAAAACTTTGGAATCTTTGAAGGTAAATTGGTAAGAGGTTAGTTTCGTAATATTCAATACATCTGGAAAGTCTTTTACTAATTGTGTTGCTAGTCTAGCTACGTCTATCGTTGTTGTAGTTGATTGTTTATTCGTATCGTTATTCATTCCAGTAGCATTTAGAAACGGGGAAGGTTGTGATAACTTTAGTTGTTTTGCTTTTTCATTCATTAAAAGCGTAAAGTTATCTTCGTTTCCAGCAATGTGTTCTGCAAGGGCAAGTGCGGAACGATTATTCCCTGTCAAAAACAAAGCATGAAGTAAATCACGAACCGTCGTTTTATCTTTCGAAGTTACTTTTATAGGACTCGTTTCTGCTCGGAAAACTTCGTTACTTATTTTTACTAATTCATCTAACTGTATTTTTCCTTCGTTCAGTTGTTCCAGTGCGATATACTCTGTCATTAATTTAGATAAGGTAGCTGATTGTATAGGAGTTTCTTCATTTTTTTTATAAACAACTTCACCTGAATTAGCATCTATTAAAATAGCTGATTTAGCTTGAATAATTGGACCATTTACATAAAGGTAAAAATATAAAACGATTAGTGCTGTAATAACAAAAGATAATAATAAAATTGTGAACTTTTTCAAGAATTGCATAAGTGATCCTCCTACTATGACATCAATAATATTATTGTAAAAAAGAATGCTTAATTAGGAAGAAAGAAAAGGTAAAGAATTTCTAAAGAATTATAAAGGATTATTAAATTTTGGATGTTAATGGAAAATAAAAGGTCCAATTTCTTATTTGGTAAGAAATTGGACTTAAAATTAAGCTGTATTAACATTTATATGGTTGTAGTTTTACAGTGAAAGTTGTTTTTTTATCATCACTATATACTTCGATTGTTCCTTTATGCAATTCGACAATACTTTTTGCAATTGCCAATCCGAGTCCAGATCCACCAGTGTTTGTAGAGCGTGATTTTTCAACGCGATAAAAACGTTCAAAAATATGAGGTAAATCTGTACTAGGAATAGGTTGGCCGTAATTTGTTATATCTATAGTAATCATATTATTGCTTTCATAGGCAGCAAGGTCGATATATCCACCGTCGTTTCCATAAGCGATGGCATTTATAATAAGATTTTCAAACACACGTACTAATTTGTCTCCATCAGCTAATACCATGAGTTTTTGAGATGGGAAAGAAGGTCGACATTCTATATTTGCTTCTTGAACTTGTATGCGGAATTGAACAGTTAATTGTCCAAGTAACTCTACAATATCAATGGGGACAGAATATAAACTTAACTCTTTATTTTGAACACGTGTATATTCAAACAAGTCATTCATTAATGCATTAAGACGGGTTACTTTATCGTAAATGACTTGTATATAATGACGTAATTCCACTTCATCTCTATAATTATCATGGTGGATTAAATTCACGTATCCAACTATAGAGGTAAGAGGGGTACGTAAATCATGTGATACATTTGTAATAAGTTCACTTTTTGCTTGTTCTGCCTGTCTTTCTTCATCAATTGAGACTTTCAATTGTTCAATAATTTGATTAACCCCGGTCGCTAGCTCTTCCAGATAATTATGATTTACGATAGAAACCTTATGATTGAAGTTTCCATTTGCAATATAACGAATCTCTTCTATCATTTTTTTAATACAAGTTTCATAGTAAAGCTTTCTTTCGTGACGATAAAAAATGTATAGGTAGGATGAGAAAATAGAAAATAAAAATAAATAAGAGACAATCATCAACCATAGAGATTCCTTTATTCCTTTATATTTTTCATACCCAAAAATTCTAATGAACTCTTTTCCAAGTTCGCTTAACGTAAGTGAACTTTCAATTACACTTGTAACAAGACGATATATAATTAATTCAGTAATAGGGGTAAGTGTGATAGCTAACAAGAACCAAAAAATCATCTTCCATTTTGGGATATCTTTTAATATATCAAATGCTTCATTTCTCAATTTTATAGCCTACTCCCCAAACAGTATGAATAAACTTCTCTCCATTCATTACTGTTTCAAGTTTATCTCGTAAATTACTAATGTGGACCATTACAGTTTTATTTGAACCATAACCATCTTCATTCCAAACGCGTTCAAAAATTTCTTCGGAGCTAAATACTCTTCCAGTATTACTCGCAAGTAAATATAAAATATCAAATTCAATAGATGTAAGTTTAATATATTCTCCATTTACTTTAACGGTATGATTATGTTTGTGTATTTCAGCAGAACGAATGCGAATCATACCATCTTCATTCTTTTGGGTAGTAGCATTTTGGAAAGATGATCTTCGTAGCAAAGCTTTCACTCTAGCTACTAATTCTAATGGATTAAATGGTTTAATCATATAATCATCCGCACCTGTCATAAGACCTAATATTTTATCCATATCTTCTGCTTTTGCACTCAGCATAAGAATAGGTACAGTATTATTCTCACGAACTTCCTGGCAAACTTCTAATCCATTTCGTTTTGGCATCATAATATCCAAAACCATAAGGTCAACTTCATACGTAGAAATCATTTGCAATGCCTCATCGCCATCGTATGCCTTATAAATGTTATAGCCTTCATTTCGCAAATAAACAGCAAGTAACTCAACAATTTCTTTATCATCATCAATAATTAATATGTTTTTATTCATTATGTAGTTCCTTTCCTTACAAATCATTAACATTACTATAATATCAAACATTTATGTATTTTGTAGCAATGATTCTCCATAAAATTTCATGTAACGTATAAAAAGGGGATTAAAACATTCGTAACGAATACAAATGAAAGGGATATTTAAATACTGCGTTATATTGAAAGTTATATATCCTTGGCTAGAAGAAGCATTTTGGCAGTTAAAAGAAATTTCTTATCCAGATGTATTTCTCATAAATGCAACAAAAGATATTATCATGTTTATGTATGATGATAGAGGATGTGAAGTAATTGCGAAGAATAAAGAAACAATACGAAACTTATATGAGAAATATAAAAAATGGATTCTAGATTATGAACGAGAAAGTATAGATAACTTATTTAAATGACAACAATGGGGGAAGTGAAGCGTGTAATGAAACGTATTGCAATCGTAGCCGCATGGGAACCTGAACTTACGTATTTGCATCAATATTATCCAAGCGAACGCATTGAAAAAAGAGCAGCTTGGGAATTTCATTTTCATTATATAAATAATCTGGAAATTATCTCGGTTATAACTGGAGTTGGCAAAGTAAGCTGCGCTAGTTGTGTACAATTATTAATTAGTGAGTTTCAGCCAGATGAGTTGTTTATGACAGGGATATGCGGAAGTTTATCAAATAAGGTGAAAAATGGTCATATTGTAGTAGCTCTTAATGCAATACAACACGATGTTACTGCTGCTGGTTCGGGGGAAGATGTTTTTAATTTATACAATGGTAGAACAGCGCCTATTGAAACAACAAAGTCAATTGTAAGAAGAATAAAAAAGATACGATCTTATGATCCGATTCATTTTGGTACATTTTTATCTGGAGATCAACGTATCCGTAGTTCTGAAATGAGATATTTACTCCATACTGTATATGGAGCATTAGCGGTTGATCAAGAAGTAGCAGCTTTCGCTTATGTGTGCCAAATCAATAAAAAACCTTTTCTATGTTTAAAAGCTGCTTCAGATCAAGCAAATGATAAAACGAAAGAGGAACAAAAAATCTTTAAAATGTTAGCTTGTGAACGAGCGTGCGAGCATTTAATTGCTTTTTTACGAGTGTATGAGATTAATGTAGTAAATAATAGATAGTAAGAGGGGTTAATATTGGAAAGTACAAATAAAATAGCTATTCTGGGTGCAAACGGAAAAGCCGGGAAATTCCTTGTAAAGCAAGCGTTAGAAAAGGGATATCAAGTAAAAATATTAACAAGAAATTCTAATAATATGACGATAACTAATGAAAATGTAGAGATTATTGATGGGGATGCACGTGATTTTTCTTCAATACGCAAATTACTTAAAGGGTGTCGAGCTGTAATTAATGCGGTAGGTCAACCCAAAAATGAATCTTATATTTTTAGCACAGTATCAAAGCATATTTTAGAAGCAATGAAAGAATTTGAAATAAAACGATATATTTTAATTTCTGGAGGGTCTTTAGATGTTACGGGAGATCAGAAGAGAATTATAAATAAAATAGGAGCTACCTTGTTTAAAGTGTTTTTATCAAAGATGATGCAAGATAAATATAAAGAATTGCAAGCTATTCAAGATAGTGATGTAGATTGGACAATTGTTAGACTACCATTTGTTATGGAAGGGAAGAGCATTGGAAATATAAAAGAGAGTTTAGTAGATATGCCAGGAATCAAGATTCAAAATAGTGATATTGCAGCGTTTGTTATAAAACAAATTAATAGTGAGAGATATGTAGGCAAGTGCCCGTTTATTTCAAATTAAATGGTATATTTAAAAGTTAAAGAATGATGGGTAGATTGGCACTAGTACATTTTATGTATTTGAATGCTAAGTTTAACACGAGTAAGTGGGGGATAATTTTATATGATTCATTACAAAAAATGCAGTGAAGTAAGTATAGATTTAGTATATGAAGCTTTTAAAGATGGGTTTTCAGATTACATCATAAAAATGGAAGTTTCAAAAGAAGATTTTATAAAAAGGTTTTTTGGGCCAGAAGGGAATTCACTAAAACATTCCTTTCTTGCCTTAGACGGTAACAAATCTGTAGGGGTAATACTGGGTGGGATAAAAGATTATGAAAACATAAAAACAATGCGCTGTGGAACATTAGCGGTTCATCCGAATTACCGCGGTATTGGTGTGAGCCAAAAGTTATTTGAACTGCATAAAGAAGAGGCGCTTCAAAATGATTGTAAGCAACTTTTTCTGGAAGTTATTGTAGGTAATGACCGTGCGATTCATTTCTATACCAAGTTAGGCTATGAAAAAGTGTACGATCTATCTTATTATAATTTAAAAGATTTGACTAAAATAATACCTAAAGACTGTAAGGGAATTGAAGTAAAACAATTAGAATTTCCAGCTTTTAAACTTGAAGTTCAGAAATGGTTACACTTCCATATAAATTGGCAAAATGATATGGATTATATCGAAAAAACAAATAATACATTTTATGGCGCATATGTCGATAATGAATTAAAAGGTTCTATTTGTATGAATGAACAAGGTAAAATTAGTTTTATTTTCGTAGACAAAGACTATAGAAATCGTAGTATTGGATCAAAATTATTACAAGTTGCAAGAGATGAGTTGAATGTGGCAAGTTTATCAATTGGGTTTCCAAACAACAATTTACTAGAAGGATTTTTAAAGAAAACTGGATTTGAAAAGAATTCTTTAGCACAATATGAAATGTATGTATTACTATAAAAGCGGAGGGATTTAATCTTTCGCTTTTTATTTTTGTACTATATTGATATTTTACTTTGTATAATATTCTTTTTTTTTGTAAAATAGATAGGATGGAGGGGATGAAATGAATAATGTATTAAAGTTTAAGATTTTTGAATTGCATTGTTTTGTTCAAAAGACTTATTCTGATATTAAAATAGCATGTAATATTGCTATATATCAAGAAAACACTTCTAAATATTTAATTTCATTAGGATTTTTAAATAAATCATATATGACTTATATAGAAGCAAAAAGATTTTATCGAGAAAATGAAGAACTTGTAAGTGTAGAATTTGATAATTTCTTTGATACATATGATAAATTAGAGCAGGAATTAAAAAAAGTTATTTCAACTGAAGATAAAAATCCTTCATTGCTACATAGTAGATTTGATCAGTTTCAGCAGAAAGTTGAAAATATAAATGACCTAATAAAAGTATTGCAAAATGCTCGTTAATGAATGCTTTTTCCTTTTTATATAGAAATTATGCATTGAAAATATATTAGGGATATTACATATTGAAGAGATGACTTTTGTTGATTACAGAAGTCATCTTTTTATGATAGGAATAAATTGTATAAATTTTAGCAGTTTCATATTTTAGGAAATTATACGAGGGAAATAACATGAAAAATAAAAAAGAAATAGCTATAGTCGCATTAACAACAGGAGTAGCTTTAACAAGCGTAACACCATATGGAGTAGGTTATGCAGAGGAAATGGGCAAAATGCAAGTTGATATTCAAGAGGATTCGTTCCGTACAGGTGAACTTACACAACCATCACAAAAGACGCCAGAGAATGTAGTGAAAGATGCCCTTAAGGAAAAGACGGAGCATGCTTTGTCTCCAAAACAAGTTAGTGGAGATAAAGGGGTAGATTACAAGGTTCTTCAAAAACGTGGTTCATATGATGGAACTACACTTGTGCGTATGCAACAAATATATGAAGGAAAAGAAGTATATGGACACCAATTGACTGCTCATGTAGATAAAAAGGGTATTATTAAAAGTGTTTCAGGAGACAGCGCACAAAATTTAGCAAAAGAAGATTTAAAGAATCCTATTAATTTATCAAAAGAAGAAGCAAAACAATATATTTATACGAAGTACGGGAAAGATATTACATTTATTTCTGAGCCAGAAGTTAAGGAAGTTATTTTTGTCGATGAAAATAATGGGCAGGCTAGCAATGCATATCAAGTTACATTTGCTGCTGCAACACCAAACTATGTATCTGGAACTTATTTAGTGAATGCTCAAAATGGTGATATGTTGAAAAACATGGTACAAGAATCAGATTTAAAAGTAAGTGAAGAGCATGTTGAATCCTTAAAGGAAACTAAAAAAAGTAATTTCATATCATTAACTGGAACAGGAATAGATGATGTAGGTATAACTCGCACATTTGGTATTTCAGAACAGAGTAACGGAAAATATGCGCTTGCTGATTACACACGAGGGCAAGGAATTGAGACCTACGATGTAAATTATAGAGATATTACTTTTGAAGGAAGGTATTATCCTGGTATATTAGCAACTAGCACTTCAACAACATTTAATGATCCAAAGGCGGTAAGTGCCCATTTCATAGCAACAAAGGTATATGATTTTTATAAAGACAAATATAAGCGTAATAGTTTTGATAATAAGGGAAAAAAAGTAGTATCAGTTGTACATGCATGGGATTCCGGAGAAACAGATGATCCTAAAAATTGGGGGAATGCATTTAGTGCTAATATTAACAATGTTAGTATGCTTATATACGGTGATCCAATGGTAAAAGCGTTTGACATAGCGGGCCATGAATTTACACATGCTATTACATCTAGCGAATCTAATCTTGAATTTTCCGGAGAATCTGGAGCAATTAACGAGGCATTATCTGATATTATGGGAACGGCTATTGAGAAATATATAAATAATGGGGAATTTAATTGGACAATAGGAGAACAAAGTGGATCAGTTCTCCGTAATATGACAAATCCATCTGCAGTCAAATTTTTTGATGGAGTACCGTATCCAGATGATTATAGTAAATACAGTGATTTAAATGGAGAGGATAATGAGGGTGTTCATTTCAACTCAAGTATTATTAATAAAGTCGCGTATTTAATTGCAAAAGGTGGCACACATAACGGTGTAACTGTAAATGGTATTGGTGAAGATAAAATGTTTGATATTTTCTATTATGCAAATACTGATGAATTGAACATGACTTCTAATTTCTCTGAATTAAGATTAGCGTGTCTTAAAGTTGCATCAAACAAATATGGAGCGAACTCAATTGAGGTTGAAGCAGTCCAAAAAGCTTTTGATGCAGCAAAAATTAAAGGGACAGTGAAAGAAAACGAAAAAACTGAAGCAAACCAAGTCCCTGACTTAACTGTACCGCTTACAAGTACACTACGTGTAGGTGATACGTTTGACCCGATGAGAAATGTAAAAGCTATTGATAAAGAAGATGGTGATTTAACAAATAGAGTAGAACATAAAGGTGATGTAGATACTTCTAAACCAGGCAAATACATTGTGGATTACTCTGTCGTTGATTCTCAAGGAGGGAATGCAACGGCAACACAGACTGTAATTGTAGAGGGAAATGGAGAAACATCAGATCTAAATCCTACATTAACATTGCCTGCTGCAGCGACAATTCATGTAGGAGATTCATTCGATCCAATGGAAAAAGTAAAAGCTATTGATAAAGAAGACGGCGATCTTACTTCTAAAGTAAAAGTTGATGGTGAAGTAGATACCTCTAAAGCCGGTACTTACGTATTAACATACACAGTTGCAGATTCTAAAGGTCATGAAGTAACTGCGAAACAAACTATAACGGTCAAAGTTAGAGAAGAAGTAAAAAATGAAAGACCGATGCTAAAAGTACCTGCTACAAGTACAATTACTGAGGGGGATCAATTTGATCCAATGGTAGGAGTGTTAGCTACTGATAAAGAGGACGGTGACATTACTTCTAAAGTAGAGCATGAAGGAACTGTAGATGCATCTAAATCTGGTACTTTTGAAATAATATATAGTGTTAGAGATTCCGCGGGTAACGAGGTAAATAAAATACAAAAAATATATGTGAAAGATAAAGACAATAGAAAAGCAGATAGCCTTGCTAATAACAGTAATATCCCGAACAACAGTAATTCTGATAAAAAAGAATCTACATATAAAGAGCTTCCCAATACGGGGGCCAGTACAACTAACAGTACAGCAATGGGCGTATGGATGGTTATTGTAGGTACAGTACTCACTTTGGTTCGTAAATTTAGAAAGATACAAAAATAATAGTAGGGATTATTCATTTGAAAAAAAGAGTTCATTACCTAAAAGAAATAAAGTAGAAAGTAAGTAAAACGAAATAAGGAAGTCTGCCTTATATGTAAATTATGTTATGGATACCAAAGAGAGAATATCACTAACCGAAAAAATAGTTTGGATTTTTTCACAAAATAATTATTAGATAAATTTTTTGTTTAATAAGATTTTAGTAGTTAGTGGTGCTATGGGCTTCTATAAAACTTTGCGCTTGGATGCTATACTGTCTACAGAACTACATTACATATAAAACACGCTACTATTCTCATTAAAATAAAAGAATAGTAACGTGTTTTTTTGATTTAAAAATAGCCTAAAGCCAAAAGGTCATGAATCTGGGAGTAACTCTAATCTTTCATTGATAAGTTACTAAAAACACTTTGTTTTAATGAAAGATTCATTCTAAATGACAATATGAGATTTTCGGTATTTACCAGGTGTTTCGTTGGTGAATTTCTTAAAAATTTTAGTAAAATAGCTTTGATCACTAAAATTCAGCGAAGCACATATGTCTGATAAGGGATAGGTTGTAAATATTAATAATTTTTTTGCTTCTTCGATTCGTTCACGTTGAATGTACTCAATTAATGAAATACCGACTTCTTTTTTGAATAAAATAGATAAATAATCTGAATTCACGTTTGCAAGTTTAGCAAGTTGTTTAACAGATATTTGATTGTAAATATTTTTAAAAATGTAGTTTTTGCAAATAGCGATAGTCTTTGAATGTTGCTGTACTTTTTGTGCTTTTACACGGTCCGCAAAAGTACAGAAAACATTTCTTAATAAATCCCAAACAGATTCTGTGTCTTTTAAATCCTCTGTCTTTTGGATGTGTAGATCGTAAATCTTGTAAGCAATCTCGGAAGGAAGTCCTCCTTTTATAGCATATCTAGTAGCAAGTGTGATGGATGAAATACAAATGTTTTTATGACGTCTTAATTGATGGAATGAAGATAAGGATGAAAAAGTTTCTTGTTGGAATTCGTAATAATATTTGAGTGCGCTTTCTTTATCCCCGTTTTCTATAGCTCCAAGTAGTTGTTGCTCTATATACAAATTATGACAAATAGATTCGTCTTTTTGTATTGGAAAATATACATCTTCGTTTAAAATTCTACTAGGACTTATACAAAGTGAGTCACTGTTATTTGAAAAGGTACTTACATCTAAATTTTTTTTATAATTAGAAATAAAATTCAGATTACTATCCGTTTTACTTGTAGAAAAATTTACATGTGCCAAGGGCCCAATAATAACAGTACCATTCACCATATAATGGCTCTTTATGTGAATTAAAATGAAGTGCCCTAGATGTTGGTGAGTTCTGAAAATGGGGGAATTATATGTATCATTTTTCTGAAAAAGCACATGTAACTGTTCTATGTTTGATGCATACAACGAATGTGAATCATTTTTTGATGTAAACTCTATAAGAATATTTTTGTTACAATCTAAAAAATAAACTGGGATTTCAAAAGATTGGAAAAACATATTGCAAATGTACTCTATCTCAACTAGACTGAGATTTTTAGTCATATTCTTCCTCCTTACAGTTGTGCGTAATAGTTGAATGCTTACATATTCCTTTTTTCATAAGTAGAAACGGAAAAATTATATCTATAAAAAATATAAAAAATTATAAACTTCTAAGAATAATACCATAATTTAACATGGTTAGCACATATTATTTGAATATACAGGTAATAGTTTTAGGGAGTAACGTAAAATATGTATCGTCACACTTATTTACTGGTTATTGCTATATGTATGAAAAAATGATGAAGATTGCATTTTAAATAGTGATAGGAAGGGAGGAATTAATGAAAATTAGCGATGGAAGTTAATATGTAACGATTTTTGAAGTAGAGATATAAGTGTAATTCAGGGGAGAAAACTACATATATCATACGGAGAGACAACGTAATAATAGAAAATAAGAAGAGTGAAAAAGTGATTGTAAACAACGGATTGTTGGACGACTATGTTTTATGTTACTCGTTTAAATCTGATACTTGGCACACTATTGCTTTTAAGAGGGTAATAGTAATAAAGAGATTTTTAAAATGATAGAAGTAGTAAAGGGGATAAGAGAAATGAAAAAAATATTTAGTGTGCTTTTAGTGCTTTTCTTAACATTTTCTACATGGTCTAGTGTATTAGTAAAGGCAACTTCACCATCCAAAGGTACTTTAACGATTCATAAGTATGAACAAGAAAAAGATGGAGCACCAGGGCTAGAAGGTGATGGCTCTGCAAATCAAGAGGTGCCAACAAATGCGAAGCCGTTAAAAGGTGTAACGTTTGAAGTGAAAAGGGTTGCGTCGTTTGAAAAAATTTCAAACGATGGGAAAATCGTAAAAGAAGATGTGAAACCTGTAATGGGAGCGACCCCAACTCAAGTAGTAACAGATGATAACGGACAAGCTGTATTAAAAGATCTTCCGCTAGGACGTTATGAAGTGAAAGAAGTGGCTGGACCTCCGCATGTTAACCTAAATCCAAATACGTATACAGTGGATATTCCATTAACGAATAAAGAGGGTAAGGTGCTAAACTATGATGTTCATATGTATCCAAAAAATGAGATTAAACGTGGTGCAGTTGATTTAGTAAAGACTGGTGCAAATGAAAAAGCGTTAGCAGGCGCAGTATTCTCTTTATTTAAAAAAGATGGTACGGAAGTGAAAAAAGAGTTAGCAACAGATGGTAATGGGCATATTCGCGTGCAAGGATTAGAGTATGGGGAATACTATTTCCAAGAGACAAAAGCGCCGAAAGGGTATGTAATAGATCCGACTAAACGAGAGTTTTTTATAAAGACCTCCGGAACTATTAACGAAGATGGAACAATTACTTCTGGTACAGTAGTTAAAGTAGAAGTGAAAAACTATGAAGAACCAACTATTAATAAAAAGATTAACGGAAATTTGGAAGCGCTACCAATAAATCCTTTAACTAATTACAATTATGATATCAAAACATTAATACCAGAAGACATTAAAGAATACAAAAAATATGTGGTAACAGATACTTTGGACAATCGTTTAATGATTCAAGGAAAGCCGATTGTGAAGATTGATGGAGCGGAAGTAAATACAAGTATTGTAGAGGTAGCTGTAGAAGGTCAAAAAGTAACAGCTACAGTAAAAGATTTCACAAAATTAGATGGTAAAAAAGAATTTCATTTACAAATTAAATCACAAGTAAAAGAAGGAGTAGCTTCTGGTTCCGAAATTTTAAATACAGCAAAAATTGATTTTATAAATAAAAATGATGTAATTGGAGAAAAGGAATCTAAACCTGTAGTTGTTGTTCCGACAACTGGAATTATCGAGTTAACTAAAATTGATGGTGCTGATAAGAAGAAATTAAAAGGTGCAGAGTTTGTACTTAAAGATAAAAATGGGAAAATAGTTGTTGTAGCAGGAAAAGAAGTCACAGGTGTATCAGATGAAAATGGTGTCATTAAATGGACTAACATTCCGTATGGAGACTATCAAATTTTTGAAACGAAAGCACCAACTTATACAAAAGAAGATGGTACTACAGCTTCTTATCAATTATTAAAAGACCCCATTGATGTAAAGATTAGCGAAAATAATCAAACGGTTAAATTAACGATAGAAAATAATAAAAGTGGATGGATGCTTCCAGTAACGGGTGGTATAGGAACGACTCTTTTCACTGTACTAGGCCTTGCGTTAATGGTTACAGCGGCATTTGTTTTCTTTAGAAAAAAGTTTGCTAATAATTAAGATTTTAGGAATATGTAACGATGTGATGTGAAAAGGGGAGAAGCAAAATGCTTCCCTCTTTTCAATATTTTAGTATATACAGAGGTGGAAATATGAAACGAAATCTTGTTTTAGGAGGTATTTTTTTATTTGGATTAGGTATTTTTTTATATCCTACTATTAGTAATTGGTTGGCGACTCGTGCACATTATTCTGAGATTAGCTCTTACGATAAGAAGATTAAATCACTACAAAAGAAAGAAGTAGAACGTAGGGAAAAAGAAGCAGCCGAATATAATAAACAAGTTCAAACTTCCACGAAAACATTTGCAGATCCATTTTCTGAAGAAAAAAGTAATCATCAATCGTATGCCGATGCGTTAAATTTAGGTGATGTAATGGGGTATATTGAAATATCGAAAATTAATATAAAACTACCAATCTATCAAGGGACCACTGAGGAAGTATTGAGTCGCGGGGTAGGTCATTTAGATTATTCTTCGCTCCCGGTAGGTGGAGAAAATACGCACACTATTTTAACAGGGCATCGTGGTTTACCATCAGCAAAATTATTTACAGATTTAGATAAGTTGAGTGAGGGAGACCGTTTTTATGTTCACTCTTTAGACAAAGTTCTTGCTTATAAAGTAGATCAAATTAAAGTAGTTTTACCACACGAAACGGACGATCTACAAATTGTAGAAAATAAAGATTATACAACATTAATTACGTGCACGCCTTATGGAGTAAACACCAATAGATTGCTAGTTCGGGGTGAGCGTGTAGAGTTCAACCAGGAAGAAAAACAAGGAATGAGTACAGAGGTATCTATGTTTAATAAGTGGACGGTAATAGTTCCAATCCTATTGTTATGTACGCTTCTAGTCGTAATTTATAAGAAAAAAATAATTAGATAGAATGTATCTATCCCGGATTAATGAATAGTGTATCCAAAAACTTAGGGAACAGCAAAGTACATATGTAGGGAAGGATCACTAATAAAAGTGCACTTTATTCGACTATAGAAAAAATACGGTAAAGGTGGGAACAAAGGAATTGAGGCTACGATTAAAACTGGTAAGTATTCATTTTATGGTTTTGTTAATGTTATGTATAAGTTTTGTTGTCTATGTACCAAAAGCAGTGTATGGATCCACGATAAACTTAGAAGGTCTAGGTGATATATCGCGTTATAATGCTGTTGTCTTTGGTAACCATAAAGCAGTAGGTGGCGATATTGAAGGAGCAATTGCAGTTCAAGGTGATATGGATGCATCAGGTTATACGATTGTAGGTGCAGCAGCAGGAACATCTAATATAGTTGGGGAAAAATGGGGTGATGAGGGATATCCATCCTTGTTATTGTCTGGAAAATTTAAAAAATCAAGAGAGGAATCTTTTATCATTCAAAACGGAATAGTCGTAATGACAAAAGAGAGTGATCCAGATCGTATTATACAATCTTCGTATGATCGTATCGTTTATAAAGAAAAACTAGAAATTGACGCGAAATTTAATGAATTTCGCAACATAGTCAACCAAGTTAGTAAAAATGCAGGTCAATATAAAACGAATACCCCAATTCCAAATATGAGTTATGGTATTGGAAAAGATATAAACAATCCTAATATTTATGTTTCATCAGAATTGACAGGGAAAATCAATTTAGATATAAGAGATGTATTTTTACCCAATGCTAAAGGAAAAGATTTTATCGTTATGTATTCGGATGCAATAGAGGTTACATTTAAAAATGGGTCCATTCTATATGACACGAACAATATTGGTAGGGCTACGGATATAATTCCTACATCTCAACCCTATTCTCCTAATTCACCGTTTACTGAGCTATACGGGAAAATGATTTGGGTTTTTCCAAATGCGAAAAAGATCACAACAGAGGGATATGGTGTTGTTGGGAGTGTGTTTGCTCCAAATGCTGTTTTAGAAACAAAAGGCGGCTCAATTAATGGACAAGCATTTGTCAGTACGGTACAACAAACTGGTGGATTTGAATTTCACAATTTCAAATTTAACTGGCAACATTGGAACAAGCCTAGTACAGGAAAAATAAAAATAAAAAAAGTTGATAGTAATAATGATAATAAAAAATTGCTTGGAGCGAAGTTTCATATTGAAGATTCAAGTAAAAAAGTAGTTGGTGAGTTAGTAACAGACGAAAAAGGAGAAGCGACATCAAAAGATTTACCAATAGGTAACTATAATCTAGTGGAAATAGAAGCGCCAAACGGTTACGAA